>JAJEHI010000059.1 GCA_022823775.1 Defluviicoccus sp. | reverse complement strand
CGCGCCCGATCGCCGGCTGGAGCGGGGCCCGGTTCGAGCGGGCGGAGGGGACGGAGAAGCTCGTCGTCTATACCGACGTCGGCGCGCCGGAGGAGGCAGCGTTCACGCCGGAGAACCTCAACCGGCTGCGCGAGGTGAGCGCCCTGACCGGGGAGACGATTCCGGCGTCGGGGCTGGCCATCGAGACCGGCTGGTACCCCGCGATCCGGTCGACCTCGCGGGCGGCGGCGCCGGCGAACGGCTCGATCACCTACCCGGCGGAGGGAACCGGCGCCGATGCGGGTCTCGAGTTCATCGGCAGCTTCGGGGGCGGCGCGGGCACCTATCGCTGCTCCGGCAGCGCGTGCTCGGTGACGCTGGACGACGCGGGCGCGCCGACGGCGATGGGCGGAGCCTGGGTGTTCGCGCCGGACGACAGGGCAATGGTGTCGATCCCGGACTACGACCATCTTTATTTCGGGTGGTGGCTGAACGAGGCCGAGGATGGCCGGGGCTTCCAGAGCTTCGCCGGCGCGGCCGGCTTCGCGGCCGGTTCGGGCAATGTCGAGGCGGCGATGGAGGGCTCGGCGACCTATACGGGCGAGGCGGCCGGGGTCTGGGCGACGGTGGATTCCTCGGGCGGGCGGATCGTCAGCGGCCGCACGGGCGAGTTCACGGCGGAGGCGACGCTTACGGCCAACTTCTTCGGTGCCCTGGATGCCGGCGTGGTGAACGGCGAGATCGGTTCGTTCCGGGACGGGACGGGCCGGTCCCTGGCGGGCTGGCGCGTGACGCTGAATTCGGCGCGTCTGACGGCGGGATCGGATTCCTTCGCCGGGGAGACAGCCGGATCGGTCGGCCCCGGCTCGAGCGGGACGGGCCACTGGGAGGGCCGGTTCCACGGCACCGACGGGGCGGAGACCAACCCGCGGCCGAGCCACGCCACCGGCCGTTTCGACCTCCACTTCCCCGGCGCCCACATCGCCGGCGCCTTCGGGGCCGGGAGGTAAGCGCGAACCGGGGCCGCGCGGCATGAGGGAGACCGCTCGTCCGTTCGCGGGGTGATCGCCCCGGATCGGACCGGATGAACCGCAATGGCGCTGATCGATCTTCCCCGGAAGCGCGATACCGGCCGGTCCGCGCGGCGGCGTTCCGGCGCCCCCGGAGAGCGCGGCCCCTCGGGAGCCGCCAGGATGCGCGGGACGGTTGTTCCCCCTTCCGGGCACCGGCATCCCTTCAAGGGAGGAGATCGTCCGTCATGAGAGAAACCGTAATCCTTCTCGGCATCGTTGTGATCCTGGCCGCGGGCGGCTGCGCGCGCCGCGACCCACCGCCGGCCGCCGAAGAGGGCGGCATCGACTTCGAGCGGAACTCCGAGTTCTCCGGGCCGGCGCTTCGGGTGTTCGTGACGCTGGACGACGGTCGCGAGGTATCCGTGAACACAACCGACGATGCCGTCGACTCACGGTCCGCGGTCACGCCGATTCCGGGGCATCGGGCCCGGGACTGGACGTTCGTCAAGGATGTGGAGGAAGGCACGTCGGTGGCGTATGCCCTGGTCAGCTGGGACGACGACAACCCGGCCGACTATCTGATGGCGGGCTGGTGGGCGGAGTTTCCCAACCAGCATTTGCCGGAGCTGTCGTTCCGGGACTCCGTACAGTACGCCCTCGTGGACGGCCCGGAGATCGACACTTCCAACCCTCCCGAGCTGCCGCTTGAGGGGCAGGCGAGCTACGTCGGCCAGGCTGGCGGGCTTTATGCATATGTTCCGGGAAGCGACTGGGGAGACGACGAGGGCGCTTTCGTGCTGGACGAATACGAGGGGGCGATCACGATCACCGCGGATTTTGCCGCAAACACCCTGCGCGGCTGCATCGGCTGCGTGGGCGATCTGGTCACCCGGCGCGCGCATTTCGGGGTCTTCCTCGGAGACGAGGTCCGCGACGTGCGGTCGATTGCCGCCGGCTACGAGCTGCATTTCGGCGAAACTCCCATGAACCCGAACGGCACGTTCGAACACACCGACGTGACAGTCAGCCACCCGGAGAGGACCATCGTGCAATCGGAGGGCCACTGGGGCGGTTCGCTTTCCAACATACCGGATCGGTCGGGCAACCCCCGACTGGCGGCGGGATTCAGCGGCGCGGAATTCGAGGAAAGCGACGGCAGCGTCGGCAGCTTCGTCGGAACGTTCGTCGCATTGAGCGAACCCTTCCGGGCATCCGGCAGGTGAGTCGGGCCGAACACGGCGGGAGCGATCATCGGTCCGCGGCCGGGCGATCCGGATCCACGAGTGCCTTGTCGCGGGGCTTTGTCGCGCGCGGAGGGAAGCCCTGGACGCCGTAATGCTCGAGCAGATCGGCGTGAGTCTCGTTCAGGACCGGGTCGTGGCGCGACGGTTCGATCACCGCCGGCTTGTTGTTGTCGGGCACGACCGGCTGCGGCACCCAGCCCATGTCCTCGAAGCAGCGCACATGCGAGGCGCACGAGTCTTCGATCTTCTGGATCGGCGTCGCCTCCGCGTAGATTCGCCCCGACACCCCCATCGAGGGGACGAACACCCGCGCCTGGGGCTCGATCCCGTCGATCAGGATCGGCGCCGTCATGCCGGCGTAGTGGTCGAACAGCCGTACGCCGGGGCGGCGGTTCGGAGCGAAACGCCGGTGGATGGTTGCGGCGGGCGCGCGCGACGCTCTGGTCGGAGGCCGGGAATGCCGACCGGGCCGGGATCGCGCCATGGAGTCGCCGGGAACCTCGATGGCCTCCGTCCACCGCCCCTCTTTGGTCCGCGCCGCACGGCGGAGGTACCGCCCATGAAGGGCTTCAGGCGTCCGCCTTTCCGGTTTGCCTCGCGCTCGCCGTTCGCGGCTGTTCGGGGTTCTTTCCGTCGACCCTCCGGGAGCAGGCGAGAATACGCTTGATGGCGCCCGGACCCCGGGCGATGCTCATTCAGCAGGGAACCGGCATCATGCGCCTCAAGCAAATCCCCGGACGAGCAGCGCCTCTGCTCGCCGCCGCCCTGGCCTTCCTGCTCGGCTTCGCCGCGGCCTGGATCGCGATGCGGATCGAAGCGAACGACATCCGCGCCGAACTGCGCGGCGAGACGGCCCGGATCCGCGGCGAGCTGGACGTCGTGCGGACCGGACCCGCCGCATTGGGCGGCGACGCCGAGGGAAAAATCGCCGACCTCCTCGAGCGCGTGACCGTCATCGAACGCCGGCTCGGGCTTGTACCCGTCCTGCTTCCGCCAAGCGCCGCGGAAGGGGATCCAGAAGACCGGCCGCCGCTTCCGCCCCTTCTGCCCCCCGGCCGCTGATCGCGGCCCGTTGCGCGCAGTCGGCCGCCGCCCTGGATGAGGCGAAGACGGCCGGCGCCCGGCACCTCCGGAACGCGCTCGAAGGACTCCTGCCAAGGCCGTGAAGCTCTTGGTGCATCCGAACCCCATCGGGGTCGAGGCGGCAAGCTTCTTCCGGCCGCTGCATTCCGATCTCGAAGATGAGGCGTTTTGGGCGCGGTTGTACCGGATTTTTCCTGCTACCCGAATCGGCGTCTTTCATACTCCAGGCCCCGTGAGGCCGCGTGAGGCCCCGTTTGGCGCCATATGACGCGAATTGGCCCTACAAACGCGGTGTTGTTTTGATCGATTGCCTCTTTTACGCTTTTTTTCATGGGTACGAACACCGAGTTCCCGACCGTCGCGCCGGCCAGCCGAAGAGCCGTGACATCGTCATCGCCGCCTTCCTCGGATGCACCGGCGCGGCGTCCGCCGCCGCGGCGCGGTCGGAGAATTCGACTGGAGAGGGGAAAGGAAACATGCACGACAGGTACTTGAAGACCGGCGAGGCGGCGGAGTTGCTGGGGCTCAGCCGGCGCACGCTGGACCGATACCGGCTGACCGGAGACGGTCCGGCGTTCCACAAGTTCGGCAACAGCGTGCGCTACCGGCGCAGCGATATCCAGACATGGGCGGATGCGCGAAGGAAGACATCGACCTCCGACGACGGCAGGCGCGACCGTGGGGCGCGGCGCCGGCCGCACGGCGGGACGCCGCGCGCGAGACCCGGGCCGCGGTCCGAAGGCGTGCGCGCCGAGCGACCGGCGGAATGAGGCCGCGTACGGGCAGGAGCCCGCCGACGAGTCAATGCCGAAGAGGAGACAGAGGATGGAAAGACGAAACGGTTTTCGGTTCGGTGGGCGCGGGCCCGGATCGACACGCAATTTCCGGTACCGCCCGAGGGGCGGGTTGGCGCCCGCCCGGAGCCCGCGGGACGGCGCGCCCGTCTGGCTGACTGAGGAGCGGGTGTTCGTCGAGCGTGTCATCCGATACGCGCGGCTGGCGACCTGGCTCATGGCGCTGTCGATCGTCGCGCTGTTCTTTTCGGTCGCGGTGTCGGTCGCCTCGCATGAGTTCGGCATCGTCCCGCCCGGCGGGACGGCTGGCGGGGACGAGTATTTCGGCCGGCCCGCGGGGCCGGACGCCCCGGCCCCGGAATTGCATCCCTAGATGCCCGGCCTCGGCGGCAGCACGCTGCGGGGCGGCCAGACGGTCCTCCACTCCTTCCGGATGTGGGGCCAGGTTCTGCGGGCGTCGCTGTTCGTGGCCGCGTTCTGCACGTTCGGGGTGCCGATCTGGCACATCGCGGAGAACACGAGGGGGTACGACTGGTACGCCGCCGGCGTGGCGACGCAGGCGAGAGCCAAGCTCGGCATCGGCTACCCGCCGGATTCGCGCCAGGAGCTGCGCTTGCCGGACGACAGCCGCATCGTCGCCGCGATCCGCGACATCGCGGACTGGCCGCGGGCGCTCTCGGCCCGCGAGCGGCTGACGGCGGAGCTCTACGCCAGCGCCCGCCTCGGCGGGTCGATTTCGCTCGTCGCCATCGCCCTGCTGCTTCTCTGGTTCCGCTACAGGGGCGAGCTGCTGAACAGCGCCCGCCGGTTGCGCGGCGCCGAGCTGGTCGCCGCGAGGGAATTGCGCAGGCGGGTGCGGCCGCCGCACAGGGTGTTTTTCGAGACCTTCGGCATGTCCGGCGGTTCGTCCTCCTACAGCATCGCCGGCGTGCCGTATCCGCACCGGGCGGAGACCCAGCACACGATCGTCTCGGGCACCACCGGCTCCGGCAAGACGGTGCTGATTTCGGACCTCGTGGCGCAGATTCGCGCGAAGGGCGAGCGCTGCGTGATCTACGACAAGATGGGGAGCTACACGCGGTCCTTCTTCGATCCCGCGCGCGACGTGCTGATGAACCCGCTCGATGCGAGGGCGCCCCGCTGGTCGCCTTTCCTCGAGGCCAGGAACCCGCGCGACTTCGACATGATGGCGGCCGCGCTGATCCCGCAGCAGAAGGATACCGTCGACCCGTTCTGGGTGACGGCCGCGAGGCAGCTTTTCTCGAACGGCGCGGGTGTGCTGTGGGAGCGCGGTGTCGCCGAAAACAAGATCCTGGTGGACCACCTGCTCAAGACCGAGCTCACCGCGCTGGCGGACGCCATGGAGGGCACCGTCGCGCAGTCGATCGTCGATCCCGAGAACCCGAAGACGGCGCTCTCGGTCCGGGCCATGCTCACGGCCAACCTCTCCGCGCTCGAATACCTTCCCGACGACGGCCCGCCATTCTCGATCCGCGAGTGGATATCGCGGGAAGACACCGGCTTCCTGTTCCTCACCTCGCGGGGCGACCAGCACGCATCCCTGCGCGGGCTGATCTCCACCTGGCTCGAGATCGCGGTCAACGCGCTGTTGTCCCTCGACCGGGACGACGGCAGGCGGATCTGGATCGTTCTCGACGAGCTCTCCACCCTGCACCAGGTGCCCTCGCTCCAGCCGGGGTTGGCGGAATCGCGCCAGTTCGGGGGCTGCTTCGTGCTCGGCGTGCAGGTGATCTCGGCGCTCAGGGATCTCTACGGCCGCAACGGGGCGGAGACCGTCTCCGGGCTCTGCGGCACCCGCGCGGTGCTCGCCGCGCCGGACCGCGACACCGCGCAGTGGTCGGCCGAGAGCCTCGGGCGCAGCGAGGTGGAAGAGGTGACGGAAGCCTTCTCCTACGGGGCCAACACCGTCCGCGACGGCGTGTCGCTCACGCCCAGGCGCGAGCTCCGCGCGCTGGCGCTGGCCTCCGAGATCATGCGGCTTCAGAACCTGCACGGCTATCTCCGCTTCCCCGGCCCCCTCCCGGTCGCCTCCATCGAGCTCCGCTACGTCGAGCGCGCGAAGGCCGCCGAGCGGTTCGTGGCGAGAGAACCGGCGCGCGAAGCTCCCGCGCCCGTCCGCGCCCCGCCGGATCCCGCAACCGCCGCGCCCGACGGCACCCGTCCGCACGGCGGGACGAATTCGTTGCCCGCGCCGGATGGAGAGGCATCCGAGGCCGGAGGCGCGAGCGGCCCGGCGGCTGTCGACGGAGATGCGCGGGATAACGAGAAGGGAGGGTCCGCGGAAGCCGAAACCGCAGGAGCCAGCGCCGAGACATTGTCTGACGGCAGGGAGGACGGTAGCAGAGAGACGGCGGACGAGGGCGGCCCGTCTTGGGATCCCGAACCCGGGCGCCACTGTCCAGGCCCCGCTTCGCCACGGGAGAGCCCGGGCGAGGGGGCGAATGGCCGGGGTGGAACGGATGCGCACCGCGTCGGCGAGGACGGAGAAAACCGTACGGACGGTGGCAACGACGAGCCGGGCTGTGGCGACGGGCTGCCGGCCTGGCGCCGGGATTTGAACTGGCAATGAAGCGCCCGTCCCGGCGGGCGGCCCGCATCCGGCCGCCGGCGGCGACCCACCACGAGCGCCGGGACAGGAATGCCCGACACGGGTCTCGATCCCGATGCGTCTATCGGATGGCGGAAGACGGGACCTTCGCGCGGGGCCACGGCAGCCACCGGGTCCGGGGCGGCTTCTACGGTTCCGGGCACGCCAGGGCAGCCGGGATCTTCGTGCAGTCGAACGTCGTCGGCGCCTTCGGAACGAAACGCCAGTAGAGAGTTCGAACGGGCGCACCCGGCCGCACGCTTTCTTCGGCGTTTTGAGGCCGATCGGGCCGAAATGACCGAGCTATCGGGGCGGGCACCCTCCGGAGATCCTGCGAGAAGGCCGCCGGATGCGCCATCGCCGGCGGCAAGGAATGCTCCGGCCGCACGCTTCGGCTAGAGTCGGCAAAAGCGGAAGCAGACCGGCGGGAAAACCATGACGATCGCCATCGACATGAACCACGATGTGGCCGTCTTCCGCTATCCGCCGGACTACGCCGATATTGCGGACGAGCTCGACAGGCTTCTCGACGGGCGGGCTACCGGCGGGCCGGCCGGAAACCGGTATGTCGGAGCGCTCAAGGACCTGGTGGCGCGGCATCCCTGGTTCATCGACGGGCACGCGCATATCGGCAACGCGCTGTACGACCGGGGAGAGTTCGATCGTGCGCTCGAGGCCTACGAGCGCGGGTATTCCCTTGGGACGGCCGTCCTGCCGGACGGGTTCGAGGAATTCATCGAATGGCGGCATCTGGAGAATCGCCCGTTCCTGCGCGCGGCGCACGGCGTCGCTCTCAGCCAGCTGCGGCTTGGCCGCCGCGGCGAGGGCATATCGACGATGGAGAAGATGCTGTCGTGGAACCCGGACGACCACCAGGGGGTCCGTTTCATGATCGGATCGGAGTATCTGCGCGCGGGCCGGGACGACAGGGCGGGTTCCTTCTTCCGGACGGAGGCGGGATATCCGCCCTATCGCTTCGAGATGGCGCTTCTGCTCCTGCGGCGGGGACGGCGCGTCGAGGCGGCGACGAGCCTCCGCCTGGGCTTCGTCGAGAACGCCTACATCGCGGAAATCCTCTGCGGCAACCCGCACCCGCTGCCGATCGGCATGTGGCACGGCACGAGCTGGGCCGATCCGGGCCTGGCGATGGAATACGTGTCCGACTACGGCAAGCTGTGGCACGCCACTCCCGATGCGGTCGCGTTCCTGCGATGGCTTCATACCCACCCGCGGGTCATGGCGGAGCGGGCCGGCGTGCGGCGCTGGCAGGAGGCCCTTCTGTGGGAGCACGATGCCGGGCGCCGCGCGACGCTCACCGAAAGCGCGGATGCCGCGTGGAGGGAAATCGACGACCGGCTGTCCCGCGAGGTCGTCATCGAACGGACCGACCGGCGGGGCCGCGGCGTTCTTCCCTGGCTGCATTGGGGAGGCCTGCCTCCGGGTCCGGGAGACGAATGAATGCTGTATTCGTCGGCCGGTCAGACGACGTGCCCGGCTCGTGGGATCAGCGCCCCGGTGCCGAGGCCAGCACCTCGTCCAGGCTGGCGGCGTCCAGCACCGCCTCCGCCCAGGCTTCCAGTTCCGGGACCGACGCCGAGCGTACCCGGTTCCGCGCCGACTTGGGCAATTCACCAAAACGCAGCTCAAGCTGTCGGAGAAGGAGCCCGGCCTGGCCCTTCTCGATTCCCTCGGCCAGACCCGAGGGTTTCGAGGGCGGGATGAGTGCGTCGAATTACATGCGGATCGAGGACGCCAGCCCGGCCACGGCGCGCCGCGACCTGGCGGCGCCGGTCGAGTTCGGCGTGCTGATACGGACCGGGGAACGCAAGGGGACGAGATACCGGTTGTCCCGCTCCGGCCCTGGACCGCGCCGGCGGGAACACGAAGCATGATGATCGCGGTCGAATCCGACGGGCTGGCGGACCGGTTGAACAGGAAGGACTATTGCAGGCGCCGCGGAACCCGGTCGTCCATGAAGCGGCCGTCGAATGCCTGCGCGCCCCCAGTCTCGCCCGTCGAGCGCGATCCGCCCCGGAACGGTGTCCGCCTTCGACCCGCGGCTACTTTGGATTCTTGCCCGGGTCCTCGCGGCCCAGCAGGGCCTGCCCCACCGCGTTCACCCATTCGATCGAGGCCTTGTCCATGATCCTGGCCGCGCCCGAGCCGGGATAGTGCGCGCGGAACGGGCTCGCCGGATCGGCCGCGATCCGGCCGCCGCGTCGACGCGCTTCTTCGTGTCCGCGTCGAGATCGCCGTACACCTTCCTTGCCGCACGGGCCTGGGCCTCGGTGGCCTTGTCGCCGTGTAGCGCCGCCACCATCTGCTCCGGGCTCAACACGTTCCACAAGCGCTTCGCCATATCGGCATCGGCGAGCGCCGACGGCACGCCCGTCAGCGACAGAATCGACGCCGCCGGCAGGAAAATCAGCCCGAACCGCGTTCCGCGACCGATCTTTTCCAGCACGATCCTCGCTTTCCTTGTGTTCCAGCTTCGCTCGTCGGGGGCGCCCCGCCGGTTTTCTGGAAGCCGACGCTCTCCGGAGCCCCCGCACTGTGCCACGCTCGTGGCGGTACGCAGATCGGTGCGCGCGTCAGGTTCGAACGGGGCCGCGCCCTCCCGGACGGACGAGTCGATCACGATGGCCGGGCAAATCTGAACCGGATCCTCGCCGCAGCAATGGAATCCGTCCAGCAAGAGCGACAGCGCGATCTCCAGATCGAACGGGACGGCGATCGTCGAGGTCGGAATGTTTCATCGCGAGCGCCGCCGCCGCGGGCACTTCCGATCGCATTTGGGCACGCCGCCGGTTCGGCCTGTCCCTTGCGGCCGTCAGCCCGGCGGTTCTTTATCGACGCTGCGACCTGGAGGCCGTCCGGCGTTCCCCCGCCCCGTCGCCCCGCCTATTCTGGGGTGAAGGGGAAGAAAACGATGAACAGGCCGATTGCCGGCATCGCGGCGGTTCTTTGTTTCGCGGCCTCGGCCGCCGCGCACCCGGCGCGGGAATGCCGGACCGCGCTGGCGGCGTTCGACGCGCAGCGCGCGGCGTTCGAGGAAAGCATGGAGATTGCCGGGCCGATCCTGGAGCGCCTGTCCGCCGCCTGAGAGGAGGCGGACGGGAGCGGCAGCCACGCCGGGCGCAACGCGGTGCTCTATCTGCACTTCGTCGGCGACTTCCCCGAGCTGGGGCCGCGTCTTTCGGACGCGGCGGCCGCGGCGTCGAAAGTGATGGACGCGGCCGGCAGGGCGATTTTCTGTCTCAGTCGGGAGAGGGAACCGCCGCGATAGCCGACCGGCACTTCGCCCAACTATTCCGACATGCGGCCGCTGAATGACCGGCCGGACCGCGTGTCCCTGCTCCGAGGTCCCGCGACCCGGCTGGCCGCTGCTCCGCGGTCCCCTGTCCGGCCCTGTGCTCGACAGGTCCGCTTCGCCCCCGGCGCGTGGATGCGGAAGAGCCGGTATCGCGCGCCGTCGGCATCCGGGGTGTCCGCGCCAATCACCCGAACCTCGCCGGGTGCCGGGGCTTCGGTCGTCGTCAACGGCCGGTTCCCACCGCCGCCGCGTCCGCAAGCGGCAATACGGAAGCCAAGGTCATCGTCGCCGCAGCGGATCGACTTCGTCCCGCGGGTAGCGTTCCTGTCGGGCCGCGTTCAGCTTCCAGTGCGGCTGTTCCTTCGAGCGCAGGGCATCGAACATCGAGCTCTACAGCCACCGGAACCACGGCGCTCTCTTTGGAGTCACCCGTTCCTGTTGAACGGATCCCTGTCGAAGGCGTCGCCGCCGGGGCGGATGCCCACCGACCTCAAGAACGGAAGCGGCATTCCCGGCTCCGATACGTTGGTCCTCTGCATTGGCCCAGGGGAGATTTGCATTCGGAATTGCCATCGGGACCGCGGACTCTGCGATTTCCGGCGGAGCGGTCGGACGTCCACCCGCTCCCCGTTGAGGCTTCGCTTCCGCCACCGGCATCCCATTTCCGGCCGGCCGCACGGTCCATTCCGTGCTCGCGCCGGTTCTCCGTGAGCCCGTCGATCCCATGGATGCCGCGTCGCCGCCGGGGCGGGCACTGGGTCGGAGTGGCCCGGCACGGTGGGAGGGACGCGGCAAAACCCTTCCGGAGCGCTATTCCGACGTCTCTTTCCGAAGCAGCGCCTGCGACTCGCGGGCGGCGTTTACCGCGGATTCCATCTCGGCGTCGCGGCCTTCGCGAACCATTTCGTCGCGCGCGAGCGTCGAGACGATATAGGTGTGGCGGTAGATCCGCCGGATCGTCTCGACGATTTCGGCGTCGATCGCCGCGACCCTGCCCTCCGCGGCGTCCAGCGTGGCGAACCGGATGTACTCGGCCGCCGTGATCCCGCGTTTCTCGGCCGCGTTCTCGATCGTCTCCCACTCGATGTCGGAGAAGCGGATCGTCCGCGACCGGCGTGCGCCGCCCGGTTTATCTTCCGGCTCCGTACCCTTTCCGGCCGAGTCCCTGTCGTCGTCGCTCACGGTCTTTCTCCGCCGATGGCCCATGTTGCGTTCACCCGCCGCCGCCCGGCACGACCGGAGAACGGCCGCCATGGGGCTTGCCGGGCATCCGGAACCGGGTTGCGATCGCCATGCGGGTCGGAATTTCTCCGAATCCCTCCGAATGTCAATCGCAATGCGGCGCGCCGGAAACCCCGGAATTCCGCGGGATGTGGAGCGCATGGCGATTGCCATCCGCTCTTCCCAACAACCGCCTGGCATCCGCTGTCGTCGATATCGCTCGGGAGCGCACGCAAGTCATCCCATGCCGCACCTTGCAGCCTGCTGCGTGGGGTGTGAACACCGAGGCCGCCCCTGCGGTCCAGAGGCCAAAATCGTGCAGCGATTTTCATGGGGAATCGTCGCCGGCGAGAGCGGCGGTTCGGAGCCGCCACGGCGCTTGAGTGGCGGCCGGTGCGGACACTGCCATGCGACGCAGTGTCGAGCGAAGTGACGGCTGCCTCGTCGGGGGCGCCGCCACCAGGATCGGCGGCAGTGCCGGCAGCGGTGCAACCGGCAACGCGCGATGGCCTCGGCAGCCGCGACGGGATGCTGCATCGGCATGCGATCGCGTCGGCGATCGGCAACGCCGATGGCGAGCGCGGCGCGAAGCGCCCGCGAGGACGGCGCCGACGCGCCGCGGATGTACACACGCGAAAACGGGCCGCGCCGCCACCGCCCGTTGCCGGGGGTGACGACGCGGCCCGCGATGCGATGCGGTCAGGCCGCCATCACCGGGATGCCGAGCTGGCGCGCGCGGTCGACCAGGTTCTCGGTGATGCCGCTGCCGGGGAACGCGATGAGGCCCTTCGGCAGCAGGTTGAGCAGCTCCTCGTTGCGGCGGAACGGGGCGGCCCTGCCGTGGCGATCCCAGTCGGGCTTGCACACGACCTGGTCGACGCCGTTCCGCTCGGCCCAGCGCGCCGCGATGCGCTCGACGCCGGGGCCGCCGCCATGCACGAGCACGATGTCGGCATACTTGGCGCGGGTCTGGTCGAGCTTGGCGATCACCGCCGCCGGGTCCTGCACGTCCTTCCCGCCGGCGATGGCGACCAGCGTGCCCTGCGGCAGGTGGGCGGTGGTCTCGCGGTCCTTCCTCGCGCGCTGGAAGTCGCGGGCGTCGATGGCGGCGGAGGTCAGCTTGCCGGTCTGGCTCGCGTGCGATCCGCGCCGGGGCCGCCAGGTGTCGCCGGTGTCCGCGCGGTAGGCCTCGGCGGCGGCGTCGCGCATGATCTCGAAGGCGTCGCGGCGGTGGGTGAGGTGCTGCGCGCGATCCGTCGTCAGCTCCAGCTCGCGCGACTTGATCTCGGTGCCGTCCTGGGCGCGCTGGAGGTCGCGCAGCTCGGGCAGCAGGCGGTCGACGGCGCGGTCGAGGCGGCGGACCTGGCCGTCGAGCATGTTGACGAAGCCCCAGAGCAGGCTCTCGCGCTCGTCGGCGAGCTGGAACCCGTCCGGTGCGACGCCCTGGGCGAGGATGCGGAACGCTTCGCCCACCGCGTCCAGCGCGTCGTCGCGATCCCACACCTCGCGGCTGTCGAACTCGCCGCGCTCGGGCGTTGCGCCGAAGAGCTGGGCGTTGTCGCAGATGGCCGCGGTGGCGGACTGCCCGCCGGTCTCGATGGTGTCGATATCGAACCTCATGTCGATCTCCTTCGCGATCGGTTGCACGCTCGGGGCCCATCCCCGATGTGATGGTTCTTTGGGACACGCGCGCGCAACGGAGCCACGGGGGGATTGGTGGAGCTTGGCGTCGCGTCGGGGCGATGGTGCGGGCGCAAGGCCCTATCGGAGCTTGGCCCGCGCCCGCGCGGGCCATAGCGGAGGTTGGGCCTGAGCCACGGTCGCCCCGGCGCGATGCCTAGCGGAACCTCCCCGCGCCGCAGCGCAGCGGAGGACCCCGCCGGAGGCGGGGTTGGCGCAGAGAGCACGTGTGGCACAATGAACCAGCACGTCGGAAGGCGCTTTACACACCCCCCAAGCGGCGCCAGCCGCTTCGCGGCCGAGGACGGGAGCGCAGACCGCGAGCGCGCCGGAGCGGAGGGCCGGGAAGCGGTGCGGCCCGCAGCGAAGCGAGGACACGGTTCCCGGCCCGGAGCGGACAGCGCGTTGCCGAAGGCCGAGCGGTCGAGCACCCGCCCGCAAGGCCGCGACCGCCGAAGGCGGTGGCCAAGCGCAGCGCGGAGCACGCGCCAGCGTGCGGAGACGCGAGGGATTGCAGCGGAAATCGGAGCGCAGTGGAGATTGCAGCGGAAAGCCCGGTCGCGAAGCGACGCGCCCAAATCGCCATCGCGATACCTGCCGCAGGATCATGACCGAAAGGGATGGGTCCGGATGCGCTCGGCGCAAACCTCGCGGAGCCGGTCGCGCCGATAGACGCGACACCAGCCCCGGGGATCGTCCTCAAGATGGACGATGTACAACACCGCGCCCTCGCGAAGCACGTCGCGCTGGCGGTACACCTCCCCGACATGCTCGCTGTCGGCATAAACGTGCGCTTCGTCCTCGCCGACGCGCTTGAATGTAACGTGGCACATAACTGTCTCCCCGGATCCGGATATCGACGTCCCGCTACCGGCCGGTCTCCGGCTCCTGTCGGCGCGGGGGTGCGACGCGTGGCGCGCGCAGTGCGCACGCGAGGCCCCGCCGGGAGCGGACTCCGGACCCATGGCAGAAAAAATGGACGACCGCCGAAACGGCCGCCCGAGTTGGGAGGGAGGATGGAAGGCTGGGCTCAGAACGGCGGCTCGTCCGACCCGAAATCGTCCGTCTGGGCCGGGGCGCCGCCGGCCGGCATCGCCTCGCCGTTCGCCGGCGCCTGGGCATCCGCGGCCGCCGCGCCGTTGCCGTTCGGCCGGTCGTAGAACTGGACCCTGTGGCCCGGCACGACGATGATCTCGGTCGAAAACCGTTCGCTGTCCTCGCCGTCCTTCTTCCAGCGGCGGGTCTGGAGCTTGCCCTCTACGTGGATGAGCCGGCCCTTCTTCGCGTGGCGCTCCAGCATGTCGATCAGCCCGTCCTGGAACGTGACGACGCGGTGC
>JAJEHI010000164.1 GCA_022823775.1 Defluviicoccus sp. | reverse complement strand
TCTAAGCATCGGTTTCCGTCAGCGCGTCGATGAAACGGGCGACCCCGTCCTCCGGCGTCCCGTCGTTGACGACCCGCCGCACCGCCACGCCGTCGGGCAGGGGCGCGCCTTCGCGGACGAGCCTGCGGGCGGCGTCGGCCTCGTCCTCGCGCGCGCGGTCGGCGAGGCGGCGGGCGCGGACTTCGGGCGGCGCCGTGACCTCGATCGCCACCGTCGGGGACACGCGTTCGGCGACTTCCCCGAGAATCGCCCGCGAGACGTTGACGACGACATGCCGCCCCGACTCGAGTGTCGCCGGGATACAGCCGGGCAAGCCGTAGGCGAGTCCGTGCGCCCGCCATGTCACGAAGAACCCGCCTTCCGCCGCGCGTGCGGCGAAACCTTCGGGAGAAACCGCCTCGTGATCCTCTCCGCCCGACTTTTCGGGCCGCGTGATCGCGCGGCGCGGAAAGACGTGGCGCCCGCCCGGCTCCAGCGCCGCGCGGGCGCCGGCAATCAGCGTGTCCTTGCCCGCGCCGCTCGGCCCGACGACGAGGAAAAGCGTGCCGCGCGCCATGCGCTCAGGCGGAGATGGTGACGTCGAGGCCGATATCGGCGGCGGGAGCCGACTGCGTCATCCGACCGACCGAGATGTAGTCGACCCCGCTTTCCGCCTTCTCGCGGATGGTCTCGAGCGTGATCCCGCCGGACGCCTCGACCTCGCAGCGCCCGTCGACGATGTCGACCGCCTCGCGCATCATGACCGCGCTCATATTGTCGAGGAGGATCACGTCGGCGCGCGCGTCCGCCGCCTCGCGCACCTGTTGGAGCGTGTCGCACTCGACCTCGATTTTGGTGAGGGAGGGGGTGAGCGCCCGCGCCCTGGCCATCGCGGCGGCGATCGAGCCGCAGACCGCGATGTGGTTGTCCTTCACCAGCAGCCCGTCGTCGAGACGGATACGGTGGTTGCGCGCGCCACCGACGCAGGAGGCGTATTTCGAGAGCGCGCGATAGCCCGGGATGGTCTTCCGCGTGTCGATCAGGGTCGCCCCCGTCCCATCGACCAGCCGGGCGTACTCCGCCGTCCGCGTGGCAATGCCCGTCAGGAGCTGGAACAGGTTGAGCGCCGTGCGTTCCGCCGTCAGCAGCCCCCGCGCCGGCCCCTCGACGCGGGCGAGCGTGGCGCCGGCTCTCGCCCGTGTGCCGTCCGGCGTCAGCGCCTCGGTCTCGCAGCCGGGCTCCTGAAAGCGCATGACTTCGAGCGCCAGATCGACACCGCAGACCACGACGTCGTGGCGCGTGTTCATCACGAAAGTCCCCCGTGCGTCGGCCGGGATCAGGAAGTTCGTCGTGATGTCGCCGCGCCCGATGTCCTCGGCGAGCCAGTCCGCGTACATCCGCTCGCGTTCTTCCCTCGGCGGCAGCAGCGCCCGCATGTCGAGATCGTTGGGCCGCGCGGCCATGGCGTTCCTCTGGCTGTCAGGGTGGCGAATACCTACGCGAACCCGGTTGCC
The DNA here is from genome assembly GCA_022823775.1 of Defluviicoccus sp. Taxonomy (GTDB): domain Bacteria; phylum Pseudomonadota; class Alphaproteobacteria; order MPNO01; family MPNO01; genus MPNO01. The sequence continues at coordinate 16,221 of JAJEHI010000164.1, read as the reverse complement.
CGGTAAAGCCGGCGCCTCAGCGTGACACCGCCTTTGCGGCGTAGATCGACACGATGCAGACCAGGGTGAACGCGCCCGACAGCCAGAAGATCAGATCGGGCCGCCCGGCATCGGCGACGAACCCGAAAATCGGCGGGCCGACCGCGGCGCCCACCGAGAACCCCGTGGTCACGAAGCCGAAGACGGTGCCGATGGTCCCCGGAGGGCAGATCCTGCGTACCAGCAGGTCGCGGGACGGGCTCATCAACCCGATGGTGACGGCGCTGCCGAGCATCGGGACGATCACATAGGCGAGCGGCAGCAGCTTGAGCGCGATGACCCCGAGAAAGGCGGCCGAGACGACGAAGCAGAACGCGGCGAGGCCTTCCTGGTCCTTCACCCGGTCGGCGATGACGCCGCCGATCAGGACGCCGACGGCTGCCGCCGCGAAATAGCCGGTGAGCTGGGCGTTGGCTGCCGCGAGCGAGGCATCGTAGAGCTCGACCAGCCCGACCACCGCGAAGGCATGGATGCCGGACGTGCCGGTGGCGAGCGCGGTGAAGAAGAGCAGGAACAGCAGCACCGGCGGCGTGACGAGGAAACGGACCGTGGCGCGGAGATCGGTAACCGCCTTTCCCGTCTTCTCCTTCGAGTCCGCCCGGATGGAAGCGTCGTCGAGAGCGTCGCGAGAGAGCGCCGCGACGGCGGTGAACAAAAGGCCGATCAGCCCCGCCACCGAGACCGCGGCCGCCCAGCCGAGCGCCGAGGCCAAGGCCAGCATCAGGGGCGGCGCCACCACCCAGCCGGCATAGCCGGCGAAGATGTGGATGCCGAAAGCGCGGCCCTGGCGCTCGGCCCGCACCTGGGCGGCCATGATCGCGTAATCGGCCGGATGGAAGACGGAAATCCCGATGCCGGAGACCAGCACCACCGCCACAAGCCCCCAAAAGCTGGGGAACAGCGCGACCAAGGCGTACGGCGCGGCTTGCAGGATCAACCCGGCGAACAGGACGGGCCTCGCGCCGATCCGGTCGACCAGGATGCCGGCGGGGAGCTGGGCGACGCCGGTGGAGATCGACAGGACCGCGAAGAGCAGGCCGAGCTCGGTCCAGCTTACCGCGAGATCCTGTTGGATCAGCGGGAACAGCGGCGGCAGGATCAGCATGTAAAGGTGGCTGAACCCGTGGCCGACGGAGATCAGCCCGACGGACTTCAGCTCGCCCCGGGGGAGCGAGAGGACGCTAGCCATCTAAGCGCCTTCCGCCGCCGCGCGCGCCTAGCGCGGCATCCGCACCTGTTCGAGAATGCGCGCGATCTCGGGGTCGCCCTTGCCCATCGGGTCGACGCGGGCCATCTTGGCGCGCTCCCCGGCCCGCCAGGTCGCCGGCTTGGTCGCGTCGATCGCCATCTTCCCGCCGATCCGCATCACCGTGTATTCGTCGCCGATCTCCGGAATCGACACGTCGAGAGGATGCAGGCGGGAGCCCGGCATGATGTGCACCATGTCGGCCGGGTTGGTGCGGCAGGAAATCGCCCACAGCACGTCCTCGGCATTGTAGATGTCGACATCGTCGTCGACGGCAATGGCGACCTTGACGTGGAGGTTGGGGCCGGTGAGCGCCGACATCAGCACGTCGCGCGCCTGGCCGTCCCACTTGGCCTCCATTTGCACGATCATCATGAACTGCGACGCCCAGGGCGGGACGAAGATGTCCTTGATGTTGGTGTTGCCATGGGTGTCGCGCAGCCGGTTGTAGTAGGTGGCTTCCATCGGCAGCGTGATCAGCGGCTGGTGGTCGGTGAACCAGGTCGCCTGCATGTGGCGGAAGATCGGGTCGTCGCGATGGGTGATGCCGGTAATCTGGTAGACTGGCGCCGGTCCCTCGGCGCCCGATCCGAAGGTGGTGAACTCGCCGAACGGCCCCTCCGGCATGCGGTCGTGCGGGTGGACCAGCCCCTCGATGACGATCTCGGCATGGGCCGGGACCTCGAGGTCGATGGTGTCGCATTTCACCATCTCGATATCCTCGCCGAGGATGCCGGCGCCGTATTCGAGCTCGTCGAAATCCTCGTGCCGGCCCGACCAGTTCGACATGATCTCGTAGACCGGGTGCATGCCGATCGCGAAGGCCATCGGCATCGGCTCGTCCTTGGCGACATATTTGAGGTAATGCGCGTAGTTGTGCCTGGCCGCCATCCAGAAGGTCGCCTTCTGCGGGTCGTCGGTCACCATCATCCGAATGATGGATTCGTTCCGGATCCCGGTCTCGGGGTCCTTGGTGATGGTGAGCCCGGAGCCGAGATAGCGCCCGCCGTCGCCGACCGAGTGCTGGGGGATCGGCAACTTGTGGAGGTTCACCTCCTTGCCGAGCATCTTGTTTTCCTTGACCGGCCCGTCCGGGACCATCACCGACTTGCCGCGCTGGGTCGCCATGCGCTCGGCGAGGTAGGGGCAGACACCCTTGGGGTCGTCGAGCCCGAACGCCGCCGCCTGGCCGTTGCGGTCCTTGATCAGGATGTCGGTCAGCCGCCAGCCGGGATAGCCGGTGAGGTTGTGAAACGTCAGCGGCCCGCTGCTCTCCGAGCAGAGATAGCCGACCTGGCGCGCCGAATCGACCGGCTCGCGGATATGCAGCATCCGGTTGTCGATCGATTCGAGAAACGTCCTCAGGCTGTGCGGCATGGCGGGCTCCCGGGGTGAGTTGCGGCCGGATTCGTTTGTAGTCGAACGACCTCATGCGCACAATCGCGGGCCGCGCGGGCTTCACAGCGAGCGGGCAATCGCATACACACGCACATCCGGCCGGACTATGATCCGGCCACGGGACGAATTCAGCGACGAACGAAGGATCGAGGCATGGCCACGAAGGTCGAGTCCGCCGGTACGCACAAGCCGCGCAAATGGGGCAAGTTCAACTGGGAAGACCCCCTCCTGCTCGACAGCCAGCTCGACGACGAGGAGCGGCTGGTGCGCGACACCGCCCGGCAATACGCCCGGGAGAAGCTCCTCCCCCGGATCATCGAGGGCTACAACAACGAGGAGTTCCACCCCGAGATCATCGCGGAGCTCGGCGAGCTCGGCTTCCTCGGCTCGACCCTCCACGGCTACGGCTGCGCCGGCGCGAGCTATGTCTGCTACGGCCTGATCGCGCGGGAAATCGAGGCGGTGGATTCGTCCTACCGGTCGACGCTCTCGGTGCAGTCGAGCCTGGTGATGTGGCCGATCTACAACTACGGCTCCGAGGAGCAGCGGCAGAAGTACCTGCCGAAGCTCGCCACCGGGGAGTGGGTGGGCGCCTTCGGGCTCACCGAGCCCGACCATGGCTCCGACCCCGGCGGCATGACGACCCGCGCCAGGTCGGTCGACAGCGGCTATCTCCTCAAGGGATCCAAGATGTGGATCTCCAATTCGCCGATCGCCGATGTCATGGTGGTGTGGGCCAAGGACGACGAGGGCACGATCCGGGGCTTCATCCTCGAACGCGGCATGGACGGGCTGACGACGCCCAAGCTCACCGGCAAGCTCTCGCTCCGCGCCTCCATCACCGGCGAGATCGTGATGGACGACGTCTTCGTGCCGGAGGAGAACAGGCTGCCGCACGCGCGCGGGCTCGGCGGGCCGTTCGGCTGCCTCAACAACGCGCGCTACGGCATCGCCTGGGGCGCGCTCGGCGCGGCCGAGTTCTGCTGGCACGCCGCGCGGGAATATACGCTCGAGCGCACCCAGTTCGACCGCCCGCTCGCCGCCAACCAGCTCATCCAGAAGAAGCTCGCCGACATGCAGACCGAGATCGCGATCGGGCTGCAGGCCTGCCTCCAGCTCGGCCGGATGATGGACGACGGCAGCTGCTCGCCCGAAGCGATCTCGATGCTCAAGCGCAACTCGACCGGCAAGGCGCGCGACATCGTGCGCGACGCGCGCGACATGCACGGCGGCAACGGGATCGTCGACGAGTACCACGTCATGCGCCACCTGATGAACATGGAGACCGTCGTCACCTATGAGGGGACGCACGACATCCATGCCCTTATCCTGGGACGCGCGCAGACCGGCATTCAGGCGTTCATGTAGGCATGGCGGGTCCTCTATCGGGGCTCCGGGTCCTCGACTTCAGCCGTATCCTGGCCGGCCCCTGGGCCGCCCAGACGATGGCCGACCTCGGCGCCGAGGTGATCAAGATCGAGCGTCGCGGCACGGGCGACGACACCCGCCAGTGGGGCCCGCCCTTCATCGTCGACGGGGACGGGCGCGAGATCCCCGACGCCGCCTATTTCCACTGCGCCAACCGGGGCAAGAAGTCGCTTACCCTCGACCTCGCCTCGCCCCGGGGGCAGGAGATCGTACGCGGGCTCGTCGCCGCTTCGGACATTCTCGTCGAGAACTACAAGCGCGGCGGGCTCGCACGCTACGGGCTCGACTACGAGAGCCTGCGCGCCGTCAACCCGGGGCTGGTCTATTGCTCGATCACCGGCTTCGGCCAGACCGGACCCTATGCCGACCGCGCCGGCTACGACTTCCTGATCCAGGCGATGGGCGGGCTGATGTCGATCACCGGCGAGCGCGACGATCTGCCGGGCGGCGGCCCGCAGAAGGTGGGCGTCGCCGTCACCGACGTGCTGACCGGGCTCTATACCGCGATCGCGGCGCTGGCCGCGGTGCGGGAGCGGGAGAAGACCGGCGAAGGCAAGCATGTCGACATGGCGCTGTTCGACGTCGCCGTGGCATCGACCGCCAACCAGGCGATGAACTACCTCGTCACCGGCAAGTCGCCGGTACGGATGGGCAACGGTCATCCCAACGTGGTGCCGTACCAGTCCTTCGCGACCGCCGACGGCCACGTCGTCGTCGCGGTCGGCAACGACTCCCAGTTCGCCCGCTTCTGCGAGGCCGGCGGCAGGCCCGATCTCGCCGGGGACGAGCGGTTCCGCACCAACGCCGGTCGGGTCGAGCACCGGGACGCGCTGATCCCGGAGCTCGCGGAGACGATGCGCGCCCGGACGCAGGACGAATGGATCGCCGCGCTCGAAGCCGTCGGCGTCCCCTGCGGGCCGATCAACGACCTCGACCGGATCTTCGCCGACCCGCAGGCGGTGGCGCGGGGGCTCCGGATGGACCTGCCGCACAGCGAAGCCGGGTCGGTCCCAGGCGTCGCCAACCCGATCCGCTATGTCGGCGAGCCGCACGACTACCCCGGCGGCGCCCCCGTGCTCGGCGAGCACACCGAAGACGTGCTCGGCGGCATCCTAGGCATGGACGAGGACGAGATCGCCGCGCTCCGGGCCGACGGGGTGGTTTGAGGGCAAATTCCGCCGCCCTTCGTCATATCGACCGGAGCCGGCCGAAATGACGAAGAGAGCCTTTCAAACCGCCGCGGCGCGATTCTCCAGCACACCCGACTCCCGGATCGCCAGCGGAATCGAGGACAGCCCGACCGGGGCCATCAGGTGAACGCCGGAGACCCCCGGCACCTCCGCCATCGCGCGGATCAGCTCGGCGCAGATCGCGATGCCTTCCGCCTTCTGGTCGGCGGCGCGGTCGAGACGCTCGACGATCGGATCGGGAATGCGGACTCCCCACAGATTGTCGCGCATCCAGCGCGCCGACCGCGCCGACGCGATCGGGCCGATCCCGATCAGCAGGAACATCCGGTCGGTGAGCCCCGCCTCTTCCAGCGCCTCGGCATAGCGGCGAACCACGTCTATGTCCCAGCAGAGCTGGGTCTGTACGAAACCCGCCCCGGCTTCGACCTTGCGCGCAAGCCCGGTCGGGCGCCAGCCGGGTTCGGGGTCGACCGGGGTGTCGGCGGCGCCGATGAACAGCCGCGGCGCCGTCGCGATCTCCCGCCCCGAGGCCAGCGCTTCGCCGGCGCGCATCTTTGCCGCGATCTGGATCAGATCGCGGCTGTCGACGTCGAAGACCGGCTTGGGCGGCGGGATCTCGTTGGTATCGGGATCGTCGCCGCGCAGGATCAGCACGTTGCGCACGCCGACCGCCGAGGCGCCGAGCAGATCGGCCTGCAGCGCGATCCGGTTGCGGTCGCGGCAGGCGAACTGGAGTATCGGCTCGACACCCTCGCGGGCCAGGATCGAGGCCGCGGCGAGCGCCGACATGTGAACCATCGCGCGCGGCCCGTCGGTGACGTTGACCGCGTCCACGAGACCGCGCAGCGGCTCCGCCAGCGCCAGCAGCTCGTCCGGCGCGCCGGAGGCCGGAGGAACGAGCTCGGCGGTGATCGCGAACTCGCCGTTGAGCAGGGTGCGCGCGAAACCGGACTCCGCGGCCGTCTCGGGGGAGAGCAGCATGGTCTCAGGCCCTCCGCCGGGAGACGACGTAGGATTCGTCGTAGAACCAGAGTCCTCCGTACCGGTTCAGCACCTCGCGGGTGGCGTCGAGATAGCCACCTTGGGCGAGGACGTCCTCAAGCCGCTCGTCTTCGATCTGGGCAACATAGATGGCGGCGTTCCAGGCGGCGAACAGGGTGGAGGTGCCGATGCTGCGCCCGCCGACCTCGCTCGGCAGCGTGTGCATTTCGTAGCGGAAGATCGATCTCTTATCGGCATAGGCGTTGAAGTTGAGATCGCGCGCTTCGCGCCCGAGCTCGTCCTTGAGCGTCTTGAGAAGCTCGTGCCGCTTGGTGGCGAACGGGTTCTCGCCGGGCCACACCTTGCGGACGATATCGAGCCCCGGATCGCCGCCGCACGAATGGATGCCGAGAAGCCGCCCGCCCGGCGCCAGGCTCCGGGCGAGCGGCGCGAGGACCTTTTGCGCCTTGAAGGAGACCGGCATCCGCGCGCGGTAGGGCTGCGAGGCGATGACGAGGTCGTAATCCGCCTTCACCGCGCCGGGCCGCGGGATCACCTGGTCGAGCAGGAACTTGTGATCCTCGCGGTAGACCACCAGCACCGACGGGCGGACATAGAGCGGGTTGCCGGTCTTCTCCGAGGGACGGACCTGCCAGGTCTCCGCCAACCGGGGCTGAAGGGCGGTTATCTGCTCATGGAACTCGTGCGAGGAATCCCCTTCCAGCGCGACCTCGATCCAGTTGAGCGCGGCGGCGGCCGCCATCGAGCGCGGCATCAGCCAGGGCGCTTCCGTGTAGTAGAGGTTGGTCAGCACCAGCACCGTCGCCGGGTGCTCGTAAAACCGGTCGGGCATCCGCTCCAGCCCGAGACGCACGTCCTCCAGGCTGATCTCCTTGCCGACGATATAGAAGGGCAGCGTGCGGAAGCGCCGGTGCATCTGGCGCATCACGCCGGTCAGCACGGTGCCGTCCCCCATGCCGGCGTCGAACACCCGGAGCGCCGGCGGCTGGGGGTGCAGATGGGCGAGCTCCATGCCCGCGCGCTCGGCGACCACCCACTTCTCCGAACATGTGTTGACGAAGGCGAGGTATTTTTGGCGGTTGTCGTAGAATCGGAAGGCGGTCCTCGAATCGCCGTCGGGCGTATCCGGAGATTCGGGCGGGGCGGTCTCGGCCTCCCGGCCGGAAGACGCCGCGCCGTTCTCGTCCAGGAATCGGCGCACCCGCTCGACGGTGGCGGCGGTTACCCCCTTGCCCTCCCGAAGCCTGCCAACGAACTTGCCGTCGTTGACGACGATCCGCCCGAACGTCGTTTCGGCGATGCCCGCCTCGCGGCAATAGGTCTCGATCTCGCCGACCAGACCGCCCACAACGTCCATCCGTCAACCTCGCGTTCGATGCCGGATATCTTCGTTAACGCGGCCCCAGAGTCCTGTCAAACGGTTTTTCCCATCAATAGAGATCGATAAAATCATGGGATAAATCCCACTATCGGCGGAGATGACGGTGGGAAATCGCCGAATTTTCTAATGGGAATCGTCCCATGACGGGACGCTGGGGCGACAGCCGTTGCCGCCAAAATGGGATGCGCCCCAACCCTTCAGGAAACGGCCTTTTCGCCCCGCAACCGTTCGGTCTCCGCCTCGTCGAGCGCGCCGTCGGCATCGACGGCAACGCCGTAGAGCTCGCGCGCGGCTTCCGGTGAGACATAGCCGTCCCGGATGTCGGCGACGACCAGCTCCGCGGGGCGCTCGAACGGATCGCCGTAGCCGCCCCCGCCGCTCTGGCAGAGGCGGATCGAGGCGCCCGCGGACATGTACCGCGTCTCCAGCACGTCCATGTCTTCGGTGCGTCCGTCCGGAAACGAGATCGAGGTCGACGCCGGCGCCGGGCTGCCGCCGCCGAACAGGCCCCAGGCGGCGTGGCGGTGGTTGGCGGTGCGGAGCGTCAGCGTGCAGTCGGTGAGGAACGCGTATTCGCGCGCGAAGCCGATGCCGCCGCGATGGGTGCCGGCGCCGGCGCTGTCGGGCAGCAGCTCGAACCGCCCGACGCGTATCGGGTATTCGGTTTCGACGATCTCGACCGGCGTGCCGGGGGCGAAGTGGTTCATCGGCAGCACGATCGAGGCGCCGTCGCCCTCGCTGGTGCCGCCGAGCGAGGTGGTCATCAGCTCGTACTGGACGGTTGCCTTGCCGGACCGCCCCTCCGAATAGCCGATCGCCATCGCGCCGGTGCCGAGCCCCGACGGCGCGACGGCGCGGTCCGGGTTGAGCGTGCCGAGCGCGGCAAGCACCACGTTGTAGACCATGTGCGACGTGGGGAAATAATGGTTCACCGTGGCCGGGAATTGCGGGCTCACCATCCGGCCCGGCGGAATGACGAAGTCGACCGCCTCGAAGGCGCCGGTGTTCATCGGGATCGTCGGATCGGAGGCGGCGAGGATCGCCTGCATCGAGACGGCGCGCGCGGTGGCCTCCGGGGTGTTGATCGGCCCCGCCGTCTGGGCGTCGCTGCCGCTGAAATCGATCGTCAGCCGGTCGCCCGACTTCTCCGCTCTTACGTGAATGCGGACCGGACGGTCCCGGTCGGCCCCGTCATGGTCCATCAGCCCCTCGGCCTCGGCGCTGCCGTCCTTCCAGGCGGAGACCGCCTCCCTCACCCGCCGGGCGGTCCGCGACATCAGCGCGTCCATCGTCCCGGTCACGGTGTCCGCGCCGAAGGCCCCGCACAGCTCGGCGATGCGCCGGGCGCCGAGGCGGGTCGCGCCGACCTGCCCGCGCAGATCGCCGAGCACCACGTCGGGCGCGCGGCTGTTGTTGCGGACGATCGCCTCGACCTCGGCGTTGACGCCGTCGGCGCTCCACATCCGGACCGGCGGCACCAGAATCCCGTCATGGAAGATCTCGCGCGCCGCCGCGCCCGACGAGCCCGGCACCAGCCCGCCGACGTCGGCCTTGTGCGCGACGCTGACCCCGAAGGCGACCAGATTTCCCTCGAAGAAAGCCGGCGTCGCGACCACGAAATCCGGGACGTGGCTGTTGCCCGCCTTGTAGGGGTCGTTGCAGACGAAGCTGTCGCCCTCCCGCATGGTCTCCGGCGGGTAGCGCTCGAAGATGCTGCCGATCGACTTCGAGTAGAGCAGGGAGTGGTATTGCAGCCCGCCCCCGACCATGATTACCCGCCCGGTCCCGTCGGTCAGACCCGCCGTGCCGTCCTGAGACTCGCGGAGGATGGGCGAGTAGCCGCTGTGGAACAGCGCGTGCGCCATCGCCTCCGTGGTCTCGCGCAGGCGGCTCAGCACCACCTCGATGGTGATCGGGTCGAGGCTCATGACGCGTTGTCTCCCGCATCGATGACGAGATTGCCGTGCGCTTCGACCGTCGCGCTCTGGCCCGCGAGGACCACGGTCGTCGAATCGAATTGCTGGATCACCGCGGCGCCTTCGATCCGGTCGCCGGCGCGCAGCCGGGCCCGGTCGTAGAGCGTACAGGGCACGAAGCCGCCGGCCTCGAAATCGTAGAGCTCGCGCGCGCCGGCCTCGGCCGCCGAGGGATCGCCGTCGCCGATCTCGATCGGGGGCAGTCGGAGTTGCGGCACCGCGATCTCGGCGATCGCCCGGAAGGTGACCGTCTCGGCGTCCTCGTCGGGCGCGCTCGCGCCGTAGACCCGGGCATGGAGCTCGTCGAAACGGGACTTGAGCGCCGCCTTCTCCGCCTCGTCGACCGGGCGCGCGAGGCAATCCACGGCGAGCTGGTAGCCCTGGTGCAGGTAGCGCATGTCGACCTGGCGGCGGAGCGTCACCTCGCTCTCGTCGAAGCCCTCCTCCCGCACGTCGGCGCGGGCGCGCGCTTCGAGATCCTCGAACTCGGCCTCCATCGCCTCCGCCGACAGCCCCGCCAGGACGCCCACGGAAGACTTGACGTAGATGTGGCGGACATCGGTCTGGAGCAGCCCGAAGGCGCTGTTGAGCCCGGGGGCGAGCGGTACCACGACGCGGGCGATGCCGACATCGCGTGCGAGCGCCGCGGCATGCAGGGGCCCCGCGCCCCCGAACGCGACGAGCGCGAAGTCGCGCGGATCGGCCCCGCGGCGCTGGAAGGCGAGTCGGAGATCGACCGCCATGTTCGAGTTGACGATACGTACGATTCCGGCCGCCGCTTCAATGACGTCGAGGCCGAGGGGCGCGGCGACCTTCTCCTCGACCGCGGCGCGGGCGAGGTCGGAATCCATCGTCATCCGCCCGCCGAGCACGCTGCCCTCGCCGAGTGCGCCGAGAAGCAGGTTGGCGTCGGTCACGGTGGGCTCCGTCCCGCCGCGCCCGTAGCAGGCGGGGCCGGGATCGGCGCCGGCGCTGCGCGGGCCGACCTTCATCAGCCCGTCCCTGCCGATATGGGCGATCGTGCCGCCGCCGGCGCCGAGCGTCGCGACCGACAGCATCGGCGTTCCGATGTCCTGCCCAGCGATGCGGCCCGAATCGGTCTCCTCGATCCGGCCCTCGGCGATCACCGCGATGTCGGTCGAAGTGCCGCCCATGTCGAACGTGACCACGTTCGGACGGTCGACCAGCGCGCCGAGCGCCCGGCCCGACACCGCGCCCGCCGCGGGCCCCGACAGCAGCGTCTGGTTGGGGAACCGGGCGCCGAGCTCGATCCGCATCAGCCCGCCGTGCGACTGCATCAGGAATAGCTGGGGCGTCTCGATCCCGGCATCCTTCAGCGCCGTGCCGAGGCGCAGCAAATAGGTCTGGACCTTCGGCCCGACATAGGCGTCGATGGCGGTGGTGGAGAGCCTGGGATATTCGCGGATCGTCGGCAGGATTTCGGACGAGAGGGATACCCTGAGCCCTGGCGCCTCCTCGGCGACGATCTCGGCGGTGCGGCGCTCATGCGCGGGATTGCGAAAGCTGAACAGGTAGCATACGGCCACCGATTCGATGCCCTTCGCCGCGAGCCCCCGCACCGCTTCGCGCAGCCCGTCCTCGTCGAGCGGCGTCAGCACGCCCCCGGTGAAGTCGAGCCGCTCGACCGCCTCCGCGGTGCGCGACTGCGGAACGAGGAGCCGGGGTTTTCGGTAGAACGGGTCGAGCAGGTCGTCGGAATCCGGCTGCGACCAGCCGCGCGCCTCGTAGACCGCCCGGAAGCCCTCGGTGATCAGGAGGCCCGCGCACGCGCCGTCCTCCTCGATCAGCGTGTTGGTCGCGACCGTGGTGCCGTGAACGAAGAAGCCTACCTCGGCGGGTGCGATGCCGGTCCCGAACAGTTCCTCAAGCGCGTCGATCACCGCGCGCGACGGGTCCCCGGGCACCGACGGGACCTTCACCGCGCGGCGCTCGCCGGTGCCGGCCTCGAACGCGATCAGATCGGTGAACGTGCCCCCGGTATCGACTCCCACCATCCAGGTCGTCATGCCGCGCCGTCTTTCCCTCGCCGTTCCGCGCCGACACGAAGACATTCGTGTCGATGAACATTTTGGTCAGCAGTCGCCGCCGGATTCTTCCTGGAGCCCTCCCGCCAGTTGTCGGGTGTCGTCATAGATTTCCTCCCGGCTGGCCGTGAAGCCGTCCGGCCATGGTCCCATGTCGACGGCGGGGAATTTGCAGTCGAGCCAGCGAGACGCGTGAGAGGCGGATCGATCCGAGCGGCGTTCAGGCAGCGATTGCCGATAGTCCAAACCGGGCCGGCCACCGCCGCAATTCGGGCACAAGCGCTGCCAGATGTCGGAGCCGTTCGCGCCGTAACGGCACCCGCACCGGCCGCACTCAAGCACATAGATGTATTGGTGGTGATCGTTCCCGGGCAGGTCGGTCTTTCCCACGACGATCTGACCGTTCCCGTTCTCGTAGCCCGGCTCGGTGGTTTTGGCTGAACTGCGGGGCACCGGACGCTTCCTCGATTTCTGAGTAACGCCGATTCCTCCCGATCCGATGTCGCTTCGTCAAGCGGGAACGGGAGGGGTGCTTGCCGCCGGCCGCGCGCCCCGTTCGCCGCGATCCCTGTCGTCGTAATGACCGGAGCCGGCCCGCAGGGACGGAGGAGCGGAGACAATTTCCGCCCCCGGTTCCGAGATTTCTCCGCTCCACGTCCTGCGGCGCCCCGGTCGAAATGACGAGAGGGAATCGATCCGGCTTCACGCGCTGTAGATCAGCACGAACTTGCTGCCGGCACGCTTCGCCCGGTTCTGGAGTTCGGCGCTCCCGGGTGCTGCCATCACGCCGAGCAGACGCCGAACCTGGGCATCTCCGATCAACAGGTCGATGAACGTCTCCGCCGCCTCCCCGGAGTCTTCGAAGTCCAGCAGGCCCCGCGCGCGGCATCTTTCGAGATATCGGGTAAAGACGGGCAACGTGGCTTCGCGTCCCGATTGGCTCAGTATGCGTGCGAGGGTCGGAGCCGTCCGGGCCTCGGAAATCGCCGCGCGGTTTATCGCCACCGCGCTTTCGCCCAACAGCAGCCCCGCGAGTGCATGGCCGAAATCGGCGAGCGCCTCCTCGATCGGTTCATCGCCGGCGAGATGTCCTTCGACCGCATCCCGAACCGCCTCGGCGTTGCGTTGGATGACCGCCTGGAACAGCCCCGGCTTGCTGCCGAACCAGGCGTACAGCGTCTCCTTGGAGGCCGAGGCGCGTCGGGCCACCTCGAGCATCGTGGTATCCCGGTAGCCGTATTCCGCCAGCGTCTCCACGGTCACGTCGAGAATACGGTCGCGGCGCCGTTCGCGGGTCGCTTCCTTCATGTCCGAAAGCCTCGGAAACGGGTCGTTGACAGTACCGTACCCATCGGTACAGTGCGGTCAACCGTACCGATCGGTACGGTTGACCGCACGGAGGTTTCGGATGCGCGACCGGACAACCGGGGATCGCCATGTCGCCGCGGCGATCGTGGCGCTTCCGGTGCTCACGGCCTGGGGCCGGCCCCTCTCCCTAACCCTCTCCCCGGTGGGGAGAGGGGATCCGCCCTCCTCCTCATCCTGCTTACCTTCCCCCCTCCCGCGTGCGGGAGGGGCCGGGGGAGGGTGGGTCGGTGGCGTACAGACCGGTTACACCGGTAATGCTGCTGGCGATGTTTACCCGCACCGAACCGCACCCCCGCTCGAAGTGGCGGCGGTCGCGGCGACCTTTGTCCGGGCGATCTGGCTGCTCAAGCCGGGCCGCGGGAGCGCGGGATCGTGATCTCCGTACCTTGGGCGGGGCTTCTCCGGCACGCCCGTCGTCCTGGCGGCGGCCGCGTTGACGGCCTGGAGGGCCGAGGAACGCCGCGGCGCTCTTCTCTTCTCCTCGGCGGGCCTCCTCTACGTCCTGGGCGCCATGGTTCCGACCGTGGCGATCGCCGTGCCTTTGAACGAGGCGCTCGCGGCGCTGGAAACCCCGCTCGGCACCGCCGCCCGGGAGGCCTGGCAGGCCTATTCGAGCCCGTGGCAGTTCTGGAACGCGGTCCGCGCAATCGCCGCCGGAGGGGCCCTCCTCCTCGCCGGATGCAGCGTCATGCGGATGGGTCGAGCGCCGCGCGCGATGTTGTGAGCCTCCCGAGGGACGGTTACAGTCGATCCGAACCTGAGAACGGAGGACGGACATGGCCGCCGCGACACCGATGCTGAAGGAACAGGACGCGCTCTCTCCGCTCGCCTCGCGTTTCGTCGACGTGGATTCGCTGCCCTGGAAGCCGACGCAGTGCGAGGGCGTGGAGATGAAGATCCTGCTGGAGGACCCCGAGACCGGGCTGATGACGGCGCTGTTCCGCTGGCAGCCGGGCGCGAAACTGCCGCTGCACGAGCATGTCGAGATCGAGCAGACCTACGTGCTCGAAGGCAGCATTCTCGACGACGAGGGCGAGGTGACGGCGGGCAACTATGTCTGGCGCCCGGCCGGCAACCGCCACGACGCCGTGGCGCCGAACGGGGCGCTGGTCCTCGGCATGTTCCTTAAGCCCAACAGGTTCCTCGACGGGGACCTCGAGGGTCAGGAGCTGAAGTAGCGCGCGTTAACCGGAGTTCGGAGTAGAGCATGGCAACATCGGACGGATCGCGGGTCATCGCGATCGAGGAGCACTATTTCGACCCCGGCCTGTCGGCGCTGTTCGCCGGGCGGGACGTGAGGACCCCGCCGCCTATCAGGGACCGCCTCCTCGACGTCGGCGCGCTGCGGCTGAAGGAGATGGACGAGGGCGGCATCGACGTGCAGGTGCTGAGCCACGGCGCGCCGGCGACCCAGAAGCTGGAGGGCGAGACCGCGGTGGCGATGGCGCGCGAGGTCAACGACCGGCTGGCCGGCATCGTTTCCGCGAACCCGGACCGATTCCAGGGGTTCGCGGCGCTTCCCACCGCCGAGCCGGCGGTGGCGGCGGACGAGCTGGACCGTTGCGTGAGCGAGTTCGGTTTCAAGGGCGCGATGGTGCATGGGCTCACCAACGGCGCGTTCCTCGACGAGAAGCGGTTCTGGCCGATCTTCGAGCGCGCGGCGGCGCTCGGCGTGCCGCTCTACATGCATCCGTCGATCCCGCACGAGGATGTCATTCAGGCCTACTACGCCGACTACATCGAAGCCTTTCCCGGCCTGCTGACCGCCGGCTGGGGCTTCACCGTGGAGACCGCGACCCAGGGCATCCGACTGGTTCTGAGCGGCGTCTTCGACGCCTGTCCGGACCTGAAGATCATTCTCGGGCATCTCGGCGAGGGGCTGCCGTTCCTGCTCTGGCGCATCGACCAGGCGCTATCGCGCACCGAGACCCCGCTGGAGTCCTTCCGGGAGACCTTCCGCGAGCATTTCTACATCACCACCAGCGGCAATTTCTCAGACCCGGCGCTTCTGTGCAGCGCGATGGAGATGGGAACCGACCGGATCCTGTTTTCCGTCGACTACCCCTTCGTGGTGAACAAGGACGGCACCGATTGGATGGAACGGATCCCGTTCTCGACCGAGGACCGCAGGAAGATCCTGCACGGCAACGCCGAACGTCTGCTCGGAATGTGATGCGGAGCGGCGGCGGACCTGGCTGCGAAAACGGACACCGCGCAGCCGTGGGACGCATCGCGGGCGCGGCGGCAATCATGGCCCTCCTCGCGGCCGCGCCGGCGCATGCCTCGGATTCGGAGGAAGCGGCCCCCGACGCGGACGACCGGCTGACGCTCGCCGAGCTCCGGTGGTGCGTCTTCGAGCCGGTCCGGCTGGAAGGAGACAATGTCGAGACCGACGCCGTCGCCCACTGGGAAGTCGACGGCCACAACGCCCGCCTGCGCGCCTATCGGGAGGGCTGTTCGAACAAGACCTACCGGGTGAAGGACAGGACGGAGGTCGAGGCCGAGCTCACGCCGGACAAGCGCCAGGCGCTCCGGGAGGACGGGATCGCACGCGTCCGGCAGTCGAGACTGGAACGGGAGAAGCGCCGGATCCATGTCGAGGCCGAGGCGGCCGCCGTCCGCGCGTCGCCCGGAAGCGCCGGCGAGGAGCTCGGCCGCGTGCGGCGCTGGGGCGACCTCATCCGCACCGGCCGGACGCAAGGCCCGTGGTACGAAGTCGAATGGCGCACGCCTCCGAAGTCGGGCTGGGTGCTCGAAGGGCTCGTGCGGAGCGGATCGGGCGAAAGGGCGCGTTTCGCCTTCTGCGAGGCGCATGCGGGGAAACGCGTGCAGCACAACGAGATCGTCAGGGGACGCGTCGAGCCGGGTCGCATCGGCACCGTCAGGGTCCTCAACGACACCGGGATGGACGCCTACGTGAAGCTGATAAACCGGCAGGGGAAGGTCGCGCTCGCCTTTCTCGTCGGCGAAGGCAAGACCGCGGCGCTCAAGGGCATACCGCTCGGCTCCTACGACGTCGCGTTCGCGACGGGCTCGAAATTCAGCCGCGGCTGCGATTCCTTTTCGAAGCGCGGCAACGCGGGAAGGTTCGCGGAGCGGATCGACTACGAGGCCGACAGCGGCGGATGGACCCTCGCGCTCCACAGCG
>JAJEHI010000144.1 GCA_022823775.1 Defluviicoccus sp. | reverse complement strand
GTGTCCACGCCCTTGAGGAGCCGGGACCGCGCATCGGCCGAAAACCGTACTTCCTTCGCTGTCATGTTCCTTTTCCCTCCTGACTGCGGGCGGCGCGCCTAGGCGGCCTGTTTCGCCCTCTGGCCGGTCTCGACGACGGCCAGGATGTCGGACTCCTTCATGAACAGGAGCTCGTCTCCGTCCAGCGTCGCTTCGTTGCCGGACCACTTGCCGAACAGCACGCGGTCGCCCGGCTTCACGTCGAGCGGATGCACCGTGCCGTCGTCCGCGCGGGCGCCGGGACCTACGGCCACGACTTCGCCTTCCTGCGGCTTTTCCTGTGCTGTGTCGGGGATGATGATGCCGCCCGAGGTCCTGGTGTCCCCGTCGATCCGGCGGACGACGACCCGGTCATGCAGTGGCCGAAGATTCATGGGATATCACTCCAACTTGTTGATATATAGTCCTTTTCAGAGTTGGCACTCGATGACATGGAGTGCCAGCGCAGGCGATTTGGTTACGCCCGCAAGTGTCTTCAAGAGGCCCGAAGAAAAATTTCTATCGGAACGGTGAGCGGCTGGATCGCAGGGGGCGGTCGCGTCCTCCCGCGGAGAGACGATTCGTTCTGCGAGGTCTGCATCAACCGCGAAGATTCTCCGGGTCGCCAGCACCCTGTCCGTTGCCGCGCCCCCGCCAACCGTCTATCAGTCACGCCATGACGGACACGAACCGCATCATCGTCGTCGGCGCCGGCCCGGTCGGCATGATCGCCGGGCTAGCGCTCGCCGGCGAAGGCGTGCCGGTGACGGTGCTAGACCGGCTGGCGGACATTCCGACCGACCACCGCGCCTCGACGCTCCACCCGTCGACGCTCGCGATGCTGGCCCCGCTCGGCATGACCGACGAGGCGCTCGAACGCGGGCTGCATTCGCCGCATTTCCAGTTCCGCGACCGCGCGTCCGGCGAGATCGTGGCGGAGTTCGACTACGCCCTTCTGGCCGACGAGACCCCGTATCCGCTGGCGCTCCAGCTCGAGCAGCACAAGACGATCGGTTTGGCCGAGGCGCGCGCCCGCGCCTTCGACTGCTTCGACCTGCGGCGCGAGCACGAGGTCACGGGCATGCGCCAGACCGCGGACCGGGTCGAGGTTGATGTCAGGACGCCCGACGGCGCGACGGAGCGGCTCGCCGGGCGTTACCTGATCGGCTGCGACGGCGGCCGCAGCCTGGTGCGCAGGGCGGCCGGGATCGACTTCCCGGGCTTCACCTGGGAGGAGCGGTTCATCATCGTCTCGACCCGGTTCGATTTCGGCGCGGCGGACGGGTTCCGCTACCGCAACTACATCGCCCATCCGGACCAGTGGTCGGCGATCATCAAGGTGCCGGGAGACGACGACCGGGGGGTCTGGCGCGCGCTGTTCCCCGCCTTCACCGACCAGCCCGACGAGGAAGTGCTGGCCGACGACTGGATCCAGGCGCGGTTCGCCGAATGCCTGCCCTACGACCCGCCCTATGAGATCGAGCACCGCAACCTTTACGCGATCCACCAGCGGGTGGCGGCGTCCTTCCGGCGCGGCCGGGCGATGCTCGCGGGCGACGCCGCGCACGTGAACAACCCGGTCGGCGGGATGGGCATGAACAGCGGCATCCACGACGGGCTGAACCTGGCCGCCAAGCTCGCCGCGATCTGGCGCGGCGAGGGCGACGAGGACCTGCTCGACCTGTACGATCGGCAGCGCCGCCCGATGGCGGAGAAATACGTCCAGGCGCAGTCGATCCGGAACAAGGAGATGCTGGGCGAGCGCGACCCCGAAATTCGCAGACGGCGCTTCGACGAGCTGCGCCGCACCGCCGACGACCCGGACGCGGCGCGCGCCTATCTCAGGCGCTCGTCGCTGATCGCCATGGTCGAGGAAGCCAACGCCATCGCCTGACGGGAGAGCCACGATGAGCAACGAACCCAAGCCGCCCTTCCGCGCCGACCATGTCGGCAGCCTGCTGCGCCCTGCGAGCGTCGCGGAGGCGCGCCGCAAATGCCTCGACGAGAAGACCATGCCGGCGGAAGAGCTGCGCGCGATCGAGGACGAGGCGATCGCGGACGCCATCCGCATGCAGGAGGAGGTGGGCCTCAAGGCGGTGACCGACGGCGAATACCGCCGCCTGTTCTGGCATTACGACTTCATGGGAATGCTGACGGGCTTCGAGTTCGAAACGCGCGAAGAGGGGGTGCAGTTCGCCGGCGTGCGTATCCCGCCCCTCTACCCGACCATCACGGGCAAGCTCGACTTCCCCGACGACCACCCGATGCTGGACCATTTCAGATACGTCGCCGCCAACGCGACCGCGATGCCGAAAATCTCGATCCCGGGCCCGAGCTGCTGCCACTTCCGGACCGCGACGGACGACATTCACGTGCCGGAATATGACGACGTCGACGTGCTGTTTGCCGATATCGCGTCGACATACCGGAAGGCGATCGGGGCGTTTTACGAGGCGGGGTGCCGCTATATCCAGCTCGACGACATTTTTTTTGCCTATCTCTGCGATCCGAAGCATCGCGCCGAGAAGGAAGCGGCGGGCCAGGATCCGGACTGGCTGATCGACCGATACGCGTGGATGATGAACGAGGCGATCGAGGGCCGCCCGGACGACATGACGGTCGCCATGCATCTCTGCCGCGGCAACTTCCAGTCGACATATGCCGCGGAAGGCGCCTACGACCCGGCGGCGGACGCGGTGTTCAACAAGACCGGAGTCGACATTTTCTTCATGGAATACGACACCGAGCGCGCCGGCGGGCTGGAGCCGCTCGGCCTGCTCGCCAGGGGCGACCAGCGCGTCCTGCCGGGGTTCATCACCACCAAGACGCCGGAACTGGAAAGCGTCGACGACCTCAAGCGCAAGTTCGACGAGGCCTCGAAATATGCCGATCTCAACCAGCTCGGCATCGCCCCGCAATGCGGCTTCGCCTCGACCGAGCACGGCAACAAGATCGGCTACGACGACCAGCGGCGGAAGCTCGACCTCGTGGTGACGCTGGCCGAGGAGATCTGGGGCGGCGTTTGAGGCAACGGTCGAAGACCGCAAGGCCTGCCCGTGGTCGGAAAATGCTCTACCATGCACCGGGATCCAGCAAAGGAGTGTCTCGCGGAAACGATTACCCCCATCGGACAGAGGAGATCGGCATCATGAAGAGGATTACCCGAATGACGTTGCGGCCCGCGTTGGCATACGCGGCAGCCGCCGTCCTATCCCTCGCGGCGCTCGCCAGCGCACAGGCGGCCGACAAGGTGAAAGTCGGAGTCTTCCCGGTCACATCGGGGTTGCCGTATTTCGTCGCCCTCGAACGCGGCTATTTCAAGGATGCCGGCATCGACGCCGAAATGGTGCGCCTCATCGGCGGTCCGGCCCTCGTTTCGGCGATGATTACCAACTCCATCGATGTCGCCGCCAACCTGGTGACCATCGAAGGCATGAACGCGAACCTCAAGAAGCCGGGCCTCGTCAACTACGTCTCCATCAACAGTCAAAACAAGAAGTACAAGATGGAGACCATCGTCGTTCGCAAGGGCTACAAAGCCGACAAAATCTCTGACCTCAAGGGCGCGAAGATCATGTCCGCGCCGGGTCCGGCGAACATGGTGATGGCCCGGGCCGTGCTTGCGGCCAACGGCCTCAAGAAGGGCGAGTACCAGCTCGACCAGCTGGCGATGCCGCAGCATGTCACGGCGATGAAGGCAGGTACCTATGACGCGGGCTACACACTCGAGCCCGCGGTGACGATCATGGAGAACCAGGGTTCCGCCAAGGCCCTCGAAGCCGGCGTGATCGCGACCTACATCCTCGGGAGCGACGACGCGGAAGCTTGGGTGGCGGGCACCGCGCTGACCGGGGAGTTTCTGGCGAAGCGCCCCGAGGTGGCGAAGCGCTTCACCCAGGCCTGGGCGCGTGCGCTGGCCGATATCGGAAAGGACCCCTCGGTGCGCAAGCATCTGGTGAAGAACACCTTCACGCCCGAGGCCATCGCGCCCACGGTGCCCCTAGTGAACTTCACGATGGTCAAGGACATGTCGGCCCAGGACAAGGCCGAGTTCCAGCAGTTCATCGACTTCGTGGTCGACAACAAGGTGATCTCCGGCAAGATCGACGTGACCAAGTACATGAAGGTTTTCTAACCGACCCGTGCGAACCGTCGGCGAGGTGTAATGGATGGCTGAAGACGCGCCCGCTAGTCTCCATGCCACGGGCGCGTCTTCGCCGGCGGCGGCGGGAGAGCCGCACATCACGATCCGGGGCCTGTCGAAGGCCTTCGGCGAAGCGGTCATATACGACGGTTTCGACCTCGACATCCCGCGCGGCCGGTTCGTGTCGGTGTTCGGCCCCAACGGTTGCGGGAAATCGACCCTCATCAATCTGGTCGCGGGGCTGCTGGAGCCGGATGCGGGCACCATCCGATTCGGCGGCAAGCGCCTGCGCGACACCAATTTCGGCTACGTGTTCCAGAACTACCGGGAAGCCCTGTTCCCGTGGATGCGGTCGATCGACAACATCCGCTACCCGCTGAAATTCAGGAACATCCCGCGCGCCGAACGGGATACGCGCGTGGAACGCCTGGTCGACCGTCTCGGCGTCACCCTGGACCTCGCCAAGTACCCCTACCAGTTGTCGGGCGGCCAGCAGCAACTCGTCTCGATAATGCGCTCTCTGGTGATCGAGCCAGAGGTGCTGTTCCTCGACGAGCCGTTTTCGGCGCTCGACTACGAGATGACGCTGTTCATGCGCGACCAGCTGCAGGCGCTGTTCATGGACACGCGGACGACGATGGTGTTCGTGTCCCACGACCTTGAGGAGGCGGTCTATCTCGCCGACGACGTGATGCTGCTGTCGCGCGGGCCGGCCGAGATCGCGGATTACGTTACCGTCGGCATCCCGCGGCCGCGCACCGCCGCCACCATTTCAGAGAGCGCGTTCGTCCGGGTGAAGGCCCACTGCCTCGACGTGTTCCAGAAAACGGTGCGCGAGGCGTGAGATACCTGATGGACAGGTTCGGGCCGCTCACCCCGCTGATCGGCGTGGTGGCGCTGCTCCTCATCTGGCAGCTCGCCTACTGGGTGGAGGTCGTCGACCGCGTGCTCCTGCCGTCGCCGGGTTCCATGTTCGTCGCCGTCTGGCACGGCATGACGGGCGGGCAGCTGCTGCTCGACTTTTTCCGCACGATCGAGCGCACGTCGCTGTCGATCCTGTACGCCGGAATCATCGGAATTCCGCTCGGCATCGCGCTTGGCTCGTCGGTTCCAGTCTACCGGTCGGTCGAATTCGTGGTGGACTTCTTCCGCTCGACGCCGGCGAGTGCGGTTTTTCCGCTGTTCCTCGCGATCTCGGGCCCGGGCGACGCGACGAAGATCCAGGTCGCGACGTTCGGCGCCTCGCTGGTGATCCTCTTCAACGTCGCCTACGGCGTCATGAACGCCCGCAAGACTCGCCTCCAGGCGGCCCAAGTCATGGGGGCGTCCAAATTGCGCGTCCTTACCGACGTGATGCTGTTCGAATCTCTGCCGCAAACCTTCGTCGGGCTGAGGAACGGCGTCTCGCTGGCGCTGATCATCGTCATCGTCGCCGAGATGTTCATCGGCTCCGTCGACGGGCTCGGTCACAACGTGCTCGACAACCAGATGCTGTTCGAGATGCCCCGCATGTATGCCGCCATCTTCGTCGCCGGCGCGCTCGGCTACGGGTTCAACCTGATGTTCCTCCTGATCGAGCGGCGCTACGTCCACTGGTCGGGACGTTGAGGGCACCCGCCGCCGCCGGTCAGTGGTAGAACAGCCTGGGCAGGAAGAGCGACAGCGACGGGATCGCGACCAGCAGCGCGAGGCGCACGATGTCGGCGCACCAGAAGGGCGTAACGCCCTTGAAGACGGTGCTGGTCTTCACGTCCTTCAACACGCCCGAGAGGACGAAGACGTTGAGCCCAACCGGCGGGGTGATCAGGCTGATCTCGGTCACCACCACCGCGATGATTCCGAACCATACCAGGATCGCCTCCTCGCCCAGCCCGGCATAGCCGAGCCCCTGCACCACCGGGAAGAAGATCGGGATGGTCAAGAGCAGCATCGACAGGCTCTCGAACACGCAGCCGAGCACGAGATAGATCGCGAGGATGATGACGATCACCATGAGCGGCGACAACTCGTAGCCGGTCACCAGCGAGAGCAGCCCGGACGGCAGACCGCCCCGGTTGACGAAGTTCGAGAAGATCAACGCCCCGATCAGCACGATGAACAGCATCGCCGTGGTGCGCGCGGAGTCGGTCAGCACCTCCAGCAGCGACCGCCAGGTGAGCGCGCCGCGCGCCAGCGCGATCAGGAACGCGCCGCCCGCCCCGATGCCGGCCGCCTCGGTCGGGGTAAACAGCCCCCCGTAAATCCCGCCCATCACCAGCACGAAAAGGATCAGCGTCCCCCAGACGCCCCTGAGCGCCGCGAACCGCGCCGGCCACGACATCCGTTCGGCCCTCGGCCCGTCCTCCGGGCGCCGCCAGACCACCCACTGCACCGCGGCGAGGTAGAGGACGACCCCGAACAGGCCCGGGATGAAGCCGGCGGCGAACAGCTCGCGGATACTGGTCTCGGTCATCAGCCCGTAGATCACCAGGATGACGCTCGGCGGAATCAGGATGCCGAGCGTGCCGCCGGCGGCGATCGAGGCCGAGGCCAGGCTGTCGGAATAGCCGTAGCGCCGCATCGGCGGCATGGCCACCTTGGACATCGTCGCCGCGGTCGCGAGGCTGGAACCGCAGATCGCCGAGAACCCGCCGCAGGCGACGATGGTCGCCATCGACAGACCGCCGCGCCGGTGGCCGAGAAAGGCGTGGCTCGCGCCGTAGAGCTCGCTCGACAGCCCGGCCCTCGAGACCAGATTGCCCATCAGGATGAACAGCGGAACGACCGACAGCCCGTAGGAGAGCGCCGTTTCGGAGACCAGGGTCCCCACCATCGAGAGAGACGGCTGCCATCCGGACAGGTAACCGAAACCGACGAACCCGACGATGCCCATAGCGAACGCGATCGGCATCCTGAGGAACACCAGTACGAGAAGCACGACGAAGCCGATCAGGACGATATCCATCGGACCCCGGTCGTCGTCCCGTCAGACGCTGCTCTGATCGTCGCCGCCGGTCGGAACGCGGCCCGACCCGGTGGCGTATCGGACGACATTGACGGCGAACGCCACCGCGCCGCAGGCGCTCAGCACCGCGATGAAATAGGTGATCGGCGCCAGCTCGATCTCGAGGAACTCGGTCGCATCGCCGTACTCGGCCTCCCGGACGCCGATGATCCAGACCCGCCAGGCCACGAAACCGAGCGCGGCCGCCATGATCGCGTTCAGTATCGCCTGGCGCAGCGGGACCAAGCGGTCCGGAAACCAGATGTCGAGCAGGTCCACCGACACGTGCTCCTCGCGGAGGCAGACCGACGGCAGGATGGCGAAGACGAGGACGCCCAGCATCAGCTGGGTCAGCTCGGTCGCCCCGTCGAGCGGAGCCCCGAGAACCTCGCGCCCGATGACGTCCACGCAGGTCATCGCCATCAGGGCGAACAGCACAACGGAGGACGCCCCCTCCGGAACGGCGGTCAGCAGGCCGCCGAAACGCCGTCCGGAGGAGGGAGTCCCGTCAGCGGAATCGGTTTCGCTCACTTCGCCTTGTCATACGCGCGGGCGGTCTTGCGAAGCTCGGCGAGCGCGGCCCGGGCGTCGTAGCCGCCCTTGCTCGCCCGCTCGATCCAGGCCTCCTCGACCGGCTTCATCAGGCCGAGATACGCCTTCTTCATGGCGGGGCTCGCCGTCTGGATCGTCGTTCCCGCCTCCTTCGCCGCCGCGAGGCCGGCCTTGTCCCCGGCATCCCACACCGTGCCGGCGAATTGCGACAGCTTGGCGCCGGAAACGCTCATCACCGCCTTGCGGTCGGCGTCCGAAAGCTTCTTGAGCGTGCCCGGGTTGATCAGCAGCGCGAAGCTTCCGTAGTAGAGCCCGCCCGGCATGATCATCACGTGCGGCACCACCTCCTTGAGGCGGAAGGTCTTCTGGGTCTCCATCGGCATGAAGATGCCGTCGGCGACGCCGGACGACAGCGCCTCGTAGACCTTGGGCGCGGGCAGCTTGACCGCGGTGACGCCGAGCGCCTTGCCGACCAGGCTGCCGACCCCGCCAGGCACCCGGATCTTCATGCCCTTGAGGTCGGAGAGCGCCTTCAGCGGCTTCTTGGTCTGGATCACCGCCGGCCCGTGCGACATCAGCCCGAGCAGTTCGGTGCCGCGATGCTCTTTCGCCTTGTGCAGGTATTTTTGATGGACCTTCCAGTAGGCAACGCCCGCGGCCTCCGCGCTGGTGCCGAGATCGGGCATCTCGACGACCTGCGTCGCGACATAGCGGGTGTTGTAGCCGTGGAAGATCCAGCCGGCATCGGCGATGCCGTCGCGCACCACGCCGAACTGCTTGAGCGGCGAGGCGAGCTTGTACTCGATCTTGGTCTTGACTCGTCCCTGGGTCGCTTCGCTGACCCACTTGCCCCAGGTCGGCCACACGGTGGCGTTGAGGAAATGAGTCGGCGGCGCCCAGCTGGAGATCCTGAGGACGGTCTCGGCGCCCGCCGGCGCCGCGGCCATCGACGCCGCGACCAGGCCGCCGAGCGGCAAAAGTGCAATGCGTTTCAACATGGTCGTCTCCCCTTGGATGCCGGCGAAGGTATCACGCAACGAGCGAGGCGGAAAACCGGTTGCAGCGACCCGTGGGCCGTTACGCCGCCATGCCGAACTCGTCCATGACCTCCTTCTCGTAAGCGAGGAGCTTCCGGACGCTGTCCCTTTGCTGCATGCGCTCGAAGTGGGCCGCCGTGTTGGGGAAGCCGGACAGGTCGAAGTCGAACTGCGTCGCGCGCCGGCAGCACCAGAAGAAATGCGCGTCGGGCGTGGTGAAGCGGTCGAAGAAGTACTCGCGCTCCTCCAGCATGCCCTCGGCGATGCCGAACGCCTCGGAGAGATATTCCCTAGCATGGCCGACCACGTTCTCGTCCGCGCCCGGAACGTCGCAGACCCGTGGCGGCGCGTTGATGCGGCTGAGATAGGGGTGGATTCCGGACGAGCACCAGGAATGCAGCGAGATCGCCTTGAGTTCCTCCCACGGGTCGTCCGGCAGCAGCCCGGCCTCGGGAAAGGCGCGCGCGATCCAGACCTGGATCGCCGTGCTCTCGGTCATCGTATCGCCGTCTACCGCGAGCAGCGGCACCTTGTGCTTGGGGTTGATCTCCATGTACTCCGCCGACATGTGCTGCTGCTGACGGAAGTTGAGCGGCCGGACCTCGAAATCGGCCCCCGCCTCGGTCAGCGTGATGTAAGGCGCGAGCGCGCAGGTGATGGGTGCGTAGTAGAGGACGATGTTCATGAGGGTCTCCCGGAGGGTTTCGGTCGTGGCGGGACCCTAATGCGTAACCGGCCCGGTTCGCCACCCTCCCCCGGCCCCTCCCGCAAGCGGGAGGGGAGAAGGTAAGGAGGAGGAGGCGCCG
>JAJEHI010000120.1 GCA_022823775.1 Defluviicoccus sp. | reverse complement strand
CTGGCGGGCGGCGTTGGACATCGTCAGGTTGCCCATGAAGACGATCGGGATCACCGTCGCGTCCTGGTTGGTCGACTGGCGCTTCTCCAGCGGCTCCATGTTGGCGTCCTTGTGCGGGCGCCAGAACAAATAGTCGGTGTTGAGCATGTACATGTGCTCTTCCGGGCACAGGTCGTCGTACATCACCGGCGCCGACCCGCCGGGGCCGTAGAACTGGATCGAGCGGAACCCGGCGCCCGCGTCCTCCTCGGACGAGATCCGCTGGATCGCCTGCAGCGACTGCCAGTAGTGGTTGAAATAGGCGGTGTCGGCCACGATCACGGTCGGCGCGTCGGCGCCCCGCAGGCATTTGAGCCAGAGCGCGTTCATCGCCTTCTGGATCGTCTCCGGCCCCGCTTCGACGCCGGCCTCGGAGAAGCCGTAGACCTGGTTGCGCCAGAACTCGAACGAAGCCCGGTCGATGCCGCCGACGGTCCCGGTCGTGGGATCGTCCGCGACCAGCGAGCGCAAGCCCCCGATCTGCTTGCCGGACGATCCCGTCCCGTCGGAATAGACGCCCTCCGACAGGTTGTTCATCATCGTCTTCTCGGCGTTCTTGATGCGCCGGTCGACCAGGCGGAGCGACTGCTCCCTGCCGGCGTTCTTGCGCTCTTCCGCGCCCGAGACCGAGACCACGACGGCGGCCTGCTTCCACTCGTATTCGGCGGAGTCGAAGACGTCCGACGGCGCGATGTCGAGCGCCTCGTAGCCCGAATAGTACCTGAAGGTCTGGTTCTCGGCGTATTCGAGCTCCTCGACCAGGGTCCGCCCGCCGTCCGCCGGGTCCACGTTGCCCGAGCGGTTGAGGAAGCGGAGGACCGCGTTGTGGTTGAGGATGTTGTCGGCGAGATGGCCGCGCCGGTTGCGCAGCGTGGTGGTCACCAGATCGCCCAGATTGGCGTTCGCCATGTGTCGTTTCCTTTCGTTCGTTGGGGTGTTACGCGCCGACCATCCGGTCCCACACGCGCTCCAGCTCCTCGCGGTGCGACCGGGCGGGCGGCGGCGCGGACCGCGCCGGTTCGGAGCCGCTGAGCGCGGCCCGTCCGGCGTTCCTCGCCTTCGCCACCTCGGCCTTGCGGGCGCTTTCGCGCCGGGCCTCCATCTCGGCGTCGCGCGCTTCGAGCGCACTCTGCCTCAGATGCGGATCGGCCCAGACGGCCTGTTCGTACGCGTCCTCGAAGCTGCCCGCCGAGCCGCCGCGCATCAGCGCGGAGAGCCGCGGCCGGACCGCGTCGAAATGGGGGAAGCGCGGCGCGCCCGCCGCGTCGACGGCGCGCGCCCGGGATTCGAGCTCGGCCTCCATCGCGGCGATCGCGCGGAGCTCGTGCTGCTCCGCGGCGTAGCGCTCCAGCGTGTCGATCAGCTCGTGCTCGCGCGCCTGGGGCGCGGCCGGAGGGGCGGCGGGCCGGGGCGGGGCGGCGAGCCCGTACGCCTCGGCGATCGCGGCCAGCGCGGCCCCGGGATCGCTCTCCAGCACCGCCTGCGCCTCCATCAGCCGCGCCACCGCGTCGGCGTCGGTCAGCCCCTGCGCGCGCATGGTCTCGCGCCACGGGGCGAGCGCGGCGTCGACCGCCGCCATCTCGTCGAGCTCCTTCTCGCGCTCGGCGAGCGCCTGGCTGCGCTCCGAATGGGCCTGCTCGAACCGGCGGTGGAGGTCGAGCGCATAGGCCCGCGCCTCGCCCGGCATCGCCTCGAACCGCTCGCGCCATTCGGCGGGCCAGTGCTCGGGCGGGGCGGGGTCCCCGCCGGCGACGTCATCGTCCTCTTCCGCCGGCTCGATGTCGTCCTCGAGGGCCGGCGCGCGGTCGTCCGTCCCGGGCCCGGGCGCCGGCTCCCCGGCCTCGGCCGCGAGCTCGTCCCACGCCTCTTCCAGGTCTTCGCGCAGGCTGTTCGGCACGGCGGCCTCGGCCGCCGCGTTGCTGTCGTCCGTCATGTTTCCTCCGGGGGGTTACGCTGTGGAACCGTTGGCGACGCGAAAGAAAAAACGGCCCCGATGGGCCGTTAGGGAACTCGACGGCTGCGGCCGCCGCGGATCAGGCGGCGAGCCGGTATCCCGGCGGGCCGCTTCCGTCGATGACGATATCCGCGCGGGTTTCGGCCCGAACGCATTTGGCGGCGATTTGTTCGACGGAACCGCGCTCGCCGAGGTTCAGTTTCTCGACGGCCAGCAGGCGAATGACGATCTCGGATACCGGCTGGATCGGCGTCCGGTTCTTTTCCCATCGCGCGATCGACTGGGCGTCGTGGTGTACGTGTTTTGCCAGTTCCGCCTGGGTGAACCCCATCATCGTCCGCAGGAACCTGAGCTCCTGTCCGCCGATGCCCGTGTCGCTTTCGACGATTCCGCGCGCGATGGTCCTGTGCAGCTCGTTGACCGCGGGAATGTATAGAACCTCATCGCCGTCGTCGTCGACGCTCACGTCGATCCCCTCGATGAATACGTTGTCGAGCCCGCATTCGGTATACCGGTACCGCGTGCGTCGCCCGGGGGTATCGCTCATCTCGTTCAGCCTTCTTCAACCGCGTCGTATCGGGTCGTTGGCCGGGTTCGCCATGCGACCTGTCCCCCTCTTTCTACCTATCACCATGATAGTTATTGAGGTGCGCGACGCCGGTCAAGAATAACTCCCGACACCCCTCACCCCGGCCCTCTCCCCGCGGGGGAGAGGGGGACTCGCGGCGCCCGCTCGGCCCTGCCTTCTCCCCTCCCGCTTGCGGGAGGGGCCGGGGGAGGGCCGCCGCTACTCCTCTTTCGAGGCCTCGGCCATGGTCTTGCCGTCGAAGGCGGGCATGCTGTGGAAGGAGCCGAAGCCCTGTTTCGCGTACCACACCGAGAATTTGAGCATCGCCTCGGGCGAGGGCGCCTCGACCGTGTCGACGAAGTCGTAGGCGCCCTGGGTGTAGAGCACCGACTGGATCTTGATCCCGAGCTCCTTCGCCTTGGCGCGGGCGAGCCGGTTGCGCCGGTCGTGCCTGCCGAGCCATTCGCCGCTCTGCTTGCCGAGCAATACGTATTTCATGGGTCCCTCCGGTTTGTCCGCGGCATTGTGGTCCGGGGGCGCGGGCGATGTCACCCCGGCCCCCTCACGTCACTTCGCCCTCCCGCCGAACTTCTCGAAGGTGCGGAGGCCGCCGAGGCCGAGCAGGCTCAGGAGCACGGTCAGCAGGTGTTCGAGCTGGAGCGCCGGCGGGACCGGGGTGCCCGGCGCCCACGCCGCGAAGGCCCAGACCAGGACGTCGCGCAGGATGAAGTTCCACCCCAGCGCGGCGCCGCAGATCCAGCCGATGAAGGGGCGCCAGCCGGCGACGAACACCGAGCGGTGCTGCGCCTCGATGCGGTTGATCTCGGTCTGGGCGAGCGCCGGCTGCTGGGCGAGACGGGCGAGCAGCGCCTCCTTGCCGAGCCGTTCCTCGTCGGAGGTGAACAGATCGTCGATCACCCGCCCGATCGCCTCGATGGGCTGCGCCGCGCGGCCGCCGAACAGGGTTTCGAGGATGGGCATGGGTCTTCTCCCGACAGGTTTGGGAAGGCGTGAGCCACCCTCCCCCGACCCCTCCCGCAAGCGGGAGGGGGGAAGATAAGGAGGAGGGATCGGCGCCGCGTGAAACCCCCTCTCCCCCAGCGGGGGAGAGGGTTGGGGCGAGGGGGCCGGCTAGCGCCGCCCCACCGCGTCGTTGCCGATCTCGACCATGCCGCGCGCCTTCAAGTGCTCGTCCCAGGCGCGGCGCGAGCGGTAGCGCCTGCCGTCGGCCATGCTGCGGATGCCGTCCTCGAACGCCGCGTCGCGGTTGACGATCTGCACGCGCGCCCGCGGTTCCGCCGCCGCCGGCACCCAGCGGCCCCGCTCACGGCTCCAGACGTAGCGCGTCATGGCGCCCTCCCGTCGCCGGCCGCCTCGGCCTGGCGGATCAGCGCCTCGCTGGTCCGGTTTATGACCTCCTCCAGCCGCCTGCCGGGCTTGAAGGTGCGCGCCGCCATCCGGAACATTTCGAGGAACATCGGCGCCGATTGCGGCGCGGCGGCGATCAGCGGCGCGATGCCGGTGAAGAACTGGGTCGAGGCGGTGAGGAACTCGACCGCGTTGCGGCGCTCGGCCTCGGCGTCGGGCTGGACGGTCGATTCGGTCTCGATGTCGATCCGGAAGCCGCGCAGCCGCTCGTCGCGGAGCAGGCCCGCGACCGCCGGCGGCACCGGCTTCCCGGTCATCCGCGCCAGCGTCCGGGGCCGGAAATGCTCGGCGACGATCTCCGCCTTGAGGCGCAGGATGTCGCGCACGAAGCGCTGCATCGGACGCTGGCGGGGCTGCATCCGCATGGTGCCGAACGAGCCCTTGAGGCGCTGCGCGGTCGCGGTCTCGGAGGCGTGCGTCGAGCCGCGCACGATGTCCGACAGCCCGGTGATCTCGAAAATCTCCCCCTTGAGCTGCGCGATGTGGGCGTTGAGCGAGACGATCACCTGGGCGATGCGCTCGATCGGCAGCCACTCGATGGCGGCGGCGAGCCCGCCCTTGTCGCGGAACCGGTCCCAGTCCTTTACCGGGATCATCTCGTTCTCGCCGCCCTCGGTGAGCAGCCGCTCGATCTCGCCCAGCACGCCGGCGTAGACGCCGCGCGCCCGGAGCGCCTGGATCAGGTGCCGCTTGCGGGTGGTCAGCTCGTCGAGCTCCAGCGCCTGGTCCTGGTAGAGCGTGAACTCGGGGATGGGAACGCGCGAATCGGAGGTCCTGACGGCATGCAGCGGCTCCGGGACCGGGAAGAAGCCGGCGAGGCCGAGCGGGTCGTCGGTCTCCTCGACGACGCGGTCGAAGCCGTCCGCGATCACGACGCGCCGGCGGGAAGGCTTGTCCCAGATCTCCCAGAGCACGGCGCGCCGCGCGTCCTCGGGCGCGGCGTCCGCCCGGTCGCGCCCGTCATGGCGGTCGACCGCGCCGTCGAGCGGGATCTCGCGTCCGACCGCGCCGAAGCGCTCGACCAGCTCGGCCCGGGCGAGCGAGTGGCGGAAGGCGATCCAGCCGACCTCGTCCCAGCACCGCGCCGGCTGCTCGCGATAGTCCTTCCAGAAGACGTGGCGGCAGTAGACGCGCTCGTCGACCACCTCCTCGGCGTAGGCGGCGTCGCCGTCGAACCCGTCCGGCGCGACCGGCCTGCCGTCGAGCAGGAAGATCTCGCCGGCGCCCTCCTCCGCTTCGGCGCGTTCGAGCGGGCGCTTCGCGATGACCGGCTCGTAGACCACCCGCGCGACGCCGCGGCCGGGCAGCAGCATGTCGTCCCGCACCGCCTCCATCGCCGCGTCGAACCCGACGTCGTCGACCAGGAACGAGAGAGCGCGCTCCAGCACCGACGCCGCCTCGCGCCCCGCCGGGTCGTCGTCGAGCCAGCGCCGGCGCACGTCCGGCGCCGGGGTCCGGGAGTAGACCGCCGGCTTGAGGATCTCCGTGTTGGCCCAGAGGATGTTGAACCGGCGCATGCCGTCGCTGCGCTTCTCGGCGCGGTAGCGCTCGACGACCTTCTCCGCGCGCCGCATCCAGTCGCGCTCCGCGCGCTCGGCCCGTTCCAGCTCGCCGCGCCAGCGCCGGACGGTTTCGTCGGGGGCGGTCTCCGCTTTCTTCTCGGTTTCCATCGATTTCCTGTCCTTGCATCGTCATGTGAGCAACCCTCCCCCGGCCCCTCCCGCAAGCGGGAGGGGAGAAGGAAAGAATCTCCCTCTCCCCGGTGGGGGTGTGGGCGGGGGTGTGGGGGAATCCTCAGATCAGCGCGTCGCGCGCGCTCCGCCTCGCCGCGAGGTGGCGGCTCATGTGGTCGTCGAAGCTGGGCTCGCCGCGCGCAGGCGGCGGGGCGAAGCGGTCGCCGATGCCCATCGCGAGGTAGCGGAAGGCATCCGCGCCGTGGCTGTAGCGGTCGTGCAGCGGCGCGTCCCCGAGCGTGCCGGTGGCGCCGTCGTGCTTGGCGCGGTACTGGCGCAGGCACTCGATGCCCGGCTCGGTGCGCTCGGCGTCGAACCAGCAGCGCGGCAGGATCGCGCGCACCGCGTTGATGCCGTCGTCGATCCGGTGGCGCGGCACGACGGTGAGCCTCAGGCCGAAGCGCCCGGCCTGCTCCTCCCGCGTCCGCCCGGTGCCGAGCTCGCGCGCCAGCGCGTCGTGCGGCGCGTAGTGGCTGCCGTAGACCCAGCCGCGCTCGGCGGCCTTGGCCTGGAGCGTCCGGGCGTAATGGTCGAGCCCTTCCCCCGCCGCCTCGTAATAGTCGAGCAGGCGGATCTCGGGTCCCGCCAGCTGGACGAACCAGATCGCCGTCGGATCGCCCACGCCGAGGTCCCAGGCGGTGTCGACCGGGAGCGCCGGGTCGTGCGGGACGGCGCGGATGCGGCCGGCCCGCTGCGCCTCGGCCATCGCCCTTCCGTAATAGGCGCCCCGGATCGCCGCCTCGAACGAGCACTCGAACTCCTGCTCGTACTGCTCCGGCGTCATGTCGCGCCGCGCGGCGTCGAGCTCGGCTTCCGGAAGGATCCCGGTATGCGACGCCGCGAACAGCGCCGCGTACCAGTCCGGGTCCGAGCAGGCCGCGCGGTACTTGCGCCAGAACCCGTTGTGCCCCTTGGGCGTGCCGATGAAGATCGCCCAGCCCTCGCGGTCGGCGAGCGCCGGGCGGATCACCTCGCCCCAGAGATGCGGGCTCATCTGGGCGTACTCGTCGAGCACCGCGCCGTCGAGATAGATGCCGCGCAGCGAATCCGGGTTGTCGGCGCCGTAGAGCTGGATGCGCGCCCCGTTGGGGAGATCCACGCGGAGCTCGGTCTCGTGGACCGTCCGGTCCGGGATCGCGTCGGTGTAGTGCTTGAGATAGTCCCACGCGACCTGCTTGGCCTGGCGGTAGAGCGGCGCGATATAGGCGTAGCGCGGGCGCTGGCGCCGGGACCGGACGGCGTGGTCGATCAGCTCGTTGACGCAGAGCACCGTCTTGCCGAAGCGGCGGTGGCAGACCAGCACGCTGAACCGCTTGAGCCGGCGGTGGATACCGGCCTGCAGCGGCCGCGGCCGGTACCCGGTGCTAACCGTTCCGGCCACGGTCTATGCCCGTATCGACGATCAGCGTGACCTTCTTCGGCGTGGCGCCGGCGGTCTCCGCGCCCTGGTCCAGCATCAGCCGGCCGAGCATGGCCGCCATCGAGTAGCTGCGCTCGGCGAGGTCGAACTGGGCGCGGCGGAGCCGCACCCGCCCGCGCGCCTCGCCTTGCGCCCAGGCCTCCTCGAGCGCGGGCTCGCGCAGCCGGCGCCCGAGCTCGGCCGGCGACACCCCGAACCACGCCGCGGCCTCCTCCCGGGTGCAGCCGATCGAGGCGATCTCGGCGACGTTTTCCTCGTCGACGGGCGGCGGGGCGGCGGGGGCCGTCTCGTTCGCGGTGCGCGCGGGGGTCTTCGATGTGCGTGCCATGGTCGTGTCCTTTCATGTCCGGCGGGCGCGGGCACGAAAAAGGGCGCCGAAACCTCCGGCGCCCCCATTTCGCGTAGTCTAGAAAATTTACCCCAAAACGCGTCCCGAGTCAAGCAAAAATGTTCTAACGGGATAAATTAGTTGCCAAGTGCCCGATTTCAGGGCATTTTTTCTCCCTTCCGATTCCGGGCCGAAACGGGCCTCCGGACCCCCGAATCCGTCCCATGCGCGATTCCGGCCGGATGGGAACGATTTCCTGCCTCCCGGTCATGACGGCGTGTGGAAATGGCCGGAAGGGAGGAAGCGGCCTCCGCCCGGCATCCCTGGACCCCGGATCTCCGCTTCGCTCCGTCCGGGGTGACGGGTAGGGCGGTTGGGAGGGCGAGGGGTCTATGTGTTGATGTCGTCGTACAAGTCCCGCCAGCCGGGATTGTCCCGTTCGACCAATGCGAGCTTCCATTCGCGCCGCCACTTCTTCAGCCGCTTCTCCTGCTCGATGGCGACAAGGGCGGTGTCGAACGGTTGTACGTGCACCAGATTCGTCACGCCGTGTTTCCTGGTGAAATCGCCTCCCTCGCCCATCTTGTGCTCATGCACTCTCCGCGCGAGGTCGTTGGTCACGCCGACATAAAGCGTGCCGTTGCGTTTGCTGGCGAGGATATAGACCCAATAGGTCATCGCATGACTTTCCCGATTGCTCCCACCGTCACCCCGGCCGACCGCAGGGAGAGCCGGGGTCCAGGGATACCGTCTCGACGGATGCCTCGCCGTTCTGGACCTCGGATCAAGTCCGAGGTGACGGTTTCGTTTGTCGTTCCGGCGTGACAATCGGTGCACGGGCGCGACGGTATGTCCACGAAAAAGGGGCGCCGAAATCTCCGGCGCCCCCATTTCGCGTAGTCTGGGAAATTTACCCCAAATCGCGTCCCGAGTCAAGCAGAAAATGTTTTAACGGGATAAATTATCCGGTAAGTGCCGGAAATCATGTCATTTTTTTCTCGCTTCCGATTCGCGCCCGAAAACGGCCCCGAAACCCCCGAATCCGTCCCATGCGCGGTTTCCGGCGAATTCCCCCCAACGCCGCCGGACGACCCGCCCTCCCCCGGCCCCTCCCGCAAGCGGGAGGGGAGAAGGTAAGAGGGACTCGGCGAGCGAGTCCCCTCTCCCCAGCGGGGAGAGGGTCTGGGTGAGGGGGGCCTCGATTGCCCTTACAGGAAAATTTCTTCGTCGTCTTCCGGGTCGGCGGGGCCTTCCTGCCCCATCCGGTTCGCCGGGTTGACGCGGATCGCCGCCGATTTGCGGGTCTCGCGCCAGGGCTCGTCGATCCAGCCGGCGATCTCGGCGTAGCGGTGGAGCGCGGCGCGGATGTGCTCCAGCGCCGCGCCGTGGCGCATGCGGTACCAGCCCTCGACCTCGCGCAGCCCGTGATTGTCGACCACCACGTCGAGGATCAGCTGGAGGCGGGTGGTGCGGATCGCGCCGGCGGCGACGGTAACCGCCATCTCGCGCGCCCAGGGGCGGTAGCGGAGCCGCCAGGCGCGTTCTTCCGCGCGCGTCAACCGGTCGATCGGGTCGACGAACATCGCCCGTTTCGCGCGCTCGCCGACCGGAGCGATGTGGCGCGCGGCGGGGAAGAGGCCGCGCCCGAACGCCTCCCAGATCCGGCGCACCTCGAGCGCGGCGCGCACCTGCTCGCGGCCGAGCCTTCCTTCCCCGGCCAGCCGGACGACGAGGTCGCGGCGGAGCTTCGCCGCGGTCTCGGGGGTGGGGCCGGCCTCTTCGGCGGGCGCGGGGGCCTCGGATCGCTGTCGTCTTGCCATGGTGTCTCCCTTCGACTGGCGGTTTCAGGCGGATTGCCGGACGCTCGGCCCGGTCGTGTAGGTGCGGGCCAGCGGCGCGATCCCGGGATAGGGGATTCGGACCCCGACCGCGCCGGCCGCGCGGATCAGGTCGGGGACGGACGCGGGCGCGCCGTCGAGCGCGTAGCCCGCCACCGTCGCGCTCGCCCGGTCCCCGAGCGCCTCCAGGGCGCGCCGCAGCGGCGGCGAGGGCAGCGGC
>JAJEHI010000154.1 GCA_022823775.1 Defluviicoccus sp. | reverse complement strand
CCTTCAATCTTCCGAACATGGATATGACCGTTTCCCGGTTCGATCAGACCGCCGCGCGATAGGTGCGGCGGGGCGCGCGGCAACGGAACCGGGGCCGGCATCGCCGCCCGATTCCGCCGAACGCAATGCAATCAGGACTGTGATGCGGTGACCGGCGCCGGAAATTGCCCCGAACCGGGCTGAAACCGTGGCACGCCGCTTGAAAGAATTGGTCGGAGTGAGTGGATTCGAACCACCGGCCCCTGCCTCCCGAAGACAGTGCTCTACCAGGCTGAGCTACACTCCGAATCCCAGCGGAAAGTCCTTATAGCCCTTGCCGATTCGGCCTGCAAGGAACGCGACGCGGCGTTCAGTACGCTCTTTCGACGGCGAACTCGATGCCCTCCACGAGCGCCTGCTTGGCCTCTCCTTGCGGGAACCCGGCGAGCGCCTCGCGCGCCTTTGCCGCGTATGCGCGCGCCTGTTCGAGCGTGGCGCGGAGCGCGCCGGCGCTCTCCAGAAGATCGATGGCGCGCTTGAGATCGCCCTTCTTCTGTATCTGATCCTCCAGCGTGCGGCGCCAGAACGCCTTGCCGTCCTCATCGGCCGCCCGCACCGCGTACACGATAGGCAGCGTGATCTTGCCCTCGCGGAAGTCGTCGCCGACGGTCTTGCCGAGTGTCGCCTGATGAGCCGAATAGTCGAGCACGTCGTCGACGAGCTGGAAGGCCATGCCGAGATTGTGGCCGAAGTTTCTGAGCGCCTCGCGCTCCGCCGCGGGACGCTCGGCCACCACGCCGCCGATCTCCGCCGCCGCCGCGAACAGCTTCGCGGTCTTGGCGCGGATCACGTCGAGATACTCCCGCTCGCCGGTGTCGATGTCGTTGGCGGTCATGAGCTGCAGGACTTCGCCCTCCGCGATTACCGACGACGCTTCCGAGAGGATCGCCAGAACGTCGAGGGAGGCGTCGGCCACCATCAGCTCGAAAGAGCGCGAGAACAGGAAATCGCCGACCAGGACCGACGCCTGATTGCCCCAAAGGGCATTGGCCGTGGCGGTGCCCCGGCGCAAACCGCTCTCGTCGACCACGTCGTCGTGGAGCAGCGTCGCGGTGTGAATGAGCTCCACGCACGCGGCGAGCCCCACATGGCGCTCGCCCTCATAGCCGCACATCCGCGCTGACGCCAGGGTGATCATCGGGCGGAGCCGCTTGCCGCCGGCCGCGACGATGTGACCGGCGAGCTGGGATACCAGCAGCACCGGGCTCTGCATGCGGTCGACGATCGTGCGATTGACCGCCTCCATGTCGGCGGCGGTCAGCACCGTCAGCCGTTCGAGAGACGGGACGCGGCGCGGCTTCGTTTCACGCGCAAGCTCGACGACGACGCTCACCTGCTTTGTCCGTCCCGGGCATTAGTGTTAGACAGAGTGCCGAACATAGTCCGAGGCCTGTCCCGGTCAAGGTGCGGTCCCGGAATGCGACGATCTGTCCGAGCGGGGACCATGCGCGAGCTGGTGCGTAGCAACGAGCTGGTTTTTCTTTCCTGGCTCGACGCGTTTTTGCGGGCCGAGGGCATCGAACCGATCCTCCTCGATACACATACCAGCGTGCTCGAAGGTTCCACGCTCGCGATTCCGCGGCGGGTCATGGTCGAGGACGACGATCTCGTCCGTGCCCGGCGGCTGGTCGAGGAAGCCGGGGAGGGGCACCGGTTGAGCCCCGGGTGACGGCGTGGCAGGCAACGATCGCCCGGGTCCCCTGACCGAAGACCGCCTGCTCTCCGGCCGGATCACGATCCGCCAGCCCAAGCACGGATTCAGGGTGGCGCTGGACAGCGTTTTGCTGTCGGCGTCGATCGCGTGCGAAGACGGAGAGCGCGTGCTGGAACCCGGCGCGGGGGTCGGCGGGGCGGCGCTGATGCTGGCCGCGCGGGTGCCCGGCTGCAGCGTCGTCGGGCTGGAGGCGCAGCGCGCCCTGGTGGCGATCGCCGGCGAGAACATCCGGCTCAACGGGATGACCGAGCGCGTGGACATCGTCATGGGCGATCTGGGCAGCCCGCCGTCGCGTCTCGCCCTGGGCGCTTTCGACCATGTGATGATGAACCCGCCCTACCACCGGTCCGGCAGCACGCACGCGCCCGCCGAAGCGAGCCGCGCGGCGTCGCATGTCGAGGGCGATTCCGGCCTGGAAGACTGGGTCGCCTTCGGCGTCAGCATGCTTCGCGGCATGGGTACGCTGACCCTGATTCACCGCGCCGACCGCCTCGCCGACGTGCTTGCCGCGTTGCACGGACGGGCGGGCGAGATCGTGGTCTTCCCGCTTTGGCCTCGCGGCGACGGCAGCCCCGCCAAACGGATCATCGTTCGGGCGAGGCGCGGTACCGCCGCGCCGCTCCGGATCGCCCAGGGCCTTGTCCTTCACGAGCGGGACGGAAGCTTCACCCCGGAGGCGGACCGGATCTGCCGCGGCGGCGATCTCGAAGTGTGATCCCGCCGCCGCTTGGCGAACCGCACATGCGCTTCTATCTATAGCCGCATGACAGGCGCGAACCCCGGCGCGGAAGCGCGGAAAGACCCGCCTCGCCGGCGCCGCATATTGCCCTGGCGCCGCCGCAAGGACGCGCCCGTGGTCTCCGTCCTGCGCCTTGCCGGCATCGTCGGGCGGGTTGGCCCGGTGCGCGGCGGCGGCATAAGCCTCGCCAACATGGAAAGGGCGATCGACCGCGCCTTCGCGCCCAGGCGCCTCGCCGCGGTCGCCCTGTCGGTAAATTCGCCGGGCGGCTCGCCTGTCCAGAGCGCCCTGATCGCGAAACGCATCCGCGACCGGGCCGAGGAACGCTGCGTCCCCGTTCTGGCTTTCGCCGAGGATGTCGCGGCGTCCGGAGGTTACTGGCTCGCCTGCGCGGGCGACGAGATATTCGCCAACGAAAACTCCATCGTCGGCTCGATCGGCGTGATAGCGGCGGGGTTCGGGTTCGTCGACCTGATCGCGCGTCACGGGATCGAGCGTAGGGTGCACACCGCCGGCGCCCGCAAGGGCATGCTCGACCCCTTCCGGCCGGAGGACCCCGGGGAGGTCGACCGCCTGCGCGCGGTCCAGCGCGACATGCATGAGAGCTTCGTGTCGCATGTCCGCGAACGCCGCGGGCGCCGCCTCGGCGCCGAGGACGAAATCCTGTTCTCCGGCGAGTTCTGGAGCGGACGCCGGGCGATTGAGCTCGGCCTGATCGACGGGCTGGGCGACTTGCGCGGCGTTCTGCGGGACCGGTTCGGCGCCGGGGTCAGGATCCGCCCCGTCGCGGTCCGCCGCGGGCTGCGCCGCCGCCTCGGCCTGGGAGTCCTCGACGCGAGGCCGTCGATCGGGATCGATACCGGTGCGATGGGAACGGAAATCCTGGCCGCGCTCGATGAGTGGGCCATGTGGAAGCGCTACGGGCTTTAGGCCGCGGAGGGATTCCTTGACCGCCCGGTCCGCGAAGCGCCAAATGGAGCCATGTTCGGATTCAGCCTGACCAAGCTGCTCGTGCTCGCCGCGCTGATTGCGGCCGTGTGGTACGGCTTTCGCTGGGTTCAGCGCCTCCAGCAAGTGCAGCAGTCGGCGGAGCGCGACAAGGTGGAGCGCGGCGCGGACCCGTCGGAAGACCTGGTCGCGTGCAGCCGGTGCGGCGTCTTCGTGCCGGCGCGTGGCGGCCGATCCTGCGACCGCGCGGACTGCCCGGGCTGAGGCCGGTGCCCGGCGGTGCGGCCGGGACTCACCGTCGACCGTCGATCATTTCGGCCGCGCGCGCCACGATGCGTCTGGTCTCGTCCCACAACTCCAACCCGGCGACCGCGTCGCGATGGACCCAGCGCGCCGCCGCCGCGTCGCTCGCCGCCCGCGCTTCGCCGGAAACCCAAAGCGCGGCGAAATCGACCAGCGTGTAGTGGTATTTCGCCCGTCCTTCCGCGTCGCGGGTGATGCCGTCCACCACGTCGATCAGGCCGACGATCTCGATTTCGATGCCGGTCTCCTCCGAGACTTCGCGAAGCGCCGCCTCGCGCACCGTCTCGCCGATCTCCTGCGCGCCGCCGGGGATGCTCCAGCGGTCGGATACCGGAGGCTTCCCGCGCTTTATCAGCAGCACCTCGTCGCCGCGGAAGACGACGACGCCGATGCCGACGATCGGCCGGCGGGGATAGAGCCGGTCGCTGTCCATTTCGTCCCTCCGGCCGCCTGGGCCGTCGCGCCCCGGGCCGGCCGCCGGCAGCCGTCAGGCGCTCAGATGCTTGGCGGGGTCCCAGCCGCTCGCCGCGAGATGCCGCTCCCCGAACTCGATCGGGGGCTCCTCGAGCGGGGTAGCCATGGTGTCGTTCCACCGGTTGAGCCAGCCGAACAGGCAGACGACGCCGACGAGCTCGACAATCTGGTCCTCGTCGAAATGGCGTTTTAGGGCGTCCATGTCCTCGTCGGTGACCGCGTTGGGGACCGAACCCGCGCATTGCGCCATGCGCAGCGCGGCGCGCTCGGCCTCGGAAAACAGCGGGTCGGTCTCGTACTCGAAGATCGCCTCGATCTTCTCCGCCGGCACGCCGTCGGCCTCGACCGCCGCGCTTGCCGTGTGAGCGGAGCAGTACTGGCACCCGGCCGACCGGCTCGCCATGTAGGCGAGCATCCGCTTGAGCCCGAGCGGCGCCTTGCCGGGAACGCCGATCACCTCGCGCGACAGGCGTGAGAACGCGCGCAGCATCCCCGGCGAACGCGCCATCACGAAGAAGCTGTTCGGGACGAATCCGAGGGCGCGCTCGGCGCGGTCGAATACGTCTTCGAGTTCCGGCGCTTCCTCGCGCCGGCGCGGCGTGATTCTCGTCATGGCGGCTGCTCCCGATGGCGGCGGCCGAATATAGCGCCCGCGCCGAAGGGTCGATAGGCTGGGCGCCGACGGCACAACCCGGAGGAAGCGCAGGAATGGTACGCGAGGAACTGGTCGGCACCTGGCGGCTCGCCGATTACCGGCTGACGGAGGCGGACGGAACGGTGTCGAACCCGTGGACGGAGGCGAAGGGCTACATCTTCTATGCCGCGGACGGCCACATGTCGTGCTCGGTCGAACGGCCGGACGGCGAGGGCGGGACCGACCACCTGACCTATTGCGGCCTGCTGGAATGCCTGGAAGGCGAGAACGTCCATACCATCGAGATGAGCTCGAGGAGCGACCTGCGCGGGACCAGGCAACGCCGCAAGGTGAGCCTCGACGGCGACACGATGACGCTGACCGCGGAACCCAGCATCGCCTACGGGCCGGGATCGAAGGCGGAGATAATCTGGCGGCGGGCGTGATCGGTTCCGCGTAATTTTGTATTGCCGGGCGGCTTGCATGAGTGCGGCCCTGCTGGCAGTTTACCGCCTCTTCGACCGTTTCCAACGAACAAGCGGGAGGTTTTCATGAAGCGTGTACAGGGGAGGACTGCCGTCTTGCTTGCGAGCGTGGCGAGCGTGGCACTGGTTGCCGGCGCCGCTTCCGCGCAGACCGTCAAGATGGGCATCCCCACATTCCTGACCGGTGCCGGCGCTCCGGCCTTCGGTATTCCGGCCAAGGAAGGCGTCGAACTCATCATCCGTGGGATCAACAACGGCGAGCTTCCGGCTCCCTACAACAGCGTCGGTCTTGCCGGTCGCAAGATCGAGCCGCTGATCTACGACGAGGCCGGCGGCGGCACCAAGCAGGTCACCGAGCTGCGCAACAAGGTGCAGAAGGACGGCGTCGATCTGGTGGTCGGCTATATCTCTTCCGGCACCTGCGCCGCGGTCGCTCGTGTCGCCGAAGAGGTCAAGGTTCTCACCCTGATGACGGTCTGCGGAACGCCGCGGGTGTTCGAGGAGCTGGTGAAGAAGCCGAAATACCTGTTCCGCACCATGAGCCACGGTACCGGCAACAACACGGGTGCGGCGCGCTATATCGCCGCCAAGCACCCGGAATTGCTCAAGGACGGCTTTATCGGGCTCAATCAGAACTATGCCTGGGGGCAGGATTCGTGGCGCGACTTCAGCCTCGCGATGAAGATCGTGGCGCCGGACGTCAAGCCCGCCAGGAAGCAGCAGTTCCCCAAGCTGTTCTCCGGCCAGTACGGCTCCGAGATCTCGGCGCTGCTCCGGGCGAAGCCGAAGGTGGTTCATTCGAGCTTCTGGGGCGGCGATCTCGAGGCGTTCATCGCCCAGGCCAACGCGCGCGGCCTGTTCAAGCGCAAGACGTTCATCCTGACGGTCGGCGAGACGGTCGCGTACCGGCTCGGCAGGAAGTTCCCGGAAGGCCAGATCATCGGCACGCGGGGACCCTACGGGATGTACGCGGTTGGCATCGACACGCCGCTCAACAACTGGTTCCAGAAGGAATACCGCAAGACCTACGGTTATCCGCCGGCGCAGCCTACCTACCAGTACGCGCAGGGTATCCTCGGGGCCAAGTACGCCTATGACAAGGCGATGAAGGACAATGGCGGCAAGTTCCCGACCACGGACCAGGTGATCAAGGCGCTCGAAGGCGCGACCTACACGTCGCTTGCCGGCACGGTGAGGATGGCGCTGAGCAACGGGCATCAGGCGGTCACCGAGGACCGCTGGGGCGTCACCGTCTGGGACGAGAAGAAGGGCGAAATGGTGGTCAAGGACGTCGTCGTCTTCCAGCCCGAATGCGTGAACCCGCCCGACGGCGTATTGTCCGTCCCGTGGCTCGAAGGCGGGATGCAGGGCGCGAAGTGCGGCTGAGCACGCCCTAGTTCCAATCAGGCAGAGAACGGTCCGGGCGTCGACGACCGGCGCCCGGACCTTCGTTCGCCTGTCCGCACACGAATTGCCGGAACCGCGATTCCGTTAACGGGGTCAGACCGTTGGACACCGAACTCCTACTCATCATCCTGATCGACGGGTTGGTGTACGCCTCCTACCTGTTCATGGTCTCCGTCGGGCTGACGGTGATCTGCGGCGTGCAGAAAATCCTCAACGTCACCCACGGGTCGCTGTACGCGTTCGGCGCCTATCTGTGCGCGACGATCCTGATCTTCTACGCCGAGGCGGGCTGGCCCGGCGCCGGTGCGTTCGTGATCATGGTCCTGACCGCGATATTCCTCGGGATCGTGTTCGGTATCATCATCGAGCGCGGGCTGCTGCGGTTCCTCTATGC
This sequence comes from Defluviicoccus sp., assembly GCA_022823775.1. Classification (GTDB taxonomy): domain Bacteria; phylum Pseudomonadota; class Alphaproteobacteria; order MPNO01; family MPNO01; genus MPNO01. The sequence goes on along the minus strand of JAJEHI010000154.1, from coordinate 4,641 downwards.
GGAGGACGAGCACATCATCGTGCTCGCGACCTTCGCCGCGTTTCTGATCCTCGAGGACGTGCTGCTGCTGATCTGGGGGACCAACCCCTATATCGCGGCCGAGCCGCTGGCGCTGCTCGGCCAGACCGACATCGCCGAGCTTCCCTTCGACAACTACAACCTGTCGATGATCTTCCTGTCCGCGCTGGTCGCCGCGATTCTCTGGTACGGGCTCAGGCGGACGACCTTCGGCAAGATGCTGCTGGCGGTGATCTACGACCGCGAGCTGTCGCAATCGATGGGGATCAACGTCACCAAGATCTTCCTGCTCACCTTCATGGTGGGCTCGTTCCTCGGCGCGCTCGGCGGCGCCTACCAGGCGCCGGCGATCTCGGTTCAGCCGGGGATCGGGGTGGAGGTCATCGTGCTCGCCTTCGCCGTGGTCGTGATCGGCGGCATGGGCTCGATCCCGGGCGCGCTGATCGGCTCCCTGGTGGTCGGCGTCGCGCGCGCCGCGGCGGTGCATCTCGAACCGGTGCTGGAACTGTTCGTCATCTACATGATCATGGCGATCGTCCTGATCGTCCGGCCTCAGGGTTTGTTCGCCCCCGCCAAGGCGAGGAAGATATGACCAAGTATATGGACCAGACGGGCTGGGCCCTGACACTCGGCCTGGCCGTGCTGATCGTCGTAAACTTCTTCATCCCCGAATGGTTCCGGGCGATCCTGCTGTTGTCGCTGGCACGCGGTTCGGTGGCGCTCGGACTTCTGGTGCTGTGGCGCTGCGGGCTGATCTCGTTCGGCCACGCGCTGTTCTACGGCTTCGGCGCGTACACGGTGGCGCTGATCGTCAAGTATCTCGGCATAACGGACGTCTTCCTCACCGTTGCCTGCGGGGTAGTCGTCGCCGGCGGCTTCGCCTGGATTCTGGGATTCTTGCTGAGGCGCTACCGGGGCATCTTCTTCGCCCTGCTGAACCTCGCCTTCTCGATGATCCTCTACGGCGTGCTCGCCAAGCTGGAGAGCCTCGGCTCGACCGACGGGATCAGCCTCGAACAGACGACCTACCTCTGGTACGAGCCGGAGGGCGCGGCGAACAAGACCACACTCTTCTTCTTCGCCGCGGTCATGACCTGGGCCGTCGCGATGGCGGTGCACCACTATCTTCGTTCGACGCTGGGCTACATGACGACGGCGGTGCGCGAGAACGAAATCCGCCTCGAATATCTCGGCTATTCGGCGGAGAGGGCGATCCACGTCAAATACACCATCTCCGGACTGGTCGGCGGGTTCGGCGGCGCCATCGCCGCGATGACGATCGGCCACGTCGATCCCGACTCGATGGCCTATTGGCCGATCTCCGGCGATTTCGTGTTCATCGCGATCCTCAGCGGCACCGGCAATGTCGGTGCGCCGTTCATCGGCGCGCTGCTCTACGAGCTGATCCGCACCTACGCGTTCGAGCAGTTCCCCGGGATCTGGCAGCTCATCATGGGCGGAACCCTGCTGCTGATCATCATGTTCCTGCCCAACGGGCTGTGGTCGCTGGTCGACCGCTGGAACCAGCGGCGCAAGGAGCGAAACCGCCTCGAAGCGCGAGCCCAGGAAGAGAAGGCGTAAGGCCGATGTCTGTCGTATTGAACGTGCAGGGTCTCGAGAAGAGCTTCGGCGCCGTCGTCGCCGCCCACAACATCAACGTGACCATCGAGGAGGGCGAGACGATCGGCGTGATCGGCGCCAACGGCGCCGGCAAGACCACTTTCGTGAACATGGTTACCGGCTACCTTCCGCCCAGCGAGGGCAAGATCGAGTTCATGGGCCGCGATATTCGCGGTCGGTCGGTGCGCGCGATCACCCGGCTCGGGCTCTGCCGGTCGTTCCAGGTCCCGCAGGTCTTCCTGTCGGAATCGGTGTTCGACAACCTGATGATCGCTTTCGGCATCGCCGAGCGCGACGGGCTCGGCTTGCTCGGCGCGCTGATGCGCGGCGACCGGGCGGGCCGGGTCGACGAGCACATGGTCCGCTACCAGATCGCCGATTACCGCCACGTCGCGGCATCCGCCCTGCCGCAGGGCGTGCGCAAGCTGCTCGACATCGCGATGGCGACGGTGCGCAAGCCGAAGCTCCTGATGCTCGACGAGCCGACCAGCGGCATCAGCGCCGAGGAGAAGTTCGGCATCATGGACATCCTGATGCAGGCGCTGAAGGAGGAGGAGACGACGGTCCTGTTCATCGAGCACGACATGGAGATCGTCGAGCGCTACGTCTCCCGGGTGCTCGCCTTCTCGCAGGGCGAGATCATCTGCGACGCGCCGACCGAACAGGCGATGGTCGATCCGCTGGTGCAGGAATTCGTCATCGGCAAGGAATACCACCGCGCGCGTTCCGGCAACGGGGACGCGGCGGAGGCCGGCGAGGGGGAGGCGGGCTGATGCTCACCGTCAAGGATGTCGACGTCAGCATCGGCGCCACCGAGATCCTGCGGGGCGTCAGTCTCGACGTGCCCTCGGGCGCGATGTGCGGGCTCATCGGGCGCAACGGCGCCGGCAAGACGACCGTGATGCGCGCCATCATGGGCGCGCTCAAGCTGCAGAAGGGGTCGATCGAGTTCGAGCATCTCGACCTCGGCAACTCGCACGCCTATCGCCGCGCCCATCTCGGGATCGGTTTCATGCCGGAGGATCGCCGGCTCGTGCCCGAGCTGACGGCGGAAGAGAACATTATGCTGCCGGTCTGGTCGACCAGGTCGGAGGGCGCGGAGGAGCGCCTGAAATGGATCTACGGCCTGATGCCCGAGGTCGAGGAGTTCCGCAATCGTGGCGCAACGACACTGTCGGGCGGGCAGCAGAAATTCGTCGCCTTCGCGCGCGCCATCATGTGCGGCACCAAGCTCTTGCTGCTCGACGAGCCCAGCGAGGGCATCGCGCCCGTCTTCGCCCAGCGGATGGTGGAGATCCTCGCCAGTCTCAAGGAAGAGGGCGAATCGGTCCTGGTCGCCGAGTCGAACGACGTCCATATCGCCCGCCTGCTCGACGACATTTTCGTGATCGAGCGCGGCAGCATCGTTCCGCACTGACCGCGCCCCCCGTCATGCCGGGACTTGTTCCACTGCTGTCCGGTTGAACTTCGGGACGGATTCCGCGCCGATACGCAAGACACTCTCCGCCCCCTCAGCTGTCACCCCGGACTTGTTCCGGGGTCCAGAGACACCGCCACCGCCTTCATGTCGTCATGCCCGGACTTGTTCCATTGCTGTCCGGTTTAACTTTGGGACGGGCTCCCTGCCGATGGACGAGACCATTTCTGCTCCCCCTGCTGTCACCCCGGACTTGTTCCGGGGTCTCATGCTTTCCTGGACACTCTCCGCCATCGCTCGCCGTCCAGCGCCAATGCCATGATAGAGCGTTGTAATAGCTGATATTTTTCTGTTCTCTCCGGTCTCCGAACCCTTGACTTGCCGCCAGACATCGCCTTCAATCGTCCCCGACTTGATGCCGCTCGCATACGGTTTGATGACTGACCCGCGGGCGATTCCAGCGGAGCGCGACGACGATGCCGAAACGCAGCACCCTCAGGCTCACCAAGCGGATTGTGGACGGGCTCAAGCCGGGCCGCAAGGACGCCATCTTCTGGGACCGCGACCTCGCCGGCTTCGGGGTCAGGGTCCATGCCACCGGGCGCAAGCTCTACATCGTCCAGTCGCGGGGGCCGGCGGGCCTGAAGCGGGCGACGCTGGGGCCGGCCGGCGAGAAGACCGTCGAGGAGCGCCGCCGCGAGGCGGCGGCGGCCATCGACCGCATCAAGCGGGGCGAGGACCCGAAGCCGCCGGAACCGGCGCCCGAGCCCACCGTCGCCGATCTTGCGGCACTCTGCCTGAAGAACCATGTCGCGGCGCGCTGCAAGCCGAAGACGGCGAAGAACTACCGCATCGCCATCGAGCGCCACATCCTGCCGGCGCTGGGGAGCAAGGCGCTGAAGGACATTGGGCCGGAGGATGCGGGTGAACTCCACCACCGGCTGCGCGCCACGCCGGCGGCGGCCAACCAGACGATCTGGGTGCTCTCGAAGATGTTCACGCTGGCCGAGAGCTGGGAGATGCTCCCGCCCGGCAGCAACCCGTGCCGGCATGTCCGCCACTACCGCGACACGCCCCGCGAGCGCTTCCTGACGCCCGACGAGTTCCGGCGTATCGGCGATGTGCTGAAGACCTTCGAGAAGAAGCGTTCGATGCAGGCTTCCGCGATCGCGGCGATCCGCCTGCTGATGCTGACCGGCTGCCGCTCGGACGAGGTCCTCACCCTGCAATGGGACGACATCGACCGCGCGGCGCGGGTCATCCGGCTCCGCGATTCGAAGACGGGCCCGCGCATGGTGCCGCTGACCGGGCCGGCGCTGACGGTGCTGGACCGCATCGAGCGGGAGGACGGCGTGCACTGGGTCTTCCGGGGGGCGAAGCCGAAGTCCCGTCTGGCCTATCTGTCCGGGCACTGGAAGCGGGTCAGGACGGCGGCCGGGCTGGACGACGTGCGGCTTCACGACTGCCGGCACAGCTACGCCAGCAGGGCGCTGGCGCTGGGCGAGGGCCTGCCGGTGATCGGGCGCCTGCTCGGCCATGTCACGGTCGGCACCACCGCCAAATACGCCCATCTGGTGCGCGACGCC
>JAJEHI010000116.1 GCA_022823775.1 Defluviicoccus sp. | reverse complement strand
GGTGCGCTGCGCGATGGACGCCGGGAAGGCCCGCAGCTACCTGGCCGCGACCAATGGCGGGCGCACGCCGGACGACGTGAACCGCGCGCTCGCCGACGGCATGGCCCTGCTCGAGCCCTATGTGCGCGACCTCGCCCGGGTGAACGGGGCGGAAATCGGCACCAGCGTCGAGGCCGGCAAGGCCGGCGGCAACTACCCCCTGCCGGGCTTCGACACCTTCTACCACACCACCGTTCACGCGGTGCCGAACTTCGATGCCCGCGCGGTCTATCCCTGGGCCAACGGCGCGCCGGGCGGCCCGATGCTGTTCAAGATCCTCGACGACAATCTCGCGAACGAGGACATCGAGGTGCGGCTGAACACGCGCGGCCTGCGCCTGCTGACCTCGGAGGACGGCTCCGAAGTGCGCGGCATTACCGTCGAGGGACGGGACGGCATCCGCCATGTCAAGGCGCGGCGGGGCGTCATCCTGGCCTCCGGCGGCTTCGAGGGCAGCGCGGAGCGGCAGGACCAGTTTTGGGAAGGCCGGCCGGTCCTGCCGGCCGCGGCGCGGCACAACACCGGCGACGGCATCGCCATGGCGCAGGACCTGGGCGCCGAGCTCTGGCACATGTGGCATTTCCACGGCGCCTACGGCTTCCGCAGCGCCGACCCGGACTACCCTTACGGCATCAGGGTCAAGCGGCTCCCCGACTGGCGCCCCGCCGAAGACGGCGGCCATGACGACCCCGGCGTGAAGATGGCCTGGATCCTGCTGGACCGGGACGGGCGGCGCTACATGAACGAATACCTGCCCTACACCCACGACACCGGGCACCGGCAGATGCAGCTCTACGACACGGTGCGGCAGGACTATCCGCGCATCCCGAGCGCCATGATCTGCGACGAGAACGGCCGCCGGCTCTACCCGCTGGGCCAGCCCACATCCAACGATGAGGGCGTCCGGCTGGACTGGAGCGGGGACAATCTGGCGGAAGTGGAATCGGGCGCGCTCAAGCGGGCGGACACGCTCGCCGGGCTTGCCGCGGCGCTCGGCCTCGACCCCGCCGCCGCAGAGGCGAGCGTCCGGCGCTGGAACGAGCTCTGCGCGGCCGGGCGCGACGAGGATTTCGGCCGTCCGCCCGGAACCATGACGCCCATCGACACGCCGCCCTATTACGGCGCGCCGATATGGCCGGTGGTGTCGAACACCCAGGGCGGGCCGGTCCACGATACCGGCCAGCGGATCGTCAATGTGTTCGGCGCGCCGATCCCGAGGCTCTATGCGGCGGGCGAACTCGGCAGCGCCTTCGGCCACCTCTACCTCTCCGGCGGCAACATCGCCGAATGCTTCGTCTCCGGCCGCATCGCCGGCGCCGGCGCGGCGGCGTTGAAGGACTGGGGTTAGCGCCGGACCCGGTCATCTCCGGCGTGCGCGGGATAACTCCATTGTCATCCCGGACGGAGCGAAGCGGAGATCCGGGGTCCATCTCTCGGCCTGAAAGGGTAGCGCTGGGCCCCGGCTCGGGGGCCGGGGCGACAGTACCGGCAAACCTTCTCCAGCCCGCCGCTCAGCTTTCGAACGGCGCGGGGTCGGCGAAGCGGTCGAGGACGTTCTTCGTGATGCGCGAGATGTTGTTGTCGTAGCCGTTGTGGGAGAGGCTGCCGCAATAGGTGATGGAGCCGACGGAGAACACGGCCCCGCCGGCCGCGGTCTCGAAGAAGGCCAGGTTCGAGCGCACCAGCGCCTCGGGCGGCTCGCCCGGCCAGGTCACGAGATGGGTCAGCAGCTCCTCCGGCACGACGACGAAGGTGTCGCCGTGCTCCTCGGAGGTCGCCAGCACGATGGTGTTGGGCGGCGAGCCGAGGCGGGTGTCCACCCGGTCGAGCTCGAAGCCGGCCGCGCCCCCGCCGGAGAGGCCGAAGTCGCCGAGTATGCGGTCCGGCACGCCTTCGAAGATCCAGGCGGCGCGCGGTTCGTCCGCGCCGGGGCCGCGCACATAGTATGAGCCGACGAACTGCCCCTGCGCGGAGAAGCCGACGCCGGCGAGCTTCTGCGGCGGGCGGTCGTTGCGCCGCCAGAGGCCGCCATATTCCCCGTCGAGCGCGTTGTAATACTCGCCCGGCTCCGCCGCCCAGGCGCGGATGCCGCCCTCGCCCCGCCGGATCTCGACGGCGCCGGGCGCGGCGTCGCTGACCGCCACCCGCCAGTAGAAGCCGTTGCCGCCGAGATACATAAGCCGCCCGCCCTCATCGAGATGGCGCTGGAGGGCGTCGAGCGTGTTCGCGGTGTGGTATTCGGGATGGGAGCCGGTGAGCACGACGCGGTAGGACGAAATGAGGTCGTAGCCCTCGCGGTCCAGGTCGTGGTCGGTGATGAGGTCGAACTCGTAGCCCTTCTCCTCCAGCCAGTCGATGAGGTGGGTATCGCCCGGATAGTGGCGCATCCCCGAGCCCGCTTCGTCCAGATAGCTCATATAGCCGGCCCGCTGCGTCAGCACCGGGCGGCGCTGCGAGGCGAAGCAGATTCCGCTGTCGTCGGTATGGAAGTTGTACGTGGAGAGACCGTACTCCCGGTGATCATCCGGCGTGGCATCGCGCGCGCCCCAGTCACGGGCCCGGGCCCGGTACTCGTCGTTGGTGACCTCTCGGGAGTAGTTGCCGTAGACAGTGTAGGTAAAGGTCGGAATCAGGACGCACAAATCTGTCCGCCGGGACCCGTGTGGTGGCAGCACGAAAAAGGGAATCATGTCCTCGTGGCGGCCACACGTGAGCCGCACCGCGTAGGCACCGCTGTCCAGGTCGGCCGGCACCGTGAACGAGAAATCCGTGTCCCAGCCGCAGTCGTAGAGATCGTCCTCGTGAAAGTGGATGGCTCCGTACTCACCCGGCGCATGGCGCCAGGAGTGTTCGCGCCCGCTCCAGTTGGAGCCTTTCATCGCCCGTGCCGGGAGGTTCACGAGTTCGCCGTGCCATCCGTTGGGTCCCGTGTCGATCACCCTGAGGGACGGAATCTCCAGCGAGAAGTCCCAGGCCGCGATGACCTCGCTCCGGGACGGCCCCTCGGCGAACACGGCTTCACCCGGTTCGGCGCCGCCGCGCACGATGGCGGGTCCCTCGATCTTGCCGTTGAAGTGGCCGCCGACGGGGTTGCCGCCGACCGCCCTGATGAAGATCCTGCCATTTCCCTCTGGCATCAACGCCGTTACCGGCTGACCCGCGGTCCCCGCGTCATCCACCATGCCGAGCGGGTGCACGGCCCGCTGCCCGACCCGGACCGTGTCGCTTCGCGGGTCGATGCTTGCCCAGACCCGGTACCACGCGCGCGCACGCAACGGCTTCCCGACCGAAACCGTTTCGACACCGCGCGCAGTGGCTATTCGCACGCTGGCACCGCGCTCGCCGTCGAGAAAGAGCACGGCTCCGCTGGATTCATCCAGCCACGACACGACGCCTTGCTCCTCGCGGCCGGGAAGTGTTGGCCAGATCGTTGCCGACACGGTCAGGGGCTCGGCCTTCAGGTGCGCATCGCGGATCCGGGCGTACGAGCCGAGGTCCGCGTCCTGCGCGTGCGACGGCCAGCTTCCCTCGAAGTCGGCCGGCATCGGCGCCTCCTTGATGCCGGGGCCGTCAGGGTTCGGGTCACCCGAGATGACCCGGACGAGCCGCGCCCGGTACGGCTCAGCCGAGCGGCTGCTCACCTTGAAGGAGATGGTCTCACCGGGGCGCGCCGACCATCGGTCGGCGTAGCCAATCAGGGGGATCGTGTTGGGGAACTGCGGCACGCTCGAAGCCACGCTCCTCTGCGGGGAGGCCCGATCATATCTTGGCGTCTGAAGCCCGTTTCCTGGCGGCTCCGAGAGTGCACCGGGCGTTTGTCTCCGCCCGGCGTGCCGACAGGTATCCATGGCGCCGGTGCGTGAAGCCGAGAACGAGGGTTCCGTTCGACGGGATGCCATGGAGGGCAGGCGATGCATCCGGACCGACGCTCCGGGCCCCCGAGAGCATCCCCGAATGCCGGGCAGGTCCCGAGTCCTTGAGCCCGTGCCGGGAGTGAGCATGAACGCGGGAACTTCGGCCGTTTGGTCCCGCCGATGCCCGTTGACGGTATGATCGAACCGATTCCCCGGCTTCGCGGCTCGGTGGTAATCCGTCTTCGCGGCAATGTCCGAAGCGAACCGGTCGGCAGGAGGGCGGTCAGTCATGTGGTCGGCTGGAGACGAGAATGGTCATCGGGTGCGAGCACGGAGACCGGCAGATGCACGCAGGGGTGCGCTCGAACGACAGCGGGCGGGCAAGTGGCAACCCGCAGGCGGTCAGCCGGATGGCATGCGCGGATCGGCGCCGGGGTCCGAACCCTGGATCTCGGCCCGGACCTGTCTGGCCCCGCCGCACAGCCTCATGCCGTTTTCCAACAGGGTAGGAAGCGATCATGACGAACGTTCTTGACTCCCCGACAGTCTGCCGGACCCCTTCGGAGGGCCCCGGCGCTCCCGTTGCCGGTGCACGACGGTCCACGGCAGTAATTCGTCGAGTTTCCTCCTGCAGAGGGCTCTTCGGGACCAGCGCCCGAGCGCTGCCAGCCGCGGCCTTGACGCTCCTGGTGTTCGGCCTGTTCGTGCTGACCGGCGTCACCTCCGGCGCGCAGCCGGCGCTGGCGCAGGAAAGCTGTCCGCTCAGTCCCGGCGTCACGCCCCCTCCGGAACCGCCCGTGACGGCGCAGGACGTGGAAGACGGCAGCGCCACCCTGATGGATTTCGCGCTGGCCGCGACGGCGCAGTTCAAGAGCAGGGGTTCAGAGACTTTGACATCGGAGCAGCTCGCGTTGGCAGGGTGCCGGCTTCGATTGGAAGGCGGTCCGTGGCGTTCCGGGGCCACGTACATCGTGACGCTGACCCCCGACGGCCGGGTGTTCCTCCATGCAAAGGACATGTCCCTGTCGGCCGGCAGGCTGAAGCCGGCGATCTATGCAGGGATTCTTTCGGCGCTCGGTGTCCCCCGGACGGTCCTGGCGGGTCTGGCCGCGTCGGATCCCGCCGCCAAGGGCAGCGCACAGTCCACGCTTCTCCAGCTGCTGCAAAGCGAACCGCACGCACCGTTCGACCTGACCGGCGCCGTGGCGGGTGTACGCCCGGGCATCCCGGGAGCGAGCGGCTACGCAGGCGCTTATGTCTCGGTCAATACGGTGCAGCCGTACGTGTTGCTCGCCGGGTTCGACCTCGACGCCTCCCACTTGGCTGTCGAAAAGATCGACCACAGCATGCCGGCGATCACTGCCAGGGACGTGGTGGATCGCGAGACCCTGAAGACGTTTGTCACGGAGGCGTTGCGCTTCCTTGTCGCAACCCAGAGGAACGTGCGTTCCTTGGCGGAATCCAGAGTGGCACTGGCTAGAGCCAGGCTTGCCCTCAGGGACCCGGGCGGGCCATGGAGGCACGGCTCCGTCTATCTTTACGTGCTGGACCGCACCAGCAACGTCATCCTGTTTCATGGAGCGTTTCCGGACAGGTTCGAACTCCGGCCCCTGGTGCCGACCGTCCGCGACGTGGTGACCGGAAGGCTTGTCCTGCCGCAGGTCCTCGAGGCGGCGAGCAGCAGCCCGGAAGGCGGCTTCGTGGAGTATTTCTGGGACGATCCCTCAGACGACAGCGACAGAGCTGACATCCCGAAGCTGGGTTACGCGAGAGAGTTCATCCGAACGATCAAGACCGACGGAGGGACCGAGGTCAGCACCAACCTCGTTATTGGCTCGGGCGTCTATCTGAGAACGCCCGAAACGACCGCTGCTAACCAGAACGCGGTGGTGGAAGCCGCACTGCCCCAAATGATGCGTGCAATGACCGCGAGCACGGTGGACGCCGTGTCCGGCCGCATCCAGCAGGCGACTTCCGAGACCCCACCGGCCAGGGAACTCAGCCTTGCAGGCGCCTCCACGCTTCCTGATGCCCTGCTGGCAAACCGGCGCGCGCTGGAGGGCGGTACCTTCGATCCCGGCCGGCTGCTTGCCGGCTCGTCCTTCACCCTCGCGCTCGACGCGGTGGACACCGGGAGGAGCGGCCTGATCGGGAACCTGACGCTCTGGGGAAGCGGCGACTACCGCAACTTCTCCGGCGGCAGCCAGGAGGCGCTGGCCTACGACGGCGACGTGATGAGCGCCAGCCTCGGGGTCGACGCCAAGCTCGGCGCTGACGTGTTGGCCGGCGTGTCGGTGGCGCGGGCACGAGGGACCGCGGACTACACGGATTCCAGCGCCATCTCGGGCGAACTCACGACGACCCTGACGAGCGTCAACCCCTACGTGGGCTGGCAGGCAGCGGGCAGTATGAACCTGTGGGCGACGGCCGGCTACGGCTCGGGTGAGGTCGAGGTCGAGGTCGACGACTCGACGGGCGTGCAGGCGAGCGACCTCACCCAGCAGACTGCAGCGGCTGGCGTCAGCGGGCCGCTGGTGGACAGCGACCGGCTGATCGCCGGCGGCACCACGAGCCTGAGGATCAAGGGCGAAACCGCCTTCACACGCGCGGAGCTTGACGGGTCCGAGGCCCTTGAGAGCATGACGCTGAATGCCAACCGGCACCGGCTGATGCTCGAAGGGTCCCATGTCCAGGACCTTGCCTCGGGTGCCACGCTCACGCCGTCGATCGAGATCGGCGTCCGGAACGACGGCGGGGACGGCGAGACGGGCACCAGTGTCGAAGCCGGTGGCGGGCTGCGCTACACGGACCAGGTAACCGGCCTTACCGTCGAAGCCCGGGCCCGGACGCTGCTGGCGCACAGCGGCGACTACGAGGAATGGGGCGTAAGCGGTCTGGTTCGACTCGATCCGGGCCCGGCCGGCCAGGGGCTCGCGCTCAGCGTACGGCCGGCGTGGGGCCAGACGGCCAGCGCTGTGCAGCGGTTGTGGCAGACCGGCGTGACCGGAGGGGTGGAACCCGCCGGCCAGACGAACGGGCGGCTGGATGCGCGCGTAGGTTACGGGATGGCGTTGTTCGGCGGGCACTTCCTGGGAACGCCGGAGCTGGGGCTTGGGTTATCCGAGGTCGGCCATGAATGGCGAGTGGGTTGGAGGCTGGGGCTGGCCGGGGGCAAGCGCGTCTCCTTCAATCTCGGTCTCGAGGCGACACTGTGGGAGCCCGCAGACACCACAACGGCGTCGGAGGACCGGGTCGGGTTCAGCGCGACCATGCTCTGGTAGGGAAGGGGACTGGCACGCGGGCTTTTGCCTTGTCCCGGCCCAAGGCGGCGAGTGAGGGCGATGGTCCCCGCGCTTGCTGCCTGATCGGCCACTGGCGGATCGTCGAAGCCGATCTGTGGGATCGCGACTACCTCGACCTCGTCGAACCTGCCTACCTCACCATCGAAGACAACGGACACGGCGAGTTCGCCTTCGGGTGCGTGCAGGGAAGCCTCGACTGTGAGTACTCCAGCCGCACCATCTGCTTCACCTGGCAGGGATATGAGGAAATGGACGAGGTCTGGGGCGACGGGTCAGCAGAACTGGAGGATGACGGCTTCCTCGACATCGAACTGCGCTTCCACCATGGCGACCAGGCGACCCTGAAAGCACAAAAGTGCTGAGTTTTTCGGCACCCTGCTAGAAGTCCTTCAGGAAGTACAGAAGGCTGGCCGCCGCCAGGAGCGCGACCGCCGGATGCAGGTCGCGGACGTTTCCCGTGACGATCTTGATCACCGCGTAGCTGATGAACCCAATCGCAATACCGTTGGCAATACTGAAGGTGAACGGCATGACAATGGCGGTGAGGACGGCCGGCACGTAGGCCCCGGCGTCGTCCCAGTCCAGGTCCTTCAGCGTGGAGACAAATCCGGTTCCCACGAACACGAGCGCCGCCGCCGCCGCCCAGCTCGGGATGGTCTTGACCAGGGGTGCGAGAAAGAGGCACAGCAGGAACAGCACGGCGCACGTGACGGCGGTCAGTCCGGTTTTCCCGCCTTCCCGTATGCCTGCGCCGCTCTCGATGTAGCTGGTGGTGCTGCTGGTTCCGAGCAGACTGCCCGCGGTGGTGGCGACGGAATCCGAGAACACGGCCCGGCCGATGTTCTCGATGCTGCCATCGCCGCGCACCCTGCCGGCCATGACGGCGACGGATGTCAGGGTTCCGGCGGTATCGAAGAAGTCGAAGAAGAGAAACGTCAACACGACCACGACGAGGCCCAGTTCGAACACCGCCTGGATGTCGAGCGCGAACAGGGTGGGGGCTGGGCTTGGCGGCAGCCAGGCGCCGCCGCCCCAGGACGCCTCGCCGACAATCAGGCCGACGGCGGTGATCCCGACGATGGAGATCACGATCGCTCCGACAATCCGGCGCGACGCGAGCAGTGTCATGGCAACGAAGCCCGCGCAAGCGAGAAACACCGTGGCTTCGGTGAGATCACCGATGGCAATGAGCGTATCGGGATGGCCGACCACGATGCCGGCGTTGCGGAGGCCAATGAGCGCGAGGAACAGGCCGATTCCGGCACCGATCCCGAGGCGCAGGCTGGCGGGCATGGCCTCGAGGATCCAGCGTCGAAGCCCGCTCGCGCTCAGGGCCATGAACAGGACGCCCGAACAGAACACGGCGCCAAGTGCGGCCTGCCACGGGTGCCCCATGCCCAGGACCACGCCGTACGCGAAGAACGCGTTCAGCCCCATGCCGGGGGCGAGCGCCACGGGCCAGTTCGCCCAGAGCCCCATGATCCCCGTGCCGATCGCCGCCGCGAGGACGGTGGCCGTGAAGACCGCGCCGAAGTCCATGCCGGCGTCACTGAGGATCAGCGGGTTGACGACGACGATGTAAGACATGGTGAGAAAGGTCGCCGTGCCGGCGACGATCTCCTGCCGAACCGTCGTGCCCTGTTCCTGAAGACCGAAGAAGCGGTCGATGGCATGCATTTGACGGTCCCCGATAGCCTGACGAAACCGGGCGTTCAAGGAATCACAGTACTAGCGCATCATGCGATCACGCGTCGCGGTTCACGCCACGGTCGAGCGTGCGCACGGCTCTGTGGTCCGGGAAACTGTAGGAAGTAACATGCAAGGCTTGACAGCCCGTTCAAGCGCCTGCAAGGGACTGGCATTGATACGGATCGTCGGAGAGGATGCGGACGATGGCACAGAAAGCCCCCCGGTAAATTCCACTGACAGGGTATTTCGATCTTCGAACTCACCGAGCGCTTTCCCACCGAAGCATCGGTAGAATCATGGTTCGAGCGGAACCGTTGGGGTGGCCAGCGGCACTGCCCCAAGTGCAAGAGCGCAGAGACCACCAAGACCACCAAGACCAGCAACCGCAAGCCCATGCCCTATTGGTGCGGCGGCTCACGGACATACTTCAGCGTCCGAACTGGTACGCCCCTCCAGCATTCCCAAGCGCCGCTCCGCAAGTGGGTGTTTGCGACCTACCTGTACGTCACGTACCTAAAGGGCGTTTCGTCCCTCAAGCTGCACCGTGACCTAGAGGACACGCAGGAGACCGCGTGGTTCGTGTTCCCTAGGCTGCGAGAGTCCTGGGGCGAGGCTCGGATCGACTCTATGTCCGGCCCCGTCGAGGCTGACGAAACCTACGTCGGCGGCAAATTCAAGACCATGCGAGCCGACCAAATGAGGCAGAAGCGGGCGAGACCGCGCCCTGACGAGTCCATTATAATTGGCGTCCAAGATCGGGATTCAGTGGCCGTGAAGGCGGAAGTCACGAGCCATGCCGATGCAATGGCGGCCGAGGTTTTCTCGGGCGGAGGGTGGAGCCTGACCCCACGGTCTGCACAGACGGCTCCAATATTTGCGACCACAAACCGTTCCCGCGCCGTACTGTGAGCCGTCAATCCGGTGAATACGTCGACGACGACTGCCACAATCGTGGATTGATATATCCATCTGCTAGGTTCGCTCGGGCGCGAACCGTGGCGTGAAACTACCGAACGCTCGAGTACGGTCAACCAGACTCAGTGACCCATCACGGCATCGACAAACTGTTGTGTAGCGTCCTCAATTGTCCTTCCTCTGTTTGGTTCAGGAGCTCGCCCTTTCACTGAAAACTTTCCGCCCGTTGTGGCTTGACGAAGTTTCAACAGAGGCTTGTAGATGTCCCAGGGAGAACCCGGTCGACGTCGCACAAAACGACCGACCTCGTCCTCGAGCCGGATTAGCTCAATCGAGATGGCGGTTTCTTCCCGAGTCAGATTGCCGTTTTGGTTCCAATAGTCAGCAGAGAGCTTCGCTACCTTCCACGCCATATCGGCAAGACGGTTCCCAAAAGCTTCAAGATCCCTTTCCTCTTGATCCCGATCTCGTCGGATTTGACGTCAGTAATTCAGGACGCTAAGAACGAGCAATCCACTGGTAATGACTAAGGAAATCGTATGCGCTGAGGGCGGTGTCGTATCAACGATTAACGCATTCATTCGGCTATCGTTCGTCGTCTATTGTGTTTTCCGCATCCGCGATGTAAGACCATGCTTCGGCCCGCAGATACGGTTTCTCCGTTCTGATTTCCAACCGATTTTTCAAAAAACCCTCTCTGAATCCCTCCTCCCGAATCAAGCCGCCGAATGATTCTTCGAGAAACGAAGACTGATAACCGACAGCATCATCAAGTTCGACAATGACGCGGTCATATTTTCGCAGTGCTGGAACCAAATGAGTTTTTCGGAATTTCGTTCCGTTAAATGGCCCGTCCTCATTGGTCCGACCGATTGGGTGCCGACCAAAATCTTTCCCTATATTGATGGTCGTTTCAGATTCCATCGCATTGCCCTTTCTGGTTTTGTGGTAGGGTAATCTCCCATTGAATTAAGGTTCCCCGCAGCGGAGGAGACAAAGGTTTAGAAGCGTCCCTATCGTTAATATATAGGTATTGTCCAGTGTCACTCAATATCCGAAGTTGCCCGTCACTTGCCTCTTCGGCGAATCGTTTGATTCCTTTCAGTCCGCGTCCTCTGTGTGATTTTCCGGTACGAGTGCCTCCGGTCCGCATCGCAGCTCTGATGAGGCCAGGGCCGTCATTTTTGAAACCTAGGTCCGTTAGAAGAATCGTCAAATTTCCTGGGGAGTACATCTCCCTCATTCTGACAGGGATGCCCACTCCCATATCGTAAAATGCACAAGTCAACCTTTGCGATCGTTGGTCATAAGCGCCGAACATCCAACCTTTTCGCATTCGTGTCTCTATATCGAGG
Organism: Defluviicoccus sp.; assembly: GCA_022823775.1. Classification (GTDB taxonomy): domain Bacteria; phylum Pseudomonadota; class Alphaproteobacteria; order MPNO01; family MPNO01; genus MPNO01. The sequence goes on along the minus strand of JAJEHI010000116.1, from coordinate 1,024 downwards.
CGTTTCCCACTTTCTTTCCTGTAAGCATGGTTCCGCACATTAAGCATTGCTTCTGTCAGTCCTCTGTAGAGGTTATCCTTATCAGAAACAGACTGATCGAGTCCTGAAATTTCGTTTAGATCGTTTCTCAATTTCTCCGCCAACGCGCCATCAACGACCGAATAAGCCTGATGAGACCTAAACTTAATGAAACGTAAGGATCCTGGTTCGGGCATCTTTGGTGGATTTACAACCTCTAGAAGTTGGAATAGCCCCATCTGGCTAAGCAGTGCCAAGATTTCTTTGTCCCACTGATCGACTTCCATGACTCTAGGGCGGAATTTACCGATCGTTCGCCAACGATCTAACTCTGCGACCAGTGCAAGAGACGCAGCAGGTCCTATATGCTGAAGGGTCGTAAAGTCAAGATAAAGAGATGTCTCTTGATGGTCGCTAAAAAAGTGAAGTTTGTCGAGAAAATCGACCGTTTGACGGTAAGCTGAATCGAAGCTCAGGATTGCTGGCAGTTTGAGAGTAACTTGCTCTTTTATTCGTTGGCGCGCCGGCCTACCCAGTTTGGCAACTCGGCGCCAATATCGCTTGCGCCGTTCTTTCTTTCGCCTGTCATGTTCCCGCTTGGCATGACGCAGGAGTTGACTTTTTCTCTTCTCAGAAAGTTTCCGCATGTCTTGTAGAATTGTGGCCGCGTCACGTCAATTTAGTCGAAGTGAGCTCAACACTAAGCACAGGTCCCCGAAGGCCCCACCGCCGAAGACGCACTGCCACCATTCAATGGGTGACGGTTCCGGTTTCTGTTGGAGGACGCGTCCCCGGTACAGCGCCGCATACGTGCCGAAGGAGGCTAGCACAGTACCAGTTGGACGAATGGCTACGAGCCATCGAGTAGGTCTGAGAGTGAATACGGTTGTGATGGTGCATCGTGTTTGACAATGCGATCGCGACAAGACAGACCATCGCTTTCGAACAAACTCGTCCCGCCAATCAGTAAGACACGAACAAATATGATTCGAGCTAGTTTCTCCGC
>JAJEHI010000057.1 GCA_022823775.1 Defluviicoccus sp. | reverse complement strand
CCCTCCCGCAAGCGGGAGGGGAGAAGGAAGGAGGAGCGGGCGCCGCGAGTCCCCCTCTCCCCGCCGGGGAGAGGGCCGGGGTGATGGGGCGGGAAGAAAGGGAGGAGACCCATGAGCGAGCACGCCGACGTCATCGCCGAGGTGATGGAGAGCAGCAAGGGGCGGATGATCGGCGACGGGCTGGACGCCGCCGACATCGACGAGATCCTGGAGCGCTGCACCGGCTGGGGCGACTGGTACGAGACGGTGACCTCGATCGGCGACCGCTACGAGGCGATGGCCGAGACCGCGCTGGCCGGCGGCGGCGCGATCACCGCCGGTGTCTGCCTGTGGCGGGCCTCGATGTATTACCACTACGCCCAGTTCTACATGTTCGAGCGCCCCGACCTGCGCGAGGCCGGGCAGAAGCGGAAGGTCGCGCTGTATAACCGCGCGGCGCCGCTGTTCTTCCCGCCGGCCGAGCGCGTCGACGTGCCGTTCGAGGGGTTCTCGATCCCGGGCTTCCTGCGCAAGCCGCCCGGCGTGGAGCGGCCGCGCTGCGCGGTGCTGATCGGCGGGCTCGAAAGCACCAAGGAGGAGAGCTACCTGTTCGAGCGCATGTGCCACGACCGCGGCATGGCGACCTTCGCCTTCGACGGGCCGGGCCAGGGCGAGATGTACTTCCAGACCCCGATCCGGCCGGATTTCGAGCGCTTCACCTCGGCCGTGCTCGACGCGCTGGAGGCGCGGGACGACATCGACGGATCGAAGTTCGGCATCCTGGGGCGGAGCTTCGGCGGCTACTACGCGCCCCGGAGCGCGGCGCACGACAGGCGGATCGCGGCCTGCGTCTGCTGGGGCGTCCTCTACGAGCTCCAGACCTACTGGTGGGACATGCACGACATCACCCGCAACGGCTTCACCTACTGCGCCGGCGAGACCGACCCGGCGAAGGGGAAGGAGCGGCTGAAGTTCATCGACCTTGGCGACTGCGCCGAGCGGATCGAATGCGCGCTCTATCTCCAGCACGGGATGAAGGACGATCTGATCCCGTTCGCCCAGGCGACCCGGCTGGAATCGGAAGCGGTCAACGCGTCCGAGATCGTCACCCAGTACGAGCCCGACGGCATCCACTGCTGCCACAACCTCTACCACACGACGCGGATGCCGATGGCGGATTTCCTGGCCAGGCACCTGGTGGGGTAGGGCGGCCCACCCTCCCCCGGCCCCTCCCGCGAGCGGGAGGGGAGAAGGAAAGGCGGGAGCCCCGCGGCGCAACGCCCCCTCTCCCCAGCGGGGAGAGGGTCGGGGTGAGGGGGAGGCTCAGTCCGGCTGCACGGACTGCGCGCCGAGCTGGGTCCAGGCGACGGGGGCGCCGGCGGCTTCGATGCGTTCGTCGCGCGGCAGGGACGCATCCCAGCGGAGCGCGATGAATCGCATGCCGCTGACGCCGTCGGAATCGTCCGAGCAGAGCCAGACGATCGGCGCGCGCATCACCGTCGGCTGGATCAGCGCGGCGCGGTCGACGCCCGACGCCACCGGGATCATCCGCGTGTTCACCGGCCCGCCCGGGATCAGCACGTTGGCCGTCACGCCCGTCCCTTCGAGGTCGTGCGCCATGATGTGGGTATGCGCCTCCAGCGCCGCCTTGGACGGGCCGTAACAGCCGGCGCCGGCGCGGTACATGGTATTCAGGCTGGTGGTGACGTTGACGATCCGCCCGCGCCCGGCCTCCAGCATGGTCGGCGCGACGGTGCGGGCCATCAGCTGCGGGCCGTAGACATTGACCTCCAGCATCTGGCGCCACAGCGCGTCCTCGAGCTGCCAGAATTTGGGCGGGTCGTGGAAGAAATTGTCGCCGATCCGCTCCGGCCCCACGACGGCGTCGTTGACCAGCATGTCGAGCCGGCCGAAGCGGCCGAGGATCTCGTCCAGCGTCGCCGCCGCCCGGTCCGCGTCGGTCACGTCGCAGACGATGGGAAGCGCGCAGCCCTGCCCGCCCGCCGCTTCCGCGTCGCGCGCGGCGGCGGTCAGCACGTCCTCGTCGATGTCGATCATCGCCACCTTCGCGCCGGCCTCGGCGAGCGCGAGCGACATCTCGCGCCCCATGCCGCGCCCCGCGCCGGTCATCAGCACGACTTTCCCTTCGAGCACCCGATCGGCCATTGCTCGCCCTCCCCCTACTGGCCGTCGACGATGGTAATCCGCACCTCGCCCGCGCCGTCGGCGCGGCGGTGGGCGGCGGCGCTCCGGTATTCCTCGGACTCGAAGCAGGCCTCGGCCTGTTCGAGCGACTCGAACTCGATCACCACGTGGCGCGGGAAATCGTCCGGCCCTTCGAGCGTCTTGTACTCGCCGCCCCTCGCCAGCACTTTCCCGTTGTACTTGGCGAGGATTTCCGGCACCCGATCGGCGTAGTTCTTGTACTGCTCGGGCTTGTTGATCTTGCCGTGGGCGATCCAGTAGGCGGGCATTCCGGTCTCCTCGTCGGGGCGGCGGAGTCGATCTGGCGGGGTCCGCCCTCTATGTTGCGCTCCACACCATTCATAGCATGGCGCGCCGCGCCGACACACAAGGGGGACAGGAATGATCGACCTCTACACCTGGCAGACGCCGAACGGCCGCAAGGTCTCGATCGGGCTCGAGGAGTTCGGGCTCGACTACGAGACGCACCCGATAAACATCGGCAAGGACGAGCAGTTCGCGCCGGACTTCCTCGCGATCAGCCCGAACAACAAGATCCCCGCCATCGTCGACCGCGACACCGGGACCTCGCTGATGGAATCGGGCGCGATCCTGCTCTATCTCGCCGACAAGACCGGCATGCTGATGCCGGGCGACGAGAAGGGCCGCTGGAAGGTCATGGAGTGGCTGATGATGCAGATGGGTTCGGTCGGCCCGATGCTCGGCCAGACCCACCATTTCGCCCGCTTCAACGAGGGCAAGGCGCCCTATGCCGAGGAGCGCTTCCTGAACGAGACCAGGCGGATCTACGGCGTGCTCAACAAGCGGCTCGGCGAGACGCGGTACCTCGCGGGCGAGGACTACACGATCGCCGACATCGCCACCTGGCCGTGGATCTCGCGCTACGAATGGCACCGGATCGACTGGGCCGATTTCCCGAACCTCAAGCGCTGGTACGCCGAGATCGCCGGCCGCCCGGCGGTGCAAAAGGGCTACGACGTCCCCAACAAGGTGCAGGACATCCCGGTGCCGTAACGCCGACCTCGTCATGGCCGGACTTGTTCCGGCCATCCACGCGCTCGCCGGGAGAGATGCCCGGAACAAGTCCGGGCATGACGGTTTGGGGGAATGACCGCGGCCGGAACAGGGCTCAGATCAGAAGCAGAAGCCCGCCGCAGAGCCCGCAGTTGGAGAACAGGAAGGCCTGGTGGAGGTGCCGCCTGAGCGGCTCCTCCACTTCCCAGAAGCGGTGGAAGATCGCCGTCGCCAGCACGGTGAAGACGATCAGGATCACGGCGCCGGTATCGGTCCAGACATCGAGCGCGATCATGATCCCGCCCGCGTACTGCATCGCGAAGCCGGTCCAGAGCACCGTGTAGGGCGCGGGAATCCCCTGCGCCGCGATGCGCTCGGCGTGCTGCCTGGCCTTCATCGTCGAGTTGATCAGCGCCGTGCCGAGGAACAGGAAGGCGATCAGGGCCTGGCCGGCGGCTTCGAGAGGGGTGTGATCGGCGTACATGGCGCGTCCTTCGATACGCCGCTTCGCGGCTACTCGGGATGAGGGTGGGGAGCGGACCCGAAACCCTTCCCCTCATCCCGAGCAGGCCCCGCGGGGGCCGTATCGAGGGACGCCAGCCGCTTCTTCAGCTCCTGCTTCATCACCTTGCCGGTGCCGGTGCGCGGCAGGTCGTCGAAGAAGTGGACGTGCCTCGGCTTCTTGTAGCTCGCGATCCGCGCGCGGCAGTGCTCGATCAGCTCCCCGGCGGCGGCCGTTCGGCCCTCTTCCAGGATGACGCAGGCCGCGATCGCCTCGCCGAACTCGTCGTCCGGCACGCCGACCACCGCCGCGTCGGCCACCGCTTGGTGGTCGATCAGGGCGATCTCGACCTCCTTGGAATAGACGTTGAGCCCGCCGGTCACGATCATGTCCTTGGCGCGGTCGACGAAGTAGATATACCCGTCGGCGTCGAAATAGCCCACGTCGCCGGTGCGGAACCAGTCGCCGTCGAACGCCGCTTCGGTCGCCCCGGGGTCGCGGAAATATTCGCGCATGACGACCGCGCGGCCGGGCGCGCCGCAGCGCACCAGGAGCTCGCCCGGCTCGCCCCGGGGCACGTCGTTCCCGTCCGCGCCGACGACGCGGGTCTCGACGCCCATGATCGGCCGGCCCGTCGCGTGCGGGCGCGCCTCCTGCTCGTCGGGACGGAGCGCCGCGATGTACCCGGCCTCGGTCTGGGCGAGGAAGGTGTAGAGCCCGACATGCGGGATCGCGGCCCGCAGGCGCTCCTTGACGGGGACCGGGAACACCTCTCCGGTGGCGACGATCAGGCGGAGGGACGAAGCCGCCTCCGGCCGCTTCTCGAACTCCGGCGTCATCATGCGGAAGACGGTCGGCACGCCGCCCGCGACGGTCACCTTCTCGCGCTCGATCGCCGACAGCGCGCCGGCCGCGTCGAAGCGCGGCTGCATGACCAGGCGGCAGCCGACCGTGACCGCGTTGGCGAGCCGGCTCAACCCGGTCCGGTGCGCCATCGCGGTGGTCGCCAGCACCACGTCGCGCTCGTTCAGCCCCCACTCCGCCACGTTGGCGAACGACGCGACGACGAGGTTCGCGTTGGTCCCGACCGCCCCCTTGGGCCGGCCCGTCGTGCCCGAGGTATAGGCGATCATGCAGTCGTCCGCGGCGGCGGGCGGGGCCGGCGGCGGTCCGGGCGCGCCGGACTGGAGGACCGCGGAAAACGCCTCCTCGCCCGCCTCCGGCACGCCGACGACGATCCGGGGCACGCCCGGAAGCCCGTCGAGCGCGGCCGCGACGGCCTGCCGCATGCCCTCGCCGTAGAGCACCGCCCCGGGCTCGCAGTGACCGACGATGTAGGCGATCTCGCGCGCGGCGAGCCTGGTCGAGAGCGGCACGATCAGCGCGCCGAGCTTGAGCGTCGCCGCCATTGCCTCGACTAGCTCGATCCCGTTCGGCATGGCGATCGCGACCCGGTCGCCGCAGCCGATCCCCCGAGCGGCGAGCGCGTTGGCGAGCCGGTCGCCCCGCGCGTCGAGCTCGGCGAAGGTCGACCGGCGGTCCTCGCAGACCAGAGCGACCTTGTCGGGATAGCGCCGCGCGTTCTGCGAGAGCAGGGTGGCGAGCTTCATCCGTCGTCGGGCTCGAAGGCGAAATAATCGATATCGTCGGTCATGGTCTCGAACGTCACGCGGACCCGCATCCCGATCTCCAGCGCGTCGGGATCGACATTCAGGACGTTGCCGATGATCCGGACCTTCTCGTCGAGCTCGATCAGCCCGACGACGTAGGGCGTGCGCTCCTCGAACCCGGCGGTCGGCACGTGGGTGACGGTGTAGGAATAGAGTTCGCCCTTGCCCGAGGTCTCGCGCCATTCGAGGTTGCGCTTGCCCGTCGCGGTCGAGATCGCGCGCGGCCAGAACTGGTAGCGGTCCGCGTCGGGGTCGTATTGCAAGGCGAGCTTGCCGCGCTTGGCGGCGTCCCAGAAAAACTGCGTGTTGGCGGTCGGGCGCGGCACCGGGCGCGGCTTGGGGGCTGGCTTATTCATCTCGTTCTTCCTTCCTGCGATCGCTACTTCACCAGGACCATCGCGTTGCTGGTGCCCCAGTTCCGGCCGTAGGGGATGACGCCGATCCCGGTGACCAGCGCGTTGGCCGGGTCGGGCACCTGGCGCTCGCCGGCCTCGCCCATCAGCTGGCGCACCGCCTCGACGAGATTGACCCCGCCGCCGGCCAGTCCCGGCTGGCCGCAGCCGATCTGTCCGCCGCCGGTATTGATGGGCAGCGCGCCGGTCGGCGAGATGTCGGTATCGCGCAGGAACTGCGAGCCGCGTCCCCGCTCGCAGAACCCGATCTGCTCCAGCTTCAGCATCACCGCGATCAGGAAGTCGTCATAGGGGTGGAACATGGAGATGTCGGCCGGCGTCATGCCAGCCTTGGCGAGCGCATCGGGCCCGGAAACCGAAAACCCGGTCTCGGTGATGTCGGGCGTCTGCTCGGCGCCGGCGAAGTTGGTGATTTCCGAATAGGCGAACGGGTAGACCCGGTTCTCGAATCCGAGCTCCCGCGCCCGGTCGGTCTTCATCATCACCAGCCCGTTGGCGCCGTCGCAGAACATCACCGAATCGAGCAGGCGGAGCGGCGTCGAGACCTCGCGCGACGTGAGATAATCGTCGACGGTGATTTTCTTGCGGAACCGCTCGTAGGCGTTCTCGTTGACCGCGGCGCCGTTCCGCTGGGCCACGGCGAGCGCGCCGAGCCCGGCGAAGTCGAGCTCGTACTGCGCCCGGTAGCGGTTCATCAGCAGGCCGAAGGCGCCGGGCGGGCCCTGGATTCCGGTGGGCTCCCAGAACTCGTTGCGGTAGGAGCCGTAGACCGCCGACCATTTCGACGACGGCGCGTCCGAGCCGATCAGCATCGCCGTCTCGCAGAGCTCGTTCTGGAGCGCCATCGCGGCGCGCGTCACATTGCCGATGGCCGACGCGCCGCCGATATCGGTGGTCTGCAGCCAGCGCGGCACGATGCCGAGATAGTCGGCGCAGTAATTCGACCAGAACGGGTTGGCGCACTCGCTGAGCGGGACCGTGAAGGAGAGGCCGTCGATGTCCCCGGGCGCGAGATTCGTCTTGGCGAACAGCTCCTCGGCAACTTCGGCGGCCAGCTCGTAGGCCGTCTTGCCGGTTCTTCGATCGATCTTCGTCTCGCCATAGGCGACGATGCAGACATCCTGCGCTTCAAGGAAATTCTTTGCCATCCGGCGCTATCCCTCCTTGCCTCCGGGGTTGGTCTCTCTACGCGGCCTCGGTCTCGTCCTCGCCTCCCATCGCGGCGGCGATGGCGGCGTGCTGGGTCTCGAGCCAAGCGGCATCGGCGCGCCGGTCGGCCGTCACCCGGACTTCCAGCGCGAGCTTCGCCGGGGCGGCGAGGACCAGGATCCGGTCCGCCATTTCCAGCGCGTCGTCGATCCTGTGGGTGATCAGGACGCACGTCTTGCCGAGGCGGCGCACGAGCTCGGTGAAGTCGCTGCGCAGCGCCTTGGACGTGACGTGGTCGAGCTGGCTGAAGCTCTCGTCGAGCAGGACCAGCGCCGGATCGACGCAGAGCGCGCGGGCGAGCGAGACGCGCTGGCGCATCCCGCCGGAGAGCTCGTGCGGGTATTTGCGGACATTCTCCTCGCCGACGATCTTGACGTTCTCCAGCCATTCGATCGCCCGGCTGCGCTGCGTTTCCTTGTCGAAACCGAGGATTTCGAGGCCGAGCGCCACGTTCTCCCAGGCCGCGCGCCAGGGCAGCAGCCGGTCGTTCTGGAAGCTCACCGACAGCCTGCCGCGCAACTCCTTGAACTGCGCGTAGGGGTCCAGCCCTTCCACCCGGACCGTCCCCCGCGTCGGCTCCAGCACCCCCATGATCATGTGCAGCGCGGTCGACTTGCCCGCCCCGGTGCGCCCCAGCAGCGCGACGATCTCGCCTTCCATGACCCTGAAGGAAAGGTCGAGCACCGCCGGATGAGCACCGAAATAGCGGTCGACGCGATCCAGCTCGATGACCGTCCGGGCCTCGACCGCCGTCACCGGACCGAGACCTCCGGCCGCCACTTGAGCAGCCGCTTCTCGGCCCAGGCGACGATCGCCTGGACGCCGAGATTGACGATCACCAGCAGGATGGTCCAGCCGATCACCCCCTGCATGTTGAGCTCGTCCTGGGCGAGCCCCATCCGGGCGCCCATGCCGGTATTCACGCTGACCAGCTCGGCGAAGGCGGTCATCCGCGCCGCGTAGCCGATGATCGACTTGGTCGTCATCAGGACGTAGGGGACGATGTGCGGCAGGATCAACAGCCGGAATACCTGCCAGCGGCTCGGCCGGAAGGTCTCCACCACCTCGATCAGGTCGGTCGAAAGCGCCTTGATGCCGTCATAGACGTTGAGCGCGTAGAACGGGATCAGGATGACGGCGAGGATGAAGAACACCCGCTCTTCGGTGCCGCGGAACCAGAAGATCGCGAACAGCATCCAGGAAAGCGCCGGCACGCCGGTGAAGATGACCACCAGCGCCTTGATGAAGGGCTCGGCGGGCCGGACGATCCCCATCACCACGCCGATCAGCGAGCCGACGACGAGCGAGAACGCCACCGCGAAGAGGAGGCGCAGGATCGTCGTCACGATGTGGATGTAGTCCTCGCCCAGGATCGTCAGGATCTCGTCCCCGGTGAGCACGACGGACGGCATGATGTAGACCGGCGCGACCCAGCTCCACGCCTCCATGGCGAAGGCGATGAGCGCGATGATCACGATGCTGGCGAACAGGTCGCGCTTGAAATAGTTGCGCTCCGCCCCCGCCGGCGCGGGCGGTTCGAGCCCGGCCGCGGTCTCCGGATCGATCCGGGTGCTCATCGGCTCGGCGCCTCGAGGGGCGCCACGGCGGCGCGTCCCTCGATACGGCGCTTCGCGCCTACTCGGGATGAGGAGGATTTTCGGCCGCCCGCAACCTGTCCCTCACCCTGAGTAGCGGCGAAGCCGCGTATCGAAGGGCGTGCCTCGGCGGTTCCGGACAAAACGGACGCGCCCCGACGATCAGGTGGCGAAATAGGTCTCGGGGACCTTCTGGGGCAGCGTGCCCGCCTTTTGCATGATGTCGGCGGCGAAGAGGATGTCCTCGCGGTTCTTCTCGACCGACATCGGGCGCATCTTGTACTGCATGCGGCCCGACTCCATGGCCGTCTTGAGCACTTCGGGCTTGATCTTCACCGTTGGACCGAGGGCCTGGAATTTCTCCGGGTTGCCCATGATCCACTTGAAGCAGTCGTCATAGACCCTGACCGCGCGCGCGATGGTATCGGGCGGCACGTCGCCGAGCGCCTTGCGGTTGATCGCGATGCAGAAATAGGGCTGATCGCGCCCGGTGTGGCTGCGGTAGAACTCGTTCACGTTGAGGAACACCTTGGAGCCCGGGATCTTGTGCAGCCCGGTGGACAGCGCGTGCTCCCAGACGATCGCGGCATCGGCGCGGTCCGCCGCCACGATGTTGATCGTCGCCGGCGGGTTGGGCGCGTTCTGCAGCCTGACGTCTTTTTCGAGGTCGATATTGGCGAACACCTTGGCCCAGGTCTTGGCCATCTTGTAGGTGCCCGAGACCTGCATCGCGGCAACGGTCTTGCCCTTCAGCTCCTCGAGCGAGTTGGGCCCGTCCTTGCGCGCGAACATGCCGGCCAGCGTCCCGGTCGAGACGATACCGATGATCTGCATCGGCGCGCCCTTCATGTGCATTTTGGCGAACGAATCCCAGGTACCGACGCCGATCTGGAAATTGCCCTTGAGCATGTCGGCGTAGTAGGTGCCGAGCCGGTTGTAGACCCGGAACGAATCGAACTTGAGGCCGTGTTTCTCGTCGAACTTGTTGTTGAACAGGACCTGGTTCTGAAGGTTCGACCAGCCGCCCGCCAGCGTCGCCGTCTTGAGCGTCGTCGGCTGGGCGCCGAACGCGAGGTTGGGCGCCGCGATCAGCCCGGCGCCGAGCGCGAGCCCGCCGCCGCCGGCGCTTTCGAGAAACCGTCTGCGCGAAACCGTCCCGTTCATGTCGCTTCTCCCCTGGTTGGACCCGTTCGGCTCCGGGTCCGTCTGTGGCAGTATCATGGACGATGTACCGGGTGGCGTCCATAACGGGCGCCGGAACAGCAGAGGTCGGAGATGTTTCGGGAAGACAGCGCGGACGAGGCTTCGTTCCGCGCGGAGGTGCGGGAATGGCTGGAAGCCAACCTGCCGGCGGCGCTCAGGGGGCGGACCGACCGGCCGCCGCCGGACGAGATCATGCCGTGGTACCGCGCGCTTTCGGCCCGCGGCTGGATCGCGCCGCACTGGCCGAAGGAACATGGCGGCATGGGGGCGAGCCTCGCCCAGCAGATCGTGCTGACCCAGGAGCTCGCGCGGCTGTCGGCGCCGCAGCTCCCGGTCCAGGGGATCAACCATATCGGCCCGATATTGATGCGCTACGGCACGGAAGCGCAGAAGGCGCGGCACCTGCCGCCGATCCTCTCGGGCGACGCGATCTGGGCGCAGGGCTATTCGGAACCGGGGGCCGGATCCGACCTCGCGAGCCTTTCGACGCGGGCCGAGTTGCGCGACGGCCGCTTTACCGTCACCGGCGGCAAGATCTGGCAGACCTGGGCGCATCACGCGGACTGGATGTTCACCTTGGTGCGGACCGATCCGGAGGCGAAGGTCAGGCAGGCGGGGATCAGCTTCATCCTGATCGACCTCAAGACGCCCGGCATCGAGATCAGGCCCATCGTGACCATCGTCGGCGAGGAAGAGTTCTCCCAGGTCTTCCTCGACGGGGTCGAGGTACCCGAGGAGAATCTCGTCGGCCCGCTGCACGGCGGATGGAAGATCGCGACCGCGCTGCTCGCCACCGAGCGGATGTTCACCTCCAACCCGCAATATGCCCTGGAGGCGGTCGAGCGGATCAAGGCGGTGGCGGCGCGCACCGGCATCGACCGCGATGCCGCGTTCCGCGACCGCCTTGCCGGGCTGATGGTCGACATCGCCGTGCAGGCGGCGATGTTCTGGCAGGCGGTCGATCTGGCGGCGAACGGGGTCGAGCTCGGCCCGGAAGGCTCCACGATGAAGCTGGTCGCGACGGAGAACCTGCAGCGCGCGACCGACCTCCTGATCGAGGCGGCGGGACCCTGGGGCGCGGACGCCGGGCGGATCGAGACCCCGGCGGGCGCGGTCGACGCGACCGGCATCTTCCTCCAGTCGCGCCGGGCCACGATCTACGGCGGGTCGAGCGAGATCCAGCGCAACGTCCTCGCCAAGCGCGTGCTGGGGCTTCCCGGCCGCTGACGCGTCGGGAGGCGGGGAAGCACCGACTACTCTCCCCCGCCCCGATCCGGGGACAATTGCCCGCCCCTCTGCCGCTTCCGTCCGCGAGGGATACGCTCTAGATTGGCGGCGCCGCGCCGCTTACGGGGAGATGCCATGCCGGTTCAGGTCGACAGGAACCGTCCGATCGCCGATACGAGGATTTTCGACGGCGAAGAGTCCCGCCGGGGGTATCGGATCAACAAGTTCGCCATGTCGCTCGCTCGGGCGGAGAACCGCGAAGCCTTCGCCGACGACGAGGAAGCCTATATGGCGCGCTGGGAGTTGAGCCCGGACGAGAAGGAGGCGATCCGCGAGCGGGACTGGCGCAGGATCATGGAAGACCTTGGCGGAAACATCTACATGATCATCAAGATCGGCACCGTGACGGGCCACGGCCTCTACCAGATCGGCGCGCACCAGCGCGGCGAGACCTACGAGGAGTTCCTCGCCACGCGGAACGCCTCGGGCGCTCGGTAGGCGGGATCATGGCAAGAATCGTCGCCGGCATCGGCACCTCCCACGTCCCCTCCATCGGCGTCGCCTACGACCAGGGGCGCACCCAGGAACCCGCCTGGAAGCCGCTCTTCGACGCCTACGAGCCGGTCAAGGCCTGGCTCCGCGACGAGGTGAGGCCGGACATCGCCATCGTTGTCTACAACGACCACGGCAGCTCGTTCTTTTTCGACAAGTACCCGACCTTCGCGATCGGCGCTTCCGACCTCTACCCGGTCGGCGACGAGGGCTGGGGCCGCCGGCCGCTGCCCGACTTTCCGGGCGACGCGGCGTTCTCCTGGCACTTGTCGGAATCTCTTGTCTATGACGAGTTCGACATGACGGTGTGCCAGGAGCTCGCCGTCGAGCACGGCTTCATGGTGCCGATGCATCTTTGCTTCGACCACGATCCCGTCTGGCCGGTGAAGACGGTGCCGCTCGCGGTCAATGTGATCCAGCATCCCCTGCCCACCGGGGCGCGGTGCTGGAAGCTGGGCCGGGCGATCCGCCGCGCGGTCGAGAGCTTCCCGGGCGACGACCGCGTCGTCGTTCTCGGCACCGGCGGCATGTCGCACCAGCTGAACGGCGCACGGTTCGGCCACCTCAACCCGGACTGGGACAACGACTGGCTGGACCGGATCGAGGCCGACCCGGCCGCGCTGGCGGCGCTGACCCACCAGGACATCATGGAACAGGCGGGCGCCGAGGCGGTGGAGCTGATCATGTGGCTCACGATGCGCGGCGCGCTGTCCGAACGGGTCCGCCGGGCGCACCGCAACTACTACGCGCCGATGACCACCGGCATGGGGCTGATCGCGATGGAGGACGATTCGTGAGCCGGGGAGCGGCTGGGTGGCGCGCAAGACCGTAATCACCGGGGGCAGCGGCCGGCTCGGCACGAAAACCGTGGAGGCGATGCTCGCCGCGGGCTACGAGGTGCTCAACCTCGACGCGGCCCGGCCGCGGGAGAAAATCTGCGAGTCGTGGGTCTCCGATCTCACCCGGTCGGGCGACCTGTTCGAGGCTCTGGACGGCGCCGATTCGGTGATCCATCTCGCGGCATACCAGTCGGACACCGAAGCGGCGGACAGCGTCGTCTTCGGCAACAACGTGACGTCGTCCTACAACGTGCTGAGGGCGGCGGCGCAGACCGGCGTCAGGCGCGTGGTCATGGCCTCCAGCGTCGCCGCCTACGGGTTCATATACGCGCCCGAGATATGGGATCCGGACGTCCTTCCGCTCGACGAGGACTATCCCTGCCGGCCGCTCGACTGCTACGCGCTCTCCAAGACGTTCGGCGAGCGGCTTGCCGACTCGTTCGTCGCGACGAGCGGCATGTCGGTCGCGAGCCTCCGCATCTCGGGCGTCAATTTCGACCCGACCTACCTCTCGTTCCCGGATCGATGGCGCGATCCGGCGCGGCTGCTTGGAGGGTTCTGGGCCTATGTCGACGCGCGCGACGCCGCCGAGGCATGCCGCCTCGCCGCGGAGGCGGATATCGACGGCCACCGGGTCTTCAACATCGCCGCCCCCACCAGCCACAACCCGACGCCGACCGAGGAGCTCGTGCGCCGGTATTTCCCGGGCACGCGGATCCGGGACGGCATGACCGGCTGGTGGGGCGGGCTCGACGTCGCCCGCGCCCGCGACGAGCTCGACTTCGAGACGAAACACCACTGGCGGGACCGTCTGCGGCCGGACGGCACGCCGATCGACATCGGGACGGATCCATGAAATTCGAACGCGTCAGGAGCCCCATCTCGCCGGAGCTCGGTCCGGAATCGCTCTCCAACTGCAAGAAGGCGGGCGACCAGGTGTTCATCTCGGGGCTGCTCTCCTGGGACGAGAACCAGAACGTGATCGGCGCCGGCGACGCCTACGCGCAGGCGAGGAACATCTTCGCCCAGATGCAGTCGCTGATGGAGGCGGCGGGCGGCAAGATGAACGATATCGCCAAGATCACCATGTTCACCACGGACATGCGCCACCAGCCGGACATCTGGCGGGCGCGGCGCGAGTTCTTCACCGGCGACTTCCCGTGCTCGACGCTGGTCTGCGTCTCGCACCTCTTCAAGCCCGAGGCGGTGATCGAGATCGAGGCGATCGGCGTTATCGGCGCCGGCGAAGACTGATCGTCCGGAACCGGAAGGAGAAATTCCGTGGACAGCTTACTGATCGCCGTCGCGGTGGGACTCGTCGTCTGGATGCTGATGCGCCGGGCGGCCTATGCGCGGGCGCGCCGCCAGTTCGCCGCGCGGCGGGACGCTCCGGCGGCGGGGGACGCCCCCGAGGCGCCGGACGATCAGAAATCCATGCCCCGGATCGGCATCCCCGGCACCATCACCCGTGCCCAGATGGCGGAGCTCCGCGCCCACAATTTCGAGCCCATGCGCCAGTGGAGCAAGGAAGAGGCGCAGCTGATCCTCGATACGGTCGTCTATTTCCGCGCCGTGATCCTGGACGAAACGGGCGATTCCAACCCTCCGCTCGAAGTGCAGAACACGCTGCTCAGCTTCATCCTCACCGACGAGGAGTTGCGGGACTCGGTTCAGGAATGGAGCCTCAACCGGACACGGGAAGAAGAGGAAGCCGGCCGCATAATCCTGCCGCGCGACGAGACCTACGAGCGCGTCGCCGACGAGGTCGCGGAACTCTGGGAGGCCGGAACCGAGGACGAATGACCGGCGGGTTGAAGACCGGAGACTTCGACTTCGACCTGCCCGAAGGCGCCATCGCCGACCGGCCGGCCGTGCCGCGCGAGGCGGCGAGGCTGCTGGAAGTGGGCGCGTCCTTCCACGACCGCCGCGTCGCCGAGTTGCCCGAGCTCCTGCGGCCGGGCGACGTGCTGGCGATCAACGATACCAGGGTCATCCCCGCCCGCATTTTCGGCTTGCGCGGCCGTGCGCGCGTGGAGGCGACGCTGTTGCGGCCGCTCGACCGTACTCCCGAGGGCGAGACATGGAGCGCGCTCGCCCGCCCGGCGCGGCGGCTGCGTGCCGGCGACACGATCGAAGTGTCGAAGACTTTCCGCGCCCGGGTTCTCGACCGCATGGAGGGTGGCGAAGTCCGGCTCCGTTTTCCCCCGGGAACCGATGTCCTCGCGGCGCTCGACGAGCACGGAGAGACCCCCCTCCCCCCCTACATCGAGCGGCCGGGCGGGGCGGACGAACGCGATCGGGACGACTACCAGACCGTCTACGCGCGGAGCCCCGGCGCGGTCGCCGCACCGACGGCCGGGCTTCATTTGACGGCGGGCCTGCTCGGCCGGATCGAGGATCGCGGGGCGGAGATCGTAACGGTCACGCTCCATGTCGGCGCGGGGACCTTCCTGCCGGTCAAGGCCGAGCGCGTGGAAGACCATCGGATGCACGCGGAATGGGGCGAGATTTCTCCGGAGGCCGCCGAGACGATCCGGCGCCGGCGGGAAACCGGCGGACGCGTCGTGGCGGTGGGGACGACCTCGCTCCGGCTGCTCGAATCGGCCGCGGGCAAGGACGGGCGGATCGGGGCCTTCCGCGGCGACACGAGCCTCTTCATCGTGCCGGGCTACCGGTTCCGCGTCGTCGACGCGCTGCTGACCAACTTCCACTTGCCGCGCTCGACGCTGTTCATGCTGGTGGCGGCGTTTTCCGGGCTGGAGCGGATGAAGGCGGCCTACGCCCACGCGGCGGAGACGGGCTATCGGTTCTATTCGTACGGCGATGCGACCTTCCTTCACCGCGCGGAGGGCGCCTGATGGGGGTCGCGTTCTCGATCCTGGCGCGGGACGGGGCGGCGCGCACCGGACTTCTGGAAACCGCCCACGGAATCGTTCGGACGCCCGCCTTCATGCCGGTGGGAACGGCGGGCACGATCAAGGGAATGATGCCGGAGGCGGTCGCCGCGGCCGGCGCCGACATGATCCTGGGCAACACCTATCACCTGATGCTGCGCCCCGGCGAGGAGACCGTCGGGAAGCTGGGCGGGTTGCACCGCTTCATGAATTGGACGGGGCCGATCCTCACCGATTCCGGCGGCTACCAGGCGATGTCGCTCGCCGGGCGACGGACCATCGGGGAGAACGGCGTCGTCTTCCGTTCCCATATCGACGGCACCCGCCACGAACTCACGCCGGAGCGCGCGGTCGGAATCCAGCACCGGCTCGGCAGCGACGTGACCATGGTGCTGGACGAGTGCACGCCCTTCCCGGCGACCGTCGACGAGGCGGCGGACTCGATGCGGCTCTCGATGCGCTGGGCCGCGCGCTCCAGGGCCGCGTTTCGCGAGCGTCCGGGCCACGGGCTGTTCGGCATCGTCCAGGGCGGCATATACGGGGATCTGCGGCGCGAATCGGCGGCTACGCTGGTCGATATCGGCTTCGACGGCTATGCGGTGGGCGGTCTCGCCATCGGCGAGGGCCAGGCAACGACATTCGGAGTTCTCGACGAGACCGTGCCGTCCCTCCCCGCCGATTCCCCGCGCTACCTGATGGGCGCCGGCACGCCATCCGACATCGTGGGCGCCGTCCGGCGCGGCATCGACATGTTCGACTGCGTGATCCCGACGCGGTCGGGCCGCACCGGGCGCGGCTATACGAGCGCGGGCACGATCAACATCCGCAACGCGCGCCACGCGGAGGACCCGGCGCCGATCGATCCCGACTGCCCCTGCCCGGCCTGCGCCGGGTACAGCCGGGCCTATCTCCACCATTTGTTCCGCGCGAAGGAGATGCTCGGGCCCATCCTGCTCACCACCCACAATATCCACCGATACCAGCGGCTGATGGCCGGGCTGCGCGAGGCGATAGAAGCCGGGACGCTGGCGGAGTTCGCCGCGCCGTGACCGGCGCCGGGTCCCGCGAACGGATCCGCGAGCGCGCGCTCGCCGAAGGGTTCGACGCGGTGGGGTTCTGCGACGCCGCGCTGGGCCGGCAGGCCAGGCGGGACCTCGCGGGTTTCATCGAGGCGGGCCATCACGGCGACATGGGCTGGCTCGCCTCCACCGGCGACCGTCGGGGCGACATCGCAATTCTGTGGCCGGACGCGAAATCGGCCGTCGTGGTCGCCCAGAATTACGGTCCGGCGGGCGATCCGCTCGCGGCGCTCGAACGGCGCGACCGGGGCACGGTCTCGGTCTACGCCCAGGGACGCGACTATCACGACGTAATGAAGAAGAAGCTCCGCGCCGTCGCCCGCTGGATGCACGAGACGCTCGACTGCGAGGTCAAGCTGTTCGTCGACACCGCGCCGGTGATGGAAAAGCCGCTTGCCCAGCGAAGCGGCGTCGGCTGGCAGGGCAAGCACACCAACCTGGTCTCGCGGCGGTTCGGCTCGTGGCTGTTCCTGGGCGAGATCCTGACCACGCTCGACCTCGCGCCGGATGCTCCCGAGACCGACCGTTGCGGCTCCTGCCGGCGCTGCCTCGACGTCTGCCCGACCGACGCCTTCCCCGCGCCCTACCGGCTCGACGCCACGCGCTGCATCTCCTACCTGACGATCGAGCACAAGGGGCACATCGCGCCCGAGTTCCGCGCCGCCATGGGAAACCGCATATACGGCTGCGACGACTGCCTGGCGGTGTGCCCGTGGAACAAGTTCGCGAGCCTGGCGGCGGAGCCCGCGCTCTTCCCGCGAATGGAGCTCGCCGCGCCGCGGCTCGCGGAACTGGCCGCGCTGGACGACGCTTCCTTCCGCGTCCTCTTTTCCAGGTCGGCGGTCAAGCGGCTCGGGCGCGACCGCTTCGTCCGCAACGTGCTGATCGCCATCGGAAACAGCGGCGAGCCCGCGCTCGCGGCCACGGCGGAAGCGGCGCTCGCCGACAATTCCCCGCTGGTCCGCGCGATGGCGGTCTGGGCGCTGTCCCGGCTGCTGCCCGGACCGCACTTCGCCCGGCTGCGGGAATGCCACCGCGCCGGGGAGACCGACGAGGCTGTTCGGTCGGAATGGGATGGGTGCTAGATTGGCGCCGATGACGGATCGGGGAAACAATCTGGACCGGCGGCTCTCGGTGGCGCCGATGATGGACCGGACGGACCGGCACTGCCGCTATTTCCTGCGGCAGCTGGCGCCGCGCACCCTGCTCTACACCGAGATGATCCCGGCGGGCGCGATCCTGCACGGCGACCGCGAGCGCTTTCTCGGCTTCGATCCGGCCGAGCGCCCGGTCGCGCTCCAGGTCGGCGGGAGCGATCCGGAAGAGCTCGCCCGCTGCGCCGCGCTCGGCGAGGCGTGGGGCTACGACGAGATAAACCTCAACCTCGGTTGCCCGAGCGAGCGGGTGAGCCGGGGCGGGTTCGGCGCCCGGCTGATGCTGGAACCCGCGCTCGTCGCCGAGTGCATGGCGTCGATGCTGGAGGCGACCGCGCTCCCGGTCACGATCAAGACCCGGATCGGGGTCGACGACCGCGACGATTACGACCACTTCGCCGGTTTCGTCCACCGCATTGCGGAGGTCGGAATCGGGGTGTTCGTCGTCCATGCCCGCAAGGCGCTGCTGTCCGGCCTCAGCCCGAAGGAGAATCGCGAGATCCCGCCGCTCCACTACGAATTCGTCCATCGGCTCAAGCGGGAGCGCCCCGATCTGACCGTGGTCGTCAACGGCGGCTTCACGGCGGCGGATGCGGCTCTCGAACAGATCGGGCCGGTCGATGGGGTCATGCTCGGCCGCGCGGCCTACGACAACCCGTTCCTGCTGGCCGAAATCGAGACCACATTGCACGGCGCCGCGCTCCCTGACCGAGCGGCGGCGATAGAGGTCTATGCCGACTACGTGGATGCGCGACTGGTCGAGGGCGTGCCACTATGGCGCATGACGCGCCACGTTCTCGGCCTCTACCGCGACATGCCGGGCGCCCGCGCCTGGCGGCGGACGATCGCGGAGGGCGCGCGCCGTCCGGGCGCCAGCGGCACGCTGCTGCGCCAGGCCTTGCGGCTGGTCGAAAGCCCCGAGCGTATCGCCGCCTGATTCCAACCGGGAACTGCGAGACCGATATGGCCGTCACGATCTATCACAACCCGCGCTGCAGCAAATCGCGGGCGACGCTCAAGCTGCTGGAGGAGCGCGGAATCGCGTTGGAGATCGTCGAATACCTCAAGACCCCGCCGGACGCGGCGACGCTGGCCGGGCTGCTGACCAAACTCGGCTTGGAGCCGCGCGATCTTATGCGCCGGAAGGAAGCGCCCTACAAGGAAAACGGCCTCGACGACGAGAGCCTCGGCCGCGATGCACTGATCGCCGCCATGATCGCCAACCCGATCCTGATCGAACGCCCGATCGTGGTTTCGGGCGGAAAGGCCGCGCTCGGCCGACCGCCCGAGGCGGTGCTGGAGATACTCTGACGGGATCGAGCGCCCCCTCACCCCGGCCCTCTCCCCGCGGGGGAGAGGGGGACTCGCTGCGCGGCCTCCCTCTTGTCTTCTCCCCTCCCGCTTGCGGGAGGGGCCGGGGGAGGGTGGGCCGGCGCGGCGGTTCCGTCCGCGTGGGAGACCCTCTAGACTCGGCCCGGCAACCGAAGGGGCGGGAGGCGCCCGGGACCATGATGCTGACGAACGGCCTGCCCGAGCTGAAACACCATATCCGCCAGATCCCGGACTTTCCGAAGCCGGGCATCCTGTTCTACGACATCTCGACGCTGTTGCAGCACGCGGAAGCCTGGCGCAAGACGGTCGACGCGCTGGCCGACGCGGTCGCGCGCCATGAGCCGGACCGGCTGATCGGCATCGAATCCCGCGGCTTCCTGGTCGCCGCCCCGCTCGCGCTCAGGCTCCGGCTCGGCTTCACCATGGTGCGCAAGAAGGACAAGCTGCCGGGCGCCACCATCGGCCACGAATACGCGCTCGAATACGGCACCGACACGGTCGAGATCCAGGCCGACGCGATCACGCCCGGTCAGCGCGTCGTGGTGCTCGACGACCTGCTGGCGACGGGCGGCACGATGAAGGCCTCGATCCAGCTGCTGCGCCAGGTCGGCGCCGACGTGCGGGGCGCGGCCTGCATCATCGAGCTCGCCTTCCTCGACGGGCGGGAGCGGCTCGACGTGCCGGTCGACACGCTGGTCTCCTACGATTCCTGAACCACCCGGTTGGCGAGCGTCCCGATCCGGTCGATCTCGACCTCGATGAGATCGCCCGGCTTCATGTAGAGCTTCGGCGTGCGCCCGTGGCCGACCCCGTGCGGGGTGCCGGTGGAGATCGTGTCGCCGGGCGCGAGCGGGGTGAAACTCGAGACGTAGGCGATCAGCTTCGGGATGTCGAAGATGAAGTCCGCCGTGTTGCCGTCCTGCACCGTCTCGCCGTTGAGCCGCGTGCGGACGCCGAGCGCGTGCGGGTCGGGGATCTCGTCGGCGGTGACGAAGCAGGGGCCGAAACCGCTGGTGTTCGGAAAATTCTTGCCGGCCGACAGGTTCTCCTCCTGCCAGTCGCGGATCGAGCCGTCGTTGAGGATGGTGTAGCCCGCGACGTGGCCGAGCGCGTCTCCCTCCGCGATGTAGCGCCCTTCGCGGCCCATCACGACGGCGAGCTCGCCCTCGAAATCGAACGCGTCCGAGACCTTCGGCCGGACGACCTCCCGGCCGTGGCCGACCAGCGCGTCGTGATACTTGAGGAACAGGCTCGGCACCGTCGGCACCGCGCGGTTCATCTCCCGCACGTGCACCATGTAGTTGAGGCCGATGCAGACCAGCTTGGCCGGGTGGCCCAGCACCGGCAGCCAGGCGATTTCCGACAGCGCCACGCGCGGCGCGTCCGGGACTGCCGCGGCGATCTCGTCCAGCGCGTCGGCGCGCAATACGTCGACGATGCCCGAACAGCCGGTCGCCGCGCCGAGATCGGCGACCTCGTCCCCCGCCAGCGCGCCCCAGCTCGCCGCGCCGCCGTGCTCGAAGGTCAGCAGATTCACGACCCGACCCTCCTGGCCGCCGGCGGCTGGGCGGCGAAACGCGAGTCCTTGAGGCAATGCCGGCCCTCGGCGTCCTGCCACAGGATTTCGTCCTCGTGCAGCCTGCCGAGCGCGCGGGCGACCGCCTGGAACCCCTCGTCCGCGTAGCGCTCGGCGAGATCGGCGAAATAGGCCGGGGCTTCCTCGATGTCGGCGCGGATGCGTTGGGCGAGAGCGTCGATGTCCGGCCGCGCCGCCGCCTTGCCAGTCCCGTTGGCGGGGCCGAGATAGTCCTCCAGCCGCACGCTGTCGGCATAGGCGTAGGCGATGCGGTGGAAGCGCGCGCGCGGCACGTCGTCGGAGATCGTCGCGTCGATCCCCATCTTGGCGGTGGTCGGCACCTTGCCGGGCTCGATCCGGAGGCTGGGGTCGAGCGGCTTGGACCGCGCGTTGGAAATTATCAGCACGTCGCGGTCGGCCTGAACCCGGGTCGCCACCGCCCATTCGACGTCGACGGGGTCGAACACGTCGATATCGTCCTCGACCACGGTGACGTGCTTCATGTCGGCGACCGAGAGCGCGGCGGTAATCGCGTTCTTGCCGTCGCCGGGGTGCGGCCGGATCGCGATCACCGCGTGCCAGTGGCAGCACCCGCCCGGCGTGATGTTGACCGCGGTGACCTGCACGCCCGCCTCGTGGCAGACCCGGCGGACGGCGGCCTCGTAGATCGGACCGGACGGCCAGATGTTCTCCCACGGCATGTGGAGCGCGTAGTAGACGGCCTCCCTTCGCATCGCGATGGCGTTGACCCGGACCAGCGGGTTCCAGTGGAGCCCGCCCATCAGCCGGGTGAACTCGCCGAACCTTCCCTCCGGGCGGGTCCAGCCGGTCGGCAGGATCTCCGCCTCCAGCACGATCTCGGCATCGGCGATGCACTCGATGTCGACCGTCTTGCAGGGGGTGAGCGCGAGCCCCTCGCCCCGCATCCCGCCCGCGATGGCGACCTCGCTCGTCCCGATGGGCGCCTTGTAGGTAGCGGCGATGACCTCGATCGGATGGGTGCCGATATTGATCGAGATCGGCAGCGGCTCGTCCCTGGCGAACGCCTTCTCGGCGAAGCGCCGGAGATTGTTGGGGGTGACGATGTCGATCCCGGTGAGCGCCTTCTCCTTGACGAGATAGCGGTAAACGCCGGCGTTCAGCCCGTGCTCGCCGTCGGGGTCGCGGGCGAGCGTGACGCCGGCGGTGATCATCGGCCCGCCGTCGAGCACCGAGAAGAGCGGGATCGGCAGCCGGTAGAGGTCGACCGCATCGCCTTCGAGCAGGACTTCGCGTGCCGGCCCCGAGTTGACCGAGCGCGGCTCCACGGGGCGGTCGAGGCCGGCGCGCACCTTCGCCTCGATCCCGCCGAAGTCGCAGCCCATGGCGACGGCAAGCCTGTCGCGGTGGTTGATCACGCCCGAGACCACCGGCATGTCGTAGCCCGCGACGTCGGTGAACAGGAGCGCCTTGTCCGACTGGTCGACCAGCGCCGCGATGTGACGGATGTCGACCGTTCGTCCGATCTCGACCAGCTGGTCCGCCGCGCGCAGCTCGCCCAGGAGCTCGCGAAAATTCTCCGCCATGCGTCCGTCCCGTCCTGTTTGCGGCCGGACGGTATCACCGGCGCCGGGGCGATGCCAACGCGGCCCTTCGATACGCGGCTTCGCCGCTACTCAGGATGAGGGGAAGAGGAAAACCGAAACCTCCCCCTCATCCCGAGTAGGCGCGCGAGCGCCGTATCGAGGGACGGCCTAGCCCCGCGGCGCCTCCGGCCGGCTCGCCACGAACGCCGCCGCGCCGCAGATGACGGCGACGAGAGCGGCCGTCGCGATCCAGTGGAACCCCGCGAAGAACACCAGCACGACCACGGCCAGCGACATGAACCCGAGCGCCGCCACCTTCGCCCGCCGCCGGATCACCCCGTGCCGCTGCCAGTCGACGACCGGCGGGCCGAAGCGCGGATGGGTCAAAAGCCAGCGGTGGAACCGCTCGGAGCTCCGCGCGAACGCCCACACCGCCACCAGCAGGAACACCACCGTCGGCATCCCCGGCACCACCACGCCGATCGCGCCGAGCCCGACACAGACCCAGCCCAGCGTCAGATAGGCGTAGCGGACGAGGGGGGAGCGCATGGGGCGGACTATAGCGGAATGCCCCCGCCGGTCGCGGTGGGGGCGCGAATGTCGGCATACGCCATTGCCCGAGTTACCTTACTGCATTATTATATCGGTAAGGAGATCGTGAGCCATGATCGTCAAGATCACGTCGAAACGCCAGGTCACCTTTCCGGCGCGCGTGCTCGACGCGTTGGGCGTCGGCCCCGGAGACCGGCTCGAACTGGACGAAGGACCCGACGGCTTCATCCTTCGCCCGAAGCGCGTCGACCTGTCCCGTTTGGGCACGCTGAAGGGCAAGATCCCGCCCGGACATCCGCCGTTCGATCTCGCGGCATTCCGCGACGAACCTCATGACCCGGCGCTTCGGGATTGACACCTCGGTCCTCGTGCGGCTCGTCACAGGCGATCCGGAAGCCGGATTCCAGCACTGCGTGCGCCGTATCGGCTCCCTGATCGACGAGGGGTGCGAGGTGTTTGCGTCGAACCAGGTGATCGGCGAAGCCTATGTCGCGGTGCAGCACCATTACGGCGTATCGAAGACCGACGCGCGCTCGGCGTTGCACGCGGCGCTCCGAAGCGGCCTCGTCGCGCCGCTGAACGGCCGGACGGCGATCGCGGCGCTCGAAGCCACCGACGGGGCGGGCCTGCTCGACCGCCTGATTGCGGACGACTATGCGCGGGCGGGCCTGGAGACGCTGACGCTCGACCGCAAGATGGCCCGCCTCGCCAATACGCGCCGCCTGTAGGCAAGGACAGCCGACGCGGAAGACGCATCGGCGGGCCGAAGCGGGGATGGGCGAGCAGCCAGCGGTGGAACCGCTCGGAGCTCCGCGCGAACGCCCACACCGCCATCGGCGGGAACACCACCGTCGGCATCCCCGGCACCACCACGCCGATCGCGCCGAGCCCGACACAGACCCAGCCCAGCGTCAGATAGGCGTAACGCGCGAGGGGGGAACGCATGGCGGGACTATAGCGGAATGCCCCCGCCGGTCTCGGGGCGTCGCGGCATCCGGCCCGCGCAGGCCGTCGCGATGGCAGCGGGAAGAGGCTTGTGCGAGACTTGCTCCCGCGACCGGTCGCGAACGTTCGCGGAGAGACGGCAATGTTCAGATTCATCCTCCCGATCGCCGTGCTGCTGGCGGTGGGCGCGCCGCTTCGCGCGCAGGTCGTCGAGACCGACAGCGGCGAGCTTCCCCGGCTCATGGCCGAGGACGTCGTCGTCATCGACATCCGGAGACCGGACGAGTGGAAACGCACCGGGGTCATCGAAGGAAGCCACGCGATGACCTTCTTCGACGCCAGGGGCAAATACGACGTTAAGGCCTGGATGTCGAAGCTGACGCCGATCGCAGCCAAGGACCGGAAGGTCGCGATCGTCTGCCACAGCGGCGGGCGGAGCCGCGCCGTCGCCCGTTTCCTGCACAAGGGAATGGGATACCCGCGCGTCTACGACGTGCGCGACGGCATCGCGGGATGGATCGCGGCCAAAAGGCCGACCGTTCCCTACCCCTGACGTCAGGCAGTTTGCCGCGACCCGTCCCGGGTCCCTTCGCGGTTCCCGAACACACCCTAACGATGCCGGTCCGGCGGGCGGGACGAAGCGCGGTCCTCGCACGGCTTGCGCGCCGCCTTCCCTTCGACACGGGCGAGATAGGTGGTGCTGGCGACGATGATCGCCGCGCCGAGGATCGTCCAGACATCTGGAATCTCGCCGAAGATCAGGAGGCCCAGGAGCGCCGCATACACCAGGCGGGTGTACTCCATCGGCCCGATCACGCTCGCCTCGCCGACCGCGAAGCCCCGGACGAACGCGATCATTCCGAGCGTCGTGAGCAGCCCGATCCCGGCCGCCATCGGCCACTCGAACCCCACCGGGGAGCGCCACACCAGGATCGCGGGGATCGAAAAAACCAGGACGCCGCCGATGTGGTAGTAGAACAGGATCCTGACCGCCGGCTCGGTGCTGGAAAGCATCCTGATCATCACGTTGGCGACCGCGAACGACATCGCCGCGCCGACGGCGACCGCCGCGATGGGGTCGACCCCCTCGGGGCCGGGACGCAGCATCACGATCACGCCGACGAAGCCCAACCCGGTCGCCCACCAGCGCTGACGCGTGACCGCCTCGCGCAGCAGCACGATCGCAACGATCGTGGTGAACACGATCCGCGAGAAGGATAGCGAGGTCGCGCTCGCCAGCGGCAGGTTGATCACCGATACGAGCGTGCCGATCTGGGCGATGGAGGCGATGACGAGCCTCGTCGCGTGCAGACCCAGCCGCCGGGTCTTCAGACCGGAAATGCCGGCGCGCCAGAACAGCGGCGACAGGATCGCCACGCCGACCGAATAACGGAACAGCGCGAGCTCCAGGGCATCGATCGAACGGCCCAGCGTCTTGATCAGCACGTCGTTAAGCGCGAACGCGACGCTGCCGAACGTGATCCAGAGGATGCCGCGCAGGTTGGGCGGCAGCCCGCGCCATGGCGCGAGCAGAAGCTCCAGCCGGGCCTTCAATCGCTCAACGAGGCCGGCACCCGGCGGGCAAGCTCGGCGTTGAAGTCCGCGTGGGCGCGGAATCCGGGCGCGGCCCGGCACATCTCTTCGGTCTCGCTGAAAAGGACGTCGTCGGATTTCGAAAAATCGATCGGCTTCAGGAAGGGCTGTTCGATGTACCACGGCGTGTCGGCGAAAAATTCGAGCGAATTGCCCTCCGGGTCCGTCGTGTAAAGCGCCCAGCACACGCCATGGGTGACGGTGTCGATCTTGCGGTCGGATTCCGCGCCGAGCCGGTCGAACATCCGGCGCAACTCCTTCAGCGAAGCCAGCCGGAACGACAGATGGTGAAGCACCGGGCCCGTTCCCGGCATGAAGCGGTTGGCGGGAAGCTCCCCGTCCGGCTTGCCGTCGACCAGGAAGACCTGGTGATGCTCCTCGGGGTCGAGGGTCATGAACGCCATCGTGGCGCCGCTTCCCGTCGTCCCCTTGTCGGTCAGCTCGAATCCGAGCACCCGGGTGTAGAAATCCTGCATCGCCTCGAGATCGGAGACGACCAGCCCGAGATGGCTGAACTTCATCCTCGGCGCCTTGTCGGCGGTTCCGGTCACGCCCATCGGTCTCCTCCCCTGTCCGGGTTGCGGATCGCGCCCTTGAAGCCGGACCCGCTCCGATACTGTCAAGTGCCGGTCGATGACTTTCGCATATAATGCCCCTTCCATCGATGGAGCCGGCATGGCCGATCCGGATTTCGGAACCGCGTCGCTCGAAACGATCGTCGAGACGCTGCGCGCTGGCCGGCTGAGCGCCGCCGCCGTCGCCGAATGGGCGGTCGCGAACCATGAGGCCCGCGGCGAGGCGCTCCACGCATACAAGACGTTCGATGCCGACCGCGTTCGCAGGGAAGCCGGCCTCGCCGACGCGGCGTTCGCCGTGCATAACGACCTCGGCCCGTTGCAGGGCATCCCGGTCTCGATCAAGGACCTGTTCGGCGTTGCCGGCTATCCGACCTTCTCGGGCTGCCCGCGCGAACTGCCGGAAAAGTGGCGCGGGGAGGGACCCGTAGTCCGGTCGCTTCGCGGCCAGCTCGCGGTGATCAGCGGGAAGACCCACACCGTCCAGTTCGCCTATGGCGGGCTCGGCGCCAACCCGCACTGGGGCGCGCCGCGCAACCCGTGGGACGCGGCCGCGCATCGCTCGCCCGGCGGCTCGAGTTCGGGCGCCGGGGTCAGCCTGTGGGAGGGATCGGCGCTGCTCGCGATCGGCTCGGACACGGCGGGTTCGGTGCGAATCCCGGCCTCGATGACCGGCACCGCGGGAATCCGTCCGACTGCGGGTCGATGGCCGACCGAAGGCATCGTGCCGTTGAGCCCGACGCTCGACACGGCGGGCGTGCTCGCGCGTTCGGTTGCGGACATGTCGATCGGCTTCGCCGCGATCGATCCCGGCGTCGAAGAGGACGCGCTCGCCTGGACGCGCCGGCTCTCGACCGCCGAGCTCGCCGATTTCCGTGTCGGGCTGTGCGACTGGTACTTCGAGGACTGCGACGCCGGCATCGCCGAAGGCGTCAAGGCCGCGCTTGACGAGCTCGCAAGATCCGGCCTGCGCCTGTCGCCGGCCGAGATGCCGCAATTCGAGCCCGCGACGGAGATATTCATGCGGGGCGGGCTCCATGTCGGTAACTTCGCGCGTTTGATCCACAACGAAATGTCGGCGTACCGCGACGACCTCGACCCGGCGGTCGCGATCCGTATCGAGGCAATGGAAACCCTGACCGCCTCGGAGCATCTCGAGCGGGCGCACCGGCTCGCCGAGCTGTCCGGGGACGCGCACCGTTCGTTCGACGGGTTTCATGCGCTGGTCGGGCCGACCCTGCCGCTGACCCCGCCCGTCATGACCGGAATTTCAGATCCCGGGGACCATCTCCGGCAAAACCTGAGGCTGGTCCGCAACACCAATACGGCCAGCCTGCTCGGCATGTGCGCGGTGACGCTGCCGGTCGCTCTGGACGATGCGGGAATGCCGGTCGGGTTGCACATCGTCGCGCGCGGCGGCGACGAGGAGACCGGACTCGCGCTCGCGCTTGCCTGCGAGCGCGCGCTCGGCCGGCCGCTCGACCGCATAGGAACGCCGCCGATGTGCGCGACCGGCCAGCCGGCGTGACGCGGCGAGGCCCATGACGGAACCGCCGGAACGATACGACGACGACGCGCTGCGCGAGATCGCCGACGTCACGATCCGACATTACGACCGATCGGCCGATGACTACTGGGCGGGAACGAAGCACCACGACGTGAGCCAGAACCGGGCCGCCCTGATCGATGCGATCGAGGGCGAGCCGCCTCATTCGATCCTCGATCTCGGCTGCGGGCCGGGGCGCGACCTGGTGGCGTTCCGCGATGCCGGCCACGACCCGGTCGGGCTCGACGGCTCGGCGGCGTTCGTCGCGATGGCCCGCGGCATGGCGGGTTGCGAAGTGCTGCACCAGGATTTCCTCGCGCTGGACCTGCCTCGCGCGCGGTTCGACGGAATTTTCGCCAACGCATCGCTGTTCCACGTGCCGCGCCAGGAGCTGCCCCGCGTGCTCGGCGAATTGCATGCCGCCCTCAAGCCGCGCGGCGTGCTGTTCAGCTCGAACCCCAGGGGCGGCAACGAGGAGGGCTGGGTCGGCGGGCGGTTCGGCTGCTTCCTCGATCTCGAGACATGGCGCGCCCGGCTGCGCGCGGCGGGCTTCGTCGAGCTCGATCACTATTACCGGCCGCCGGGAAAGCCGCGCCGCGAACAGTTCTGGCTCGCCAGCGTCTGGCGCAAGCGCTAACCCGCGATCGGGAGCGGCGGATTACGGCGCCGGCCGCCGGCGCAAGCCGGCGAAGAACACCGACAGCCCGAGCCCCGCCAGGACGGTCATCACCAGCGCGACCGGCCGCATCGTACCGTCATGGAGATAGCCGCTGACCAATATGACGGTCGAGCTGGCGGTGATCTGGCTGAACCCCAGAAAGGACGACGCCGCGCCCGCCATCGACGGGAACGGCGCGATGGCCGCGGCCGAGCCCGGCGGGATCACCAGGCCCACCCCGAACATGAACGCGATGACCGGCGCGATTACGAACGGCGCTGACTGCACCCCGGCATGGGCGGGCACGAGGACGAGTGCCGCCGAAACCAGACAGATGAGGTGGCCGAGGCCGATCAGCCGCGCGCTGTCGAGGCGGTTCGAGATACGCCCCGCCGCGATGGAGCCGAGGATGAAGCCGCCGAGCGAGACGGAGATGAAAGTCCCCGCGAGGCTTGGCGTCGCGCCCCAGGAGTCGATGAAGACGAGGATGCTGCCCGACAGCCAGCCGAACATGGCGGCGTGGATGCAGCACGTGCAGACGGTAATGACGACGAAGCGCCGGTCGGTGAACAGCACGCCGTAGTTCGGCAGCAGACGCCGGCCCGGCCCATCCGCGTCCCGCGCCGGCGCCGTCTCCGCGAGGCGATACCAGACGAGAAAGATGACGATCGCCCCGTAGGCCGCCATGTAGACGAAGATCGCGCGCCATCCGAACCAGTCGGTGAGGACGCCGCCGGCGATCGGGTTGGCGACCGCGATTATGCCGAACGCGGCCATGATGTAGCTGAACACCTGCCCGGAGCGCTGCGGGCCGTAGATGTCGCGGACCACCGCGCGGGCGACGGCCGGCGCGGCGCCCGCGCCGATCCCCTGGACGACGCGGGACAGGACGAGCGTTTCGAACGAATCGGCGAAGACGGCCAGTATCGCGCCGAGCGTGAACACGCTCATCGACCACAGCAGGACGGAACGCCGGCCGAAGCGATCGGACAGGGGCCCGTAGACCAGCTGAACCGCCGCGAAGGCATAGACGAACGCGCTCATCGACAGCTGTCCCGCGCCGGCGCCGACCGCGAACTCCGAACGGATGTCGGGAATCCCGGGAAACAGCGTGTCGATCGTCGATGCGTGCAACGCCATCAACATGGTGAGGGTGACGCCGAGAAGGGCTGAGTCCAGCTTCATGCGCAACGATGGCTCTCGGGAGTCCGGTCCGGTGTCCAAGTCTAGCGAATTCGGGAGGCGCGGACCCGGCCCGACCCTTGCGCCGCCCGGGGCGGCCGTGGTTCGATCCCGGCGGTGACGCGGGAGAGGATTCCGATGGCATCGAACGGCATTCCCCAAATCGACATCGCGCCGATGCTCGCCGGCGATCCGGCGGGAAAACGGCGCATCGCCGAACAGGTCGGGGATGCGCTGGAAACGATCGGTTTCTTCATCATCGTGGGTCACGGCGTCCCCGACCGCGTGGTCCGCGACGCGCGCGACCTCGCATACGAGTTCTTCGCCCTGCCGCTGGAAGAAAAGATGCGGGTGCCGCGGCCCAGCATCGCGGCGACCAGGGGCTACGATCCGCCCGCGAACCAGAAGCTGGCGGCGACGCTGGGCGACGACACCCCGCCGGACCTGCAGGAAATGTTCGGCATGGGCGATTTCGACGTGCCGGACGAGCCCTACTACACCGAGGGTCACGGCAGGGACTTCTTCTCGCCCAATTTGTGGCCGGAACGGCCGGCCGGGATGAGGAAGGCCTTCGAGACCTATTACCGGGCGCTGAGCGGCATCGGGGACGAGCTGATGCGCGTCTTCGCGATCGCGCTCGGAATCGACGAACGTTTTTTCGACGACAAGATCGCGCGCTCGATCAGCCATATCCGCTTCAACAAGTACATGGCCCAGACGGAGGCGCCGCTGCCGGGCCAGCTCCGCGCCGGCGCCCATACCGACTACGGAACGCTCACCATCCTCTACGGCGAGGACAGGCCGGGCGGTCTGCAGGCCTTCTCCCCGGACGGGGAGTGGATCGACGTCCGGCCGCCGCCCGGCGCTTTCGTGGTCAATATCGGCGACATGATGGCGCGCTGGACCAACGACCGCTGGGTTTCCACGCTCCATCGGGTGGTCAACCCGCCGCGCGGCGAGGACCGGGCCGAACGGCTCTCGATCGCCTTCTTCCACCAGCCCGGCCACGATATCGAGATTCGCTGTATCGAGACCTGCCACGGTCCCGGCAATCCGATCGGGTATCCGCCCGTGATCTACGGCGACTACCGGTTCGAAAAGGTGCTCAGCAGCCGGATGGAGGAGGAGGCGCAATCGGCGGCGCCATGACGCGCGGGCGCGAGCCGAAGATCGGGGCGGCGGCCCTGCGGGGCGGGGCGCTGCTGTGGGAGGCCTGGCGGAACGGCGCGCAGATCGACGCGCTGCCCGCCGACTGCCGGCCGGGAACGGTCGAAGAGGCCTACGCCGTGCAGGACGGTCTCGCCGCGAGCGCGGGGCTCGCCGTCGCCGGCTACAAGATCGGCGCCACCAATGCCAGCGTACAGGCGCGCTTCGGCGTGGACGCCCCCTTTTCGGGCCGCCTGTTCGCGGATTTCGTGGGCGACAGTCCCCTCATCGTGCCGCCGGGCGGGGTCAATTTCCATACCGTCGAGCCGGAGTTCGACTTCGTCATGGGCCGCGCGCTCTCCCCCCGCGCCGCGCCCTACACGCGCGAAGAGGTGCGCGAGGCGGTGGCGAGCGTCCATCCCGCGATCGAGGTGCCGGACTCCCGCTACGCCGACTGGCTCTCGATGACCGCGGCGGACCTGATCGCCGACAACGCCATCGCCGGCCTGCTCTGTCTCGGCCCGGCGGCGGCGGGAGGACTCGCCCGCGATCTCGCCGCCCAACCCGTGATCGTGCGGGTCAACGGCGCCCCGGCGAGCGAAGGCGCCGGCCGCAACGTCCTCGGCGATCCGTGGAACGCCCTGGTCTGGCTTGCCAACCGCCTGAGCGACCGGGGGATCGGGCTCGAAGCGGGACACGTCGTCACCACGGGCAGCGCGACCGACATCGTCCGCTGCCAGCCGGGCGACACCGTCACCGCGGATTTCGGCCCCCTGGGGGAGGTGGAGGTCCGCTTCGGGGATTAGCCGGGATCCATGCCGTCGACCGGGCCGGGGTCGGCCATGCCGGGGCCGAAAACCTCGCGGCCGCCGAGGAAGGTGCGCTCGACGCGGATTTCCTTCAGCGCATCCTCCGCACAGCTCAGCGGGTCTCCGTCCAGCACGACCATGTCGGCCATCCTGCCCGGCTCCAGCGAACCCTTGGCGTCCTCTTCCCAGGTCACCATGGCGCCGGTCTGGCAGATCATGCGCAAGGCCTCTTCCCGGGTCAGGTCGCTCTCGCCCAGCGTGCGGCCGGAATCGGCATCGTAGCGGGCGAGCGCCTCCCACATGGTCCACAGCATCGAATAGGGCACGTTGTCGGACGACAGGGCGACCGGAACGCCGGCATCGATCAGGGCGCGGATCGGCATGGCGCGCTCGCCGATCTCGTGCAGGTTGAAGCGGTCGGAGGCCATGTACATGAAATTGGGCGTCACGGTCGCGATCACGCCGAGCTCCTTCATGCGCCGGATCTGGTCGGCGCTCGCCTCGATCACATGGATCATCACCCAGCGCCGGTCGCGGATCGAAACCTGCGCGTCGATCGCCTCGTAGGCCCGGAGCACGCGTTCGAGGTCGTAACAGATCAGGCAGCTCAGCCGGATGCCGAGCCGGGCGGCATGGACGCCGACCTCCACGAAGCGCTCGTGCGACAGCGAGTGGTAGAAGTGTCCGGCCCAGGCCTCGTAGGGGTAGTCCTCGCCGATGATGGCGGCGGCCTGCTCGTTGGCGACGTCGACGCACACGCCCTCGAAGCGCAGCATCTCGTCGCCGCTGCCGCGGCCGGAGAGCCGGGTCGCCCATTCGTCGAGAATCCCGGCCATCCTGCGGTCGTCGACCGAGGCGCCCGGCACGCTGAGCGGCAGATGGGCCCGGACGACGAGGTCGCCGTCCTCGTGCACCCGGCGATAGGCTTCCAGGATCGCCGGCGTCAGCCCGTGACCCTCGTAGATGCTGGTCGTGCCGGCGGCGGCATAGGCGGCGGCGCCCAGCCGGCAGCCCGCCACCCGGTCCTCGAAGACGATCCTGGGCGCCTTGCGCATCAGGGTGTACTCGATCACCGACGCGTAGGAGCGGTCGAGGAAGACGCCGTTCGGCTCGCCGTCGTCGTCGGTGAGGATTTCGACGTTGTAAGGGGCGGGCGTGTCGCAGTCGATGCCGCAAAGCCGGAGCGCCGCCGTGTTGGCGACGGCGACGAACGGGCGGTGCACCCACCATCCCCAGGGCACGCGGATATAGACCGGGTTGTCCGGCGAGACCGCGTCGAGGTCGTGGCGGGTGGGAAACCGGCCCTCCTCGAGCTGGTCGGGCCGGCTGATATAGGCGAGCTTGGGCGTGCCCATGGGCATGAAGACCGCCCATTCGCCCTTGGGAGTCCGGGCGCAGGCGCTCGCGACCGCGTCGACGATCGCCGCCACCGAGTGGCGCCCGGCCAGCGAGTAGCCGCCGCGCGCCCTCAGCCCCTCGCGGTCCATGTGGGCGTGGGTGTCGATGAAGCCCGGACACACCGTGCGCCCGCCGAGATCGATTACCCGCGTGGCGCGGCCGCGGCCGGCGAGCACCTCTTCGTCGGCGCCTACCGCCGAAATCCGCCCCGCCGAAGCCGCGACGGCGCGCGCCAGCCGCGAACGCCCGTCCAGCGTGACGACCTTTCCGCCGTGAAGAATCAGATCGTGTTCGGGAAACATCGCGGTCCCTCGCCGTCGCGCGGGGCGTCAGGATAGCGCCGAAACCAAGCCCGGCAACCCGGTCGCGGACGGCGCCCGCATCGCGTTAGACTACGCTCCGCGGCAGCGATGGGGCGTTTGGGGCGCCGGGGGGAATCATGGAAAAGGTCAAGCTCGTCCAGCCGGACTTCGCCGACGGCGAGGTCGCGGAGATTTTCGCCGATATCCGCGAGACCAAGGGCGCGAACTTCCTGACGCCGACCTGGGGATTCTTCGCTCTCGACATCGAGCTCCTCAAGGGGTGGTGGACGCTGACCAAGCGTCTTCAGACAACCCCGGGCTCGCTCCCGAAGCCGCTTCTCAACGCGATCTCTCTGGTTTGCGCGGCCGAGGTCGATTGCCCGCGCTGCATCAACAATCACCAGACCCACCTGATCCAGCATTTCGGAATGAGCACGGACGACGTGATGGAGTGCATGGACTTCGAAAACTCGTCGACGCTCGATCCGATGTGGAAGGACGTGCTCCGTTTCGCGCGCAAGGTCGCGTTCAACCTCGGGACGGAAGACGCGGATTTTCAGGCATTGCGGGCGCATGGGATCGACGATGTGGGGATCGCGGAGATCGTTTCCATGGCGATGCTGGAATCCGGCATGGCACGCCACGCGGTCGGCGTGGCGCCGTTCGAAAATGGCGACCGGTGGCCGAAAGAGAATTTGCCGTCGGCGACTTACGCGGAAAGCGTCGATCGCTAGGCCCGGTCTCTCGCCGGGGCGAATTCGCGCGCGTCCGCGATCGCTCCCGCGATCGCGCTGGCCGCGGCGGTGGCGGGGCTGCACAGCGCGATTTCCGCCTTCCTGTTGCCCATTCGGCCGGGGGCGTTCCGGTTGCTTGTCGAAAGGCAGAGCTCGCCATCGGCGAGCACGCCCTGATGAACGCCCGCGCAGACCGCGCACCCGCTCGGCATGAAGGTTGCCCCCGCCTGGAGCAGGGTTTCCAGGTCGCCCGTCCCGGCCGCTTCCGTCATCACGGCGCGGGACGCCGGCACCACGATCAGGCGCACGTCGGGATGCACGCGCCGTCCGCGCAGGATCCGCGCGGCGATCGCCAGATCGTCGGCCCGCGCATTGGTGCATGAGCCGATAAAGACCTGGTGCACCGTCCGGCCCGCCGCCTCGCCCACCGGGACGCCACGATCCTCGCGCCCGGGCAGGGCGACCATCGGCTCCAGCGCGGACAGATCGATCGTCAGCTCCCGCGAATACGCCGCGTCGGGATCGGAATGGACGGGTCGGTAATCGAACCGCGCCCTCGCGCTCAGAAATTCGGCGGTCACGGGATCGAACGGGAAAACTCCCGTCTTGGCGCCGAGCTCCGCGCTCATGTTGCAAAGCGTGAACCGTTCCGAGGGCGACAGGGACCGGGCGGCCGGGCCGGCATATTCCAGGACCTCGTAGACCGCCCCCAGGACACCGAGCCGCGAGACCGTGTGAAGCATCATGTCCTTGGCGTGAACCCCGGGCCGGAACGAACCTTCCAGGGAAATCCGAACGGTCTCGGGAACCTTCAGCCACAACCGTCCGGTCGCCCAGGCGAAGCCCAATTCCGTCTCGCCCACACCGAGCGCGAGCGCGCCCAGCGCGCCGCCCGAGGGCGTATGGGAGTCGCTTGCGATCACCAGGCTCCCCGGGACGACCAGGCCCATCTCGAACATCACCTGATGGGCGATGCCGGTGCCGCCTTCGAAGAAATGGCGGAGGTGCCGATCCTTTGCGAAGGCGCGAATGCGGGCATGGTTGTTCGCATCGCGTGGGTTGTCCGCGGGAATGACGTGGTCGAGGCATATCGCGACCCTGTCCGGACGCACCACGCGGGTCGCTCCCATGCGCTCGAACGCATCGATCGCGTAGACGGCAAAATCGTGCGAGTAGGAGAAATCCGGTTTCGCTTCCACGATCTGGCCGGGGCTCGGGCGGCTAACACCCGATGTTCGGGCCAGGATCTTCTGCGCAATCGTCAGGCCGGGCTCAGGCATCCGCGCTCTCTTCCGACCGGTCGCACAGCCAGATGCGGCCGTATTCCACGAGATCGCCCGCGGCGACGATCCGGCTTATCGCATCGGGGACCGGCGGCACCGTGTATTCCCGTCCCGAATACCGAACGGTTCCCGCAACCGCGTCGATCTCGATCTCGCTGCCGTCTTCCACGCCGTCGCGGACGAGCGCCGGGCAATCGAGCACCAGAAGCCCGTTGTTGATGGCGTTGCGATAGAACATTCGTGCGAACGGACCGCCGATCGCCACCTTGATTCCCGCGGCCCGAAGCGCGCGCGCCGAGGACTCGCGTCCGGTGCCGTATCCGAAAGCCGTGCCGGCAACCAGGACCTCGGCGCCACGCACGCGTGCGTTCGCGGTCGAGTCCAATTCTTCCAGCACATGCTCCGCCATCGCTTCCGCGTCGAGAAACGCGTAGCGGGCGGGAAGAATCACGTCCCCCGAGACGTAATCGCCGAAAACTGCGACGGTCGCACGCAGTTTCATTCCCGGACAACCCCGGCCCAGTGGCTGGCGCGTACGAGATTAGCGAAACCCGGCAGCGGCGAGAAGGAAGACCCGGAGGCGTCTTTTCAGGAGCCTGTGCCCGCTTCGACCCCGGCCGAACGGCTCCCTTACTCCGCCGCCTCGAGCCTGTCCTGGGTCCGCAACTCGAAGTCCGACGCATCGTGGCGCTCGTGGAGCTGGTCTTCCAGCGGTCCGTTGATCCGGTTGACCTTGCGTCCCCGGATCACCGCGTCGCGGGCCGCGATCTCTTCGTACCAGCGCACGACGTTCCGGTACTCCTCCGCCGCCAGGAACTCCGCCGCCTCGTAGAGCTTGCCGGTCGTCAGCACGCCGTACCACGGCCAGATCGCCATGTCGGCGACGGTATAGGCATCGCCCGCCACGTAGGGGTTCTCCGAGAGCCGCTTGTCGAGCACGTCGAGCTGGCGCTTCACCTCCATCGTGAAGCGGTCGATGGGGTATTCCATCTTGTACGGCGCATAGGCGTAGAAATGGCCGAAGCCGCCCCCGAGATAGGGCGCCGAGCCCATCTGCCAGAACAGCCACGACAGGCACTCGGCGCGTTCGGACGGGTCCTCAGGCAGGAAGGCGCCGAATTTCTCCGCGAGGTAGAGCAGGATCGCGCCGGACTCGAACACCCGGGTGGGCTGGGGCATGGAGTAGTCCACCAGCGCCGGGATCTTGGAGTTGGGATTGATCGAAACGAAGCCGGAGCCGAACTGGTCGCCCTCGCGGATGTTGACGACATACGCATCGTATTCGGCGCCGCCGTACCCCGCGGCCAGGAGCTCCTCAAGCATCACGGTGACCTTCACGCCGTTCGGCGTCGCCAGCGAATAGAGCTGAAGCGGGTGTTTCCCGCGCGGCAGCTCCTTCTCGTGCGTCGCCCCCGAGACGGGACGGTTGATCGAGGCGAACCGACCGCCGTTCTCGCGCTCCCATGTCCAGACCCTGGGCGGCTCGTAGGCGGTGGCTTCGGTCATGGCGTCTTCCTCCATGTCGGGGTGTCCGTGCGTCGGCCGCGTCTCTTACCGCGCGGACCGGGCCGGGTAAATCACATTTCCCCGAACGGGGATCCGGACGGCTCCCGAGAAACCGTCTCCGGTTGCTTTGTTCGCGGCCGGTCCCGTACCATCGATAGCCGCCCCGGCGGGGTGCCGCGGGCGGGGGCTCGGCTGCCGGGCGCAGCGAGCCAAACGGGGAGGATCGCCAATGCCTGTCAGACGTGTCCTGATTTCGTTCGCCGTCGCGCTTGTCGCGGCCACTGGCGCGTTCACGATGTCCGCGTCCGACGCGGTCGCCGGTTCGAGTCTGAAAATCCTTAGAAGCTGGCCGCCGGTCATCGAAGCCGTGCGGAATATCGAGCAGTATCACAAGCAGGTGGAACAGGCCGCCGGCGGCGATCTCAAGCTGTCCCAGGTGGGGCCCGAGGTGGTGCCGCCGCTCGAGCAGCTCAACCCGGTTTCGGCCGGCGTGTTCGACTTCCTGTTCAGCCACGGCGCCTATCACGGCGGCAGCAACGGGCTGCTGATCGGGGTGGACGCGCTCAAGCTCGATCCCAAGAAGCTGCGCGACTCGGGTCTCTTCGAATACATCAGCAACAACTACGAGAAGCGGCACGGGCTCAAGCTGCTGTCGCTGACACCGACCGGGCATGACGGGTACCACATGGTGCTCAAATCGCTGCCCGATCCCGAGACAGGGCTGAAGGGGCGCAAGATCCGCGGGACTTCGACATACCACCCGCTGATCAAGAAGCTCGGCGGCTCGCCGGTGGTCCTTACCTTCGGTCAGATCTATACCGCGCTGGAGAAAGGCGTGGTCGACGGCTATTGCTGGCCGGTCTACGGGCTGCTGGCGACGAAGTTCTACGAAGCCGGCGCCAAATATGTGATGCGGCCGACCCTCGGCGTGTCGCGCAGCTTCACCCTGGTCAACGTAAAGGCCTTCAACAAGCTGCCGAAGAAGCTCCAGACCATCCTGGTCGAGGAAGGCAAGAAGGTCGAATACTGGTCGATCAAGTTCTTCGACGACTTCATCGCCAAGGAAGAGAAACAGCTCAAGGCGCTGGGCGTCACCTATCACGACTATCCCGAGAAGTTCCGCCCGCATGTCCGCAAGTGGTTCAACGAGGGGGTTCTCGATCTCGTCGTGAAATACTCCAAGGCGGACGGACAGAAGTTCGTCGATATGGCGCGCGCGGCCAACATGGTCGCCGACTGACCGGGCAAGGCCGGAGCGGGCAGCCGTTCTTCGCCGGCTGCCCGCCCGCGCTTGCAGAGCGTAGGCAGGCATGAGCGCCGTCCTCCGCATCCACGACCGGATCACCTATGCGCTGTTCGCCGTTGGGGTGATTCTGATCGCGCTGATCGGCGTCCTCTACGTCTACGAGGTCGCGTCGCGCTATTTCCTGAACGCGCCCACGGACTGGGGCAACGACACGTCGAGCTTCATGCTCTCGGTCGCTACCTTCCTCTGCATCCCGCAGCTGGTGAAGGACGGCGGGCATGTCGCGGTGACCATCATCTTCCAGTATTCGACGCCAGGGGTCGCGCTCTGGGTCGCGCGGATCACCGCGGTCGCGGGCGCGATCGTCTGCGCGATCGCCGCCTACATGGCGTTCGAGGAGGCGGCACGGCAGATCGCCAACGACATCCTGACCAACACCACCACGGCGATCCCGAAATGGTGGGTGACGTCGTTCATCCCCTACGGCCTCGCCAACGCCTCGCTCTATTTCGTGCGCACGCTCAACCGCATACCCCAGGCCGGGATCTGATCCGGCCATGGAGTGGTATGTCGTCCTGATCGTCGGCCTGACCCTGCTGCTGGGGCTGTTCCTCTCCGGCGCGCCGATCTTCATCGCCTTTATGATCATCAACGTGGTCGGCACGCTGGTCTATTTCGGCCCGGCGGGCTTCGGCATGTTCGCCAACAGCCTCTACGACACCACCACGTTTCCGACGCTGATCGCGGTTCCGCTGTTCATCCTGATGGGCGAGTTCCTGTTCCGCTCGGGTGCGATGGACGTGCTCTACAACTCGCTCGACAAGCTGGTGGGGCGGTCCCGGCTTCGGCTCTACTATTTGTCGATCGCGCTCTCGACCATGTTCGGCGCGCTGTCGGGCGCCGCCATGGGCGTCGTCGCGATGCTCGGGCGCTCGCTGTTTCCCGGCCTCATCGCGCGCGGCTACGACCGCGGGATATCGACGGGAACGATCCTCGCCGGCGCAAGCCTCGCCCCGATCATCCCGCCCAGCATCCTGGTCATCATCATCGGCAGCCTCGCCCAGGTCTCGATCGCCAGGCTGCTGATCGCGGGGATCGTACCGGGGCTGATCCTGGCCGCGCTGTTCCTCGCCTATATCGTTATCCGGGTGAAGATCGACCCCAGCCGGGCGCCGGCGGTGGCCGACGACATCGGCGAGGTGACCTGGGGCGACCGCGGGATCGCGGTGCTCAAGATGATCCCGTTCACGATCATCATCCTCGGGGTTCTCGGGACCATCATGGCGGGCATCGCAACGCCCGAGGAATCGGCCGGCACCGGGGTGCTCGGCACGCTGATCGTCGCCCGGATCTACGGACGCCTGAATTTCGGGCTGATCAAGGAAGCCTGCGATTCGACGGCGCGAATTACCGCTATGATCCTCGCGATCATGATGAGCTCGAAGATGTTCGGGCAATTGCTGGCGTTCTCCGGCTCGACCACCGCGCTGGTCGGCTTCATCAGCGACATCGAGGTCAACCGCTGGTTCCTCCTGTTCATCCTGATGGCCGTGCCTTTCCTGCTCTGCCTGTTCATCGACCAGGTGGCGCTGATGCTCGTGGTGATTCCGATCTACATGCCGCTGTTGCAGCCGCTCGGTTTCGACCCGATATGGTTCTGGCTCCTGTTCCTCATCAACATCACGCTGGGAGGAATCACGCCGCCGTTCGGCTACACCATGTTCGCCTTCAAGGGGGTCCAGCCGACCGTGCCGATGACGGACATCTACAACGCGTCATGGCCGTTCGTGTTCATTTTCCTGATCGGAATGCTGATTTTCGCCGCATTCCCCGGCGTGGTGACCTGGCTGCCCAATTTGCTCTAGGCGCCCGGCTCGCGCATCTAGGCGGCCTTGCGGCCGCCCGTCCGTATAGTTC
The DNA here is from genome assembly GCA_022823775.1 of Defluviicoccus sp. Classification (GTDB taxonomy): domain Bacteria; phylum Pseudomonadota; class Alphaproteobacteria; order MPNO01; family MPNO01; genus MPNO01. Next base: position 1,408 of record JAJEHI010000057.1, on the reverse strand, counting down.
TCCGTAACGTCTGGCCCGACCACACATAGCGGGCGTGATCCGGGACCGGCCGCCCTACCGAAAGGAATCCCGCATGTTCGGATGTTTCTTTCCCAACCCGCGCGTCTTCTTCATCTCCGCGGCGGCCTGGGGGCTGGTCGCGGTGCTGTTCTGGTATCTCGTCGCCCAGGATTGGGGCGATCCGACCGGGCTCGCCGGGCTTGTCGGCGTCGAGGAGCAGACCGTCTGGGGCTATCTCTACGTGTTCCTCTGCTACGCCGGCTTCGCGCTGTTCTGGATGCGCTACAGCCCGCACAAATGGTCGCTCTGGTCGGTCGCGGGCTCGGCGCTGATCGTCTTCGTGACCTGGTTCCAGGTGCAGCTCGACGTGATGATCAACGAGTGGTTCGGCACCTTCTACGACATGATCCAGAAGGCGCTGGCCAAGCCGGGGGCGGTGACGGCGGAGGAGTACTACGCCCAGCTCGCCACCTTCCTGATCATCGCGATGGTCTTCATCGTCACCGCCGTCCTCAACGCCTTCTTCACCAGCCACTTCGTGTTCCGCTGGCGGACCGCGATGAACGATCGCTATGTCGATTTGTGGCAACAGGTGCGGCACATCGAAGGCGCCTCGCAGCGCGTCCAGGAAGACACGATGCGCTTCGCCGGCATCATGGAGTCGCTCGGCGTCAGATTTATCGACGCGGTGATGACGCTGATCGCCTTCCTGCCGATCCTCTGGGGGCTCTCGGCCCACATCAAGGAAATCCCCGTCGTCGGCGAGATCGCCTACGCGCTGGTCTGGGTCGCCATACTCTGGTCGGTCTTCGGGACCGGTATCCTGGCGCTCGCCGGCTACCGCCTTCCGGGGCTCGAGTTCCGCAACCAGCGGGTCGAGGCCGCTTTCCGCAAGGAATTGGTGATCGGCGAGGACCGCGAGGACCGGGCGCAGCCGCCGACGCTGGGAGAGCTCTTCGCCAACGTCAGGCGCAACTATTTCCGCCTCTATCTCAACTATCTCTACTTCAATGTGGTCCGGTACGGCTACCTCCAGGCCGGCGTGATCCTGCCCTATATCGCGCTGGGTCCGACGATAATCTCGGCCGCGGTGACGCTGGGCGTGATGCAGCAGATCATCCGCGCCTTCGGCCGGGTGGAGAACTCGTTCCAGTTCCTGGTCAACTCCTGGACGACGATCGTGGAGCTGATGTCGATCTACAAGCGCCTCGCCGCCTTCGAACGCGCGATCGCCGGCGACGATCAGGCCGCGATCGAGTTCGAGACCGGGACGCAGCTGCCGGCGGGGTAGGGCGGACCGGCGCTCACCCTCCCCCAGCCCCTCCCGCAAGCGGGAGGGGAGAAGATAAGGAAGAAGGGGAGGCGAATCCCCTCTCCCCCGTTGGGGAGAGGGTTAGGGTGAGGGGTG
>JAJEHI010000177.1 GCA_022823775.1 Defluviicoccus sp. | reverse complement strand
ATGCTCGACGGCGTGGTGCTGGCCCGCAAGACCGGCGCCGGCGCGCTGAGGCGTCCCGTCCTGGTGGCGCTGGGCATCCGCGCCGACGGCAAGAAGGAGGTCATCGACTTCCGCCTGGCGGCCGGCGAGAGCGCCGCGGCGTGGGAAGGGTTCCTCTCCGACCTGTACCGCCGCGGGCTCACCGGAGAGGGCCTCGAGGTGATCTGTGCCGACGGCGGCCAGGGCCTCCTCGCCGCCCTGCCCACCGTCTATCCCGGCATCGCCGTCCAGCGCTGCTGGGCGCACAAGATCAGAAACGTCCTCGACAAGGTCCGCAAACCCCACCGCGACGCCGTCAAGAAGGACCTGCACAGGATCATGAACGCCCCCAACAGACCCAGGGCGCTCTCAGCCGCCCGCCGCTTCGCAGATGCCTGGGAGCACGCCTACCCAAAGGCCGTCGCCTGCCTGCGAAACGACCTCGACGACCTGCTCACATGCTTCCGATACAAGACACTCGCCGAACGAAAGCAGGTCAGGACCACAAACGCCATCGAACGACGCTTCCGAGAAGTCCGGCGCAGAACCAGGCCCATGGGTACCTTCCAGGACCGAACCTCCATGGACCGCATCCTCTTCGCCGTCTTCATCCACCAAAACAAATCTCAGGGAACCTCTGCCCCCTTCTCCCTGACACATAACTCTTGACGTTACCAGGGAGGGGCGCTTCGCGGGCGCCGATCGATAGGACGGGAGAGGAATCCGGGCCGGGTCGGCGCACTGACAACGCCCCGGCCCGCTTTGCGTTCGAGCCCGCTCCCCCTTTCGCCCCGTAAACCCCGCATGACCGCCACGCCCGTATCCGCGCACCGAAACGGCGGCGGAAGCCCGCCCCTACGGGCTCGGGATCACCTTGACGGCGGCGACGATGACCGCGCCGAGCCCGACCATGCGCCAGGTGAGCGTTACGATGTCCGATTTGAATTCGGCCCTCAGCGCGCCCATGTCCGCCTTGAACTCCGCCTTAAGCGCGGCCATGTCGGCTTTCAAATCGGATTTCAGCCCGTCCAGATCCGCCCTGGTCGCCGCATCGTCGCTCGCGGCATCGGCCGCGTCGCGGGCGATGCCCGCGATCGCCTCGGCGTGGTCTTTCCCCATGCCGGCGGCTTGCAGGGTCCTTGCGGCGGCGAGCGTATCGAAGGCGGCGGCCATGCGGGCAGGCTAGGGCGGAACGCGGCGGGATGCAACCATGGCGCGAGTCGGTCCGGTCGCGGCTCGGATTGCGGAACGCCCGTGCCTTTTCCCGTCATGCCCGGCCCGCGCCGGGCATGACGATTCGGTGGCAGGCGCCGCTCGCCGACATCCCCCACTTTCCATTTGCCGGCCCGCGCCGTTTCCCCCCATAAACCCCGCATGCGCCGCCGCTTCGCCCCGCCATGCTGACCGCGCTGCCCTTCCTGCGCCGCGGGCCCCCGGCCGACCCGGTCTCGGGCTGGTCGGTCGCCACGTTCCTCCTCTGCCTCGTCCTGCTCGGGCCGTTCGTGGCGCTGCTCTACGCGATGACCGGGGATTCGGGCGGGTTGTGGCTCCATCTGATGGAGACCGTGTTCCCGCGCTACGTCGCCAACACGGTCCTGCTGATGATCGGCGTCGGGCTGCTGAGCCTGGCGTTCGGGCTGACCACCGCGTGGCTGGTCACGCGCTACGAGTTCCCGGGCTCGCGGCTGCTCGACTGGGCGCTGCTGCTGCCGGCCACGGTGCCGGCCTACATCATCGCCTACACCTATACCGACCTCTTGGAATATGCCGGGCCGGTGCAGGCGGGCCTGCGCGAGCTGTTCGGCTGGACCTCGGCGCGCGATTACTGGTTCCCCGAGATCCGCTCGCTCGGCGGGGCGGTGCTGGTGATGGGCTCGGTGCTCTATCCTTACGTCTACCTGATGGCGCGGACCTCGTTCCGGCTCACCCCGGCGTCCTATTACGAGGTCGCGGCGCTGCACGACCGCGGCGTCGCGTTCTCGGTCGCCATCCCGCTGGCGCGCCCGGCGATCGTGGCGGGTCTCGCGCTGGTGGCGATGGAGACGATGTCGGATTTCGGGACGGTGGAGTATTTCGCGGTCGAGACGCTGACGCTCGGCATCTTCAACGTGTGGCTCGGGATGAACAACCTGACGGCGGCGGCGCAGATCGCGGGCGTCGCCTTCGTGTTCGTCCTGGGCCTGCTCTATGTCGAGCAGCGCGCGCGCGGCCAGCAACGCTTCTTCGACCCCGCCAGGCCGGGCAAGGCCATGAAACCCGTGCGGCTCTCGGGCTGGAGGGCGGCGGGCTGCGCGGCGCTCTGCGCGGTGCCGCTGGCCGTGGGCTTCGTCGTGCCGGTCGGCGTGCTCGCGGGCTTCGTGCTCTCCGGCCTGTCGTCGGCCGATTACGGCGCGCTTGCCGGGGCGGCGGTCAACTCTCTCGCGGTCTCGTTCGCGGCGGCGGCGATCGTGATGGGGATCGCGCTGGTCACGGTGCTGACCGTCACCTACAAGCGCCACCCGGCATTGCGCGCGCTGACCGCGGTCTCGGCGATGGGCTACGCGTTTCCCGGCACCGTGCTGGCGATCGGGGCGGTGGTGTTCGCCGGCGCGGTCGATTGGGGGGCCGAGGCGTTCGCCCGGCGCGTGCTCGGCACCGGCTTCGACGGGCTGCTGATCGGCGGGGCGGGGCTGCTGGTGGCGGGCTACGTGGTGCGCTTCCAGGCGATCGGCTACGGCGCCACGGTAGCCGGGGTGAAGCGGCTCTCGCCCAACGTCATGAGCGCGAGCTTCGTGCTGGGCCGCGGGTTCTCGCGCAGCATGGCGACGCTCGCCCCGCCGCTCTTGAGGAAGTCGATCCTGGCCGGCGGGCTGCTGGTGTTCGTCGACGCGATGAAGGAGCTGCCGATGACGCTGCTCCTGCGCCCGTTCGATTTCGAGACGCTGTCGACCTACGTCTACCAGTTCGCGACCGACGAGCTGCTGGAGCAGTCGGCGCCCGCCGCGCTCGTCATCGTCGCCGCCGGGCTCGGCCCGGTGATCTGGATGAACGCCTCGCAGCGGCGCTAGGCCGGGGGCCCGCTCCGCCCGCCGAACACGAACGCCCGCTCGCGGTCGATGCCGACGCGCACCGGATCGCCGACGCCGTGGCGGCAGAGGCCGGGGAGGCGGGCGTGGAGGTGCTCGTGCCCCGGCGCGCCGTGCTCGGCGCCGAGGCGGACCAGGCTCGACGCGCCGGCGAAGTGGACGCCGCAGACCTGCATCGCCGCGCCCGGCCCGTCCGCCGCCAGCGTCAGCCCGTCCGGGCGGACCAGCACCTCGACCGGCTCGCCGTCCGCGAAGCCGGGGTTGGGCAGCGCGCCCAGCCCGGTCGCGATCGAGCCGCCCTCGACCGTGCCGGGGAGCCGGTTGACCGCGCCGAAGAACGCCGCCGTGAAGGCGTCGACCGGCCTCGAATAGAGCGCGTCCGGCGTGCCGGTCTGGACCGCCTTCCCGTCGCGCATCAGCACGATCCGGTCGGCCGTGACCAGCGCCTCCTCGGGGTCGTGGGTGACCATCAGCACCGTCACGCCGGCGTCCTTGAGGATGCGGACCGTCTCCTCCCTGAGCCCGGCGCGGAGCGAGGCGTCGAGGCTCGAGAACGGCTCGTCCAGCAGCACCGCGCGGGGGCGCGGGGCGAGCGCGCGGACCAGCGCCACCCGCTGCTGCTCGCCGCCCGAGAGCATGTGGGGGTAGGCGTCCGCGCGGTGGCCGAGGCGGATCCGCTCGAGCAGCGAGTCCACCCGGCCCGTGTCGGTCGCCCGCTGCCGGCGGGTCATCCCGTAGGCCACGTTCTGCGCCACCGTCAGATGCGGGAACAGCGCGAAGTCCTGGAACAGGAACCCGATCCCGCGCTGCGGCGGCGGCACCGATCCGTCCGCGTCCGCGACTACCCGCCCGGCGACCGCGACGCGCCCGCCCGCCGGCCGCTCCAGCCCGGCGATCGCGCGCAGCGTCGTCGTCTTGCCGCAGCCCGACGGCCCGAGCAGGCAAACCAACTCCCCCTCCGCGACCCCGAACGAGAGCCCGCGCACCGCCTGCTTCGCCCCGAACGCGACACTCAGACCGTCAAGCTCCAGCACCGCCCAAACCCCGGTCCCAGGATGTTATTAATTATCAGTATCATCATGTGCGCGCGGGGGGAAGGGGGTGGGGGTATTTTCTCGGGCGCGGCGGTGAGGGATGCAGGAGGAGTCAGGCGGTGCCCCAGACTTCGCCGGCGATCCGGAGGACGAGTTCGAGCTTGCGCCTGGTGGCGTCGGAATCGATCGGCTGGCCGCCGCCGCCGGCGGACGAGAAGCCGCATTGCGGGCCGATGGCGAGGCGCTCCAGCGGCGCGAAGCGGGCGGCCTCGTCGATGCGGCGCTTGATCGAGTCCGCGTCCTCCAGCACCGGGGTCTTGGTGCTGATCAGGCCGAGCACGGCGGTCTTGTCCGCGGGCAGGAAGCGGAGCGGGGCGAAGTCGCCGGCGCGCGGGGTATCGTATTCGAGCTGCAGGATGTCCACGTCGAGGCCGTGGAAGACGCGCTCGGCGATCGGCTCGTAGCCGCCCTCGGCCATCCAGGCGCCCTTGAAGTTGCCGCGGCACATGTGGAGGCCGACGAGCATCCCCTCGGGCCGCTCCGCGATCGCCGCGTTGATCAGGTCGACATAGGCCGAGGTGAGCTCGTCCGGATCCTCGCCGCGGGCCGCGACCCCCTCCCGGGCCGCGGCGTCGCAGTTGCAGGGAAGCGCGGTCTCGTCGAGCTGGACGTAGGCGCACCCCGCCTCGGCGAGGTCGGCAATCTCGTCGCGGTAAATGCGCACCAGGTCCGCAAAGTAGTCATTCCGGTCGGCATACGCGTCGGCCTCGAAGGCGCGCGGGCCGAGGAAAAAATGCAACACCGGCGGCGAGGGGATCGTCGCCTTGGGCAGCCCCCTGGGCGACAGCGAGGCGAGGAAGCGGAAATCGTCGGCGACGATCGGGCGCTTGCGCTCCAGCCTGCGCGCGGCGTACGGCGAGGCCGCCACGGCGCCGCCGCCGGTTTCCGCGCCCGACCGGAAGCCGAGCACCCCCTCCTCGCGGAGCGCGAACCCGTCGAGCGCGTCGATCGCGCCGGCCGACCAGGAGCGCCGGCGGAACTCCCCGTCGGTGACCGCGGGGAGGCCGAGCCCGTCCTGGAAGGCGACGATGCCGCGGATCGCCTCGTCCTGGGCCGCGCGCAGCCCAGCCGCGTCGAGCCGCCCCGCCCGGCGCGCCCTGACCGCGTCGAGCAGCGAATCGGGCCGCAGGAAGCTGCCGACATGCTCGGCGCGGAACGGCGGGGCGGTCATCGGCGGTCTCCGGTCGCGGCGCGGTCCACGCTATAGTCGAGCCCGGACGCGCGGGCAACGGCGCCGGAGGAGATCATGCGGCTGGCGGGCGCGGTGGGCGGGATCGAATGGCACCGGATAATCGAATCCGAGGAGCCCGATTTCGACGTCTTCTTCCTGCTGCCCGACGCGACCGAGGAGACCCTCGCTCCGCACCGCGGCTGGCTGGAGCCCCGCTTCCTCGACCCCGCCTCGAACCGGCTGGCGATGGCGATGCAGTCCTACGTGCTCCGGACCCGGCACCGCGCGATCCTGGTCGATGCCTGCGTCGGCAACGACAAGGAGCGCCGGTTCCACGCGCCCTGGGCCCGCCGGACCTCCACCCGCTGGCTCGACAACCTCGCCGCCATCGGCCTCGCGCCCGAGGACATCGACTTCGTGATGTGCACCCACCTGCACGCCGATCACGTGGGCTGGAACACGCGGCTCCTGGACGGGCGCTGGGTGCCGACCTTCCCCAACGCGCGCTACCTCTTCGCGCGCACCGAGTACGAGCACTGGATCGAGGTCAACGAGGGCGGCAAGAAATATTCCGACGGCTGCATCGACGACAGCGTGCTTCCGGTGGTCGAGGCGGGCCTGGCCGAGATCGTCGCCGACGACTACGAATTCGACGACGAGATATCCTTCGCGCTTTCCCCCGGCCACACCCCGGGCCATGTCGCGATCCGGCTCGCCTCGCGGGGGGAGCGCGCCGTGCTCTCGGGCGATATCTGCCACACGCCGCTGCAATGCCGCGAGCCGGGCTGGAGCGCGGTGGGCTGCTCCGACCGCGCGCAATCCGCCGCGACCCGCCGCGCGTTCCTGGAGCGCCACTGCGACACCGATACGCTGGTGATGACGGCCCACTTCCCGTCCCCCTCGGTCGGATACGTGCGGGCGCGGGGCGAGGCGTTCGACTGGGTCTACGACGAGTAGGGGGCTCGCTCCACCCGTCATCCCGACCGGAGCCGACCGGAGGGAGGCGGAGCGGAGAGATCCGTCGCGCACCCGCGATGACCGGGCCGCGAGATTTCTCCACTCCGCGCCTTCGGCGCTCCGGTCGAAATGACGAGGAAAGGGCAGGGTCCGGGCCGTCCCTCGATACGCCGCTGGCGCGGCTACTCGGGATGAGGAATGGCTTCGAGGACTTCCTCACCCTGAGTAGCCGCGCCAGCGGCGTATCGAAGGGGCGCCGCTCCCGCCGAGCCGGCGGCGGCCGCTTTTCGCTTGAAGGCGGGCCGGAGGTCCGGCAGAGTCTCCCGCGCGGGCGGTGCCGCCGGGGAGGGTAAGTGAGTCCGGAACTGATCGCGATCCTGGCAATCGGCGTGGCGCTGGCCGGCCTGATCCTGCAGGGCCAGCGGGGGCTCGGCGCGCGCATGGACCGGCTCGAGGCGCGGCTCGATGCCCGCATGGACGGGCTTGAGGCTGAGTTGAGGGAAATCCGCGACCGCCTGAGCCGGCTCGAAGGCAAGGTGGACTTCCTCGAGGGCTATATCGTCCGCCGCAACGAAGCCGGCGCGCCGGCGGAGTAGCCGGCACGCACGGCACCGCCGCGCCCGTCTCGCCCTCGAATCCGGTTATCGGGCACTCCGACACGATCGGGCCGATCTGCCTGGGCGGGAAGTCGGCCACGCCGACGACGAGGCGGCCGACCGGGTCCTCCGGCCGGTAGTTCGCGGTAATCCGCGCGCTCGACTTCCGGACGCCGACCGCCCCGCCGAAACCCACCCGCGGGATGCAGGCGGGCACCCGCCCGACGCGGATCTCCACCCTCTCGAAGTCGCGTCGTCCCGTTCCCCCACACTGTCACCCCGGACTTGTTCCGGGGTCCAGGGCCACGTGCTCAGGCGTCGGGACGGACGCTCTGGACCCCGGAACAAGTCCGGGGTGACAGCGGGGGACACGCGCGGGCGGTGCGGGCGACCTCCGCCACCGCCCGTATCGTCATGCCCGGACTCGTTCCGGGGTCGCATGCTTTCCTGGACACCCTCCGCCACCGTTCGCCGTTTTGCGCCGAGAGTGTGATAGGGCACTGTAATAGTTGATATTTTTCTGTCCTCTCCGGCTTCCGAACCCTTGACTTGCCGCCAGACATCGCCTTCAATCGTCTCCGACTTGATGTCGCTCGCATACGGTTTGATGACTGATCTGCGGGCGATTCCAGCCGGAGCGCGACGACGATGCCGAAACGCAGCACCCTCAGGCTCACCAAGCGGATTGTGGACGGGCTCAGGCCCGGCGACAAGGACGCCATCTTTTGGGACCGCGACCTCGCCGGCTTCGGGGTCAGGGTCCATGCTACCGGGCGCAAGCTCTACATCGTCCAGTCGAGGGGGCCGGCCGGCCTGAAGCGGGTTACGCTCGGGTCGGTGAGCGAGAAGACCGTCGAGGAGCGCCGGCGCGAGGCAGCGGCGGCCATCGACCGCATCAAGCGGGGCGAAGACCCGAAGCCGCCGGAGCCGGCGCCCGAGCCCACCGTCGCCGATCTTGCGGCACTCTGCCTGAAGAACCACGTCGCGGCGCGCTGCAAGCCGAGGACGGCGAAGAACTACCGCATCGCCATCGACTGCCACATCCTGCCGGCGCTGGGGAGCAAGGCGCTGAAGGATGTCGGGCCGGAGGATGCGGGCGAGCTCCACCACGGGCTGCGCGCCACGCCGGCGGCGGCCAACCAGACGATCTGGGTGCTCTCCAAGATGTTCTCGCTGGCCGAGAGCTGGGAGATGGTCCCGCCCGGCAGCAATCCGTGCCGGCATGTCCGCCACTACCACGACATGCCTCGCGAGCGCTTCCTGACGCCGGACGAGTTCCGGCGCATCGGCGATGTGCTGAAGACCTTCGAGAAGAAGCGTTCGATGCTGCCCTCCGCCATCGCGGCGATCCGCCTGCTGATGCTGACCGGCTGCCGCTCGGACGAGGTCCTCACCCTGCAATGGGACGACATCGACCGCACGGCGCGGGTCATCCGGCTCCGCGATTCGAAGACCGGTCCGCGCATGGTGCCGCTGACGGGGCCGGCGCTGACGGTGCTGGACCGCATCGAGCGGGATGACGGCATGCCCTGGGTCTTCCGGGGGGCGAAGCCGAAGTCCCGTCTGGCCCATCTGTCCGGGCACTGGAAGCGGGTGAGGACGGCGGCCGGGCTCGAAGACGTGCGGCTTCACGACTGCCGGCACAGCTACGCCAGCAGGGCGCTGGCGCTGGGCGAGGGCCTGCCGGTGATCGGGCGCCTGCTCGGCCATGTCACGGTCGGCACCACCGCCAAATACGCCCA
>JAJEHI010000117.1 GCA_022823775.1 Defluviicoccus sp. | reverse complement strand
TATATCGGGGCCGGTTCTCGCCGGCGATCCGGCGACGCACGGCCGACTTGATCCCGTCCGCGCCGATCAGGAGGTCTCCCGACGCCCGCTCCCCGCCGGCAAGGTGCAGCGTGACGCTCGCGGCATCCTCGCGAAAGCCGGTGGCGGTAGCGTCGAGACGAATGCAGCCCGGTTTCAGCTCTTCCACGCGCGCGGCCAGAACCGCGTGATAGTCAGCCCGGTGAAGCTGGAGATAGGGCGCGCCGTGGCGTTCCTCATGGGTGGCGGCGAGCGCCAGCGCCTGCAGCACCTCGCCCGAGTCGAACAGTCGGAATTCGGTGACCGGCGGCCGGAAGGCGCGCTCTTCCAGCGCCTCGAGAACGCCCAGATGGCGCAGCACGTGGGTCGCGTTGGCGCTCTGCTGAATGCCGGCGCCGACCTCGCCCAGCGCCGGCGCCTGCTCGTAAATCTCCACCTCGTGCCCGGCGAGCAGCAGACACCCCGCCGCCGCCAGCCCGCCGATCCCCGCGCCGGCGATCAGAACGCGTGCCATGTCGAGACCCTTCCAGGTGCACCGTCATCGTTCGCCGTCCTCAAGGTCATGAGGTGTCCGAGGTTTCGAGGAGGAGCCCCGAGTTGCATCGGGGACGCAGCCGTTGCACAACCGCAGTTACCGGATTGACGCACGTGGGAACGAAGCCATTCATCGTCGAGCGAATTATACTTTGCCGCAACGGGTAGCGCGGAGAAGGGTCGCTGTGGACGCCGTGGAGTTGCCAGATTGGCTCGACAGTCTTCGTAGAGTCGAGGTAACGGATCGTGTCCGCGACGACCCACGATCGCGCGGCGGCACGCGCTTTGGCATGGGCCTGGAAGAAGCGGTGGAAGTAATAGGTCGAGGTCAAGCCGACTTCGATGCCCCACGCGATGATTTGTCCCCGGACGACCTGGCTCTGCTCTATGCCTACCTGAACCAGAGGGGACACCTTGAGGAACTGGTTGCCGCGTTTAGCCAGCTGCTCGCCGGCACGAAACCAACGAATCCCATCGTCGTGGACCTAGGATGCGGCCCCTTCACTGGCGGGCTCGCCCTGGCGGCGACGTTGGGGGGCGACACGTCCTTCGACTATATCGGTATCGACCGCGCCGATTCGATGCGGCGGCTTGCCGAGCATCTGGCGAGTTCGGATCTCACGCCCGGACGGGTGACAACACATTGGGCTCCGGACATCGGGTCCGTGAGGTGGCCGCATCCCCGGGGGTGGAGAGAAGTGATCGTGGTCGTCTCATACCTCTTTGCCAGCCCGACCTTGGATGTTGAAGCCATGTTCGCCGACCTGATCCGCCTGCTTCACCGGCTGGGAAACGGTGCCGTGACGCTGCTCTAGACCAACTCCGCCCGGGAAGAGGCCAACCGTCGGTATCCGGGCTTTCGTCGAAGGCTTGTTGAGGCCCGCTTTCGCCTGGTTGTCGAAGGTCGGGGCCGGATCGTTGTCCAGCGGTGGAACGGTCCGCAAGAGCGTAAACTGCATTATGCCCTCTTCCGCCGACTACGGCAGCGCACCCTTCCGTTGGGAAACTGACGTGCGGCTGCCCACCTACGAAGAGATCGCGGGCGACGAGAAGCAACTCGAAGTCTATGAAACGGGGCTCGACGAATCGTTATTCGTGGTGGGACCACCGGGTTCGGGCAAAACGGTGCTCGCTGTACACCGTGCCCAGATTCTGGCCGGCGCCGGGAAGCCGCCGCTGCTCGTCACCTACAACCGGATGCTTCGTCGCCTCATCGCCGAGTTGACGAAGGGTCAGGTCGACGCACGCACCATGCACAGCTTCGTAAGCCGCCACTACCGCGAACAGGCGGACGTACAGGCGCCGTCCCTGGAAGACGACGGCTATGATTACGACTGGGACCGGATGTTTTCGACGCTGGAGAAGCGTGGCGTCGTACCGGGACCGATTCACGTGATCGTGGACGAAGCCCAAGACCTTCCCCGGTCGTTTTTCCGTTACCTCCGGGATTTCGTGGCGAGCGCCGTCACGGTGTTCGCCGACGAGGACCAGGCCCTCCGCGCGGACCGTTCCACGCTGCACGACATCCAGACGGCGGGCGGTTTCGGCGATCCGGTCCTGCTTAGCGTCAATCATCGCAACACGCCCGAGATCGCGCGCGTCGCCGAGTTCTTTCACGCGGGCGAGGCCCCTGTTCCGGAGGTAAAGCGCCGCCGGTCGGGAGAATTGCCCCGGGTGATGGCCTACCGCATGGAGAGTGCGACCGTGCTGATCGCCAACTGGTACAATACGCGAGGCGGCCGCGTCGGTGTCGCTGTGGTCCATAACGGTACGGGAGAGTGCCTGTATTCCCGTTTGAGCGACCGACTGTCTGCGGAGACCGTTCGAATCTATACGACCGACAGAAAGAACGAGAACAAGATCGGCCTTCTGAAACGGGGAATCACGATCCTCAACGTGGGGTCGATCAAGGGGCAGGAATTCGACACCGTCTTTGTCATGGAGATCGGCAAGCTTCTTCTCCACAGCAACGCGGTGAATCAACGCAGGATGTACATGCTCTGCGCCCGGGCGCGGGATAATCTCTTCCTGATGCATGAGGGCCACGGTTTGCCCGATGCACTCCTCGAACGGTTGCCGGGTCCCGAATTCCTGGAGCGGCCATGAGCGGACAGACGAATTTCGACTTTATCGACCCGCCGGACAGACGTGCGGACCGTGCTGTGGGTGGAAGTCCGCCGGGCCGGGACCGCGACCGAAGATCGACGGGTTGGCTTGGCCTAGTAACAAGCCATCGAAGGCTGTTCGACGCCAGCCAGGACGGCTGGCTGCGCCCGCCCGCCGGCACCTGTTTTCTCTTGGGACGGGAGAGCTTCGTGTCGGAGCAACTTTCGGCGGGGCGCAACGCGATCCCGGTACGACTCGCCTTCGACGTCGACAAGCTCCCCTTCCCGGACGCCCGGAAGGAGTTCGAATGCGCCGAGGCGAGGCGCGAGAAGGGTGACGAGCCCGGAGTCGTTCGCTGGCACGCGCCGGTCCCCCTCTACGCGACAACCACCGTCGAAGTCCCCTCTGACGAACAGAAAACGCACCTCCTCGCGATGGCGGGGCAATTCTCCAACCTCTCCCTGCCGGATGCGCCCGTCGTGGTGGCCGACTTCGTGCCGGAACCTCCACCGGCGGGCGATCCCGGAACCCCGGAAACCCGGCCGCTGGAATTGCCCGAGACCCTGAACGCCATCCAGGGAGCGATGGCAATGGCGGTTTGGGCGGTGCCCCATGTGGAGCCGTGGATCGAGGTCTTGCGCCGGACCCTCGGGCGGAGCGCGGTTGGGGTCGCGGAAGAAACCGTACGACTCGATGCGCGATGGTTGCAAATTCCTTGGCTGGACACAGACTTTTCCGAAGGTGTTGGAGACAGTTCGGACGATCAGCAGCGGCTGTGGTGGGCGGCATTGTCCTGCATGCAATGGCCAAACGCGGCGGAAGAAGCCCCCACCGCACTCGCCGACCGGATAGCGCGGGCAGCGCGCCTCGACGACACGAACCCCTGGCTGGAGCGGACTCGTCGGATCGTCGCGGGGAATGAGACGGTCTCCCGCGACGATTGGCGGGGAAATGGCGCCGGCCTCGCCATATGGCTTGCCCTGCTGCGGCCCGACCCGACGAGATTCAGATCCTGGAACCAGGACTTGCCGGGCCTGCCGCCCGGGGTGTGGTGGGCCGCCGCCATCTTGTGCGGATGGCGCCACGGCTACCGCGCTCTCGACAAGGAATTCCGCGGCGGCAGCGGCCTTCGGGAATTCTTGGCGACCCGCGCTCTGGCGGTTTCCTGGCCCAGAGGGGAGGCGACAGCGCTGCCGCCCTCTCAACGGTCTCCCCTCGAACGGGTGTACGAGGATGGCTGCTACACGCTGGCGTGGCGTGGCGAGTCCGTTCTTCGCAAGGAATGGAAAGCCCGCGCCAAGTGGTACGCCGCCGACCTGAACGACACGGCCACCGGCGAAGCAGCCCGTAGTCTCGCCGGTCGATTGGACTGGCCGTGCATCAAGAGGCAGCTGTCCCTGCCGGAAGGGCGCTTGCGTGCCGAAGGCAGCGGACGCTGGTTCGTCGATGGCGACGATCTTGTCGTCGACGGGGAGAAGACCCTTCGACTACCGATAGCAGTCGATGTCTACGAAAGAGTCGATCACGATGAATTCCGTCGCCTACTGGCGACCGAGGCCAGCGTCATTCCAGACCCGCCGGAGCGTTACCCTCTCCCGTTGGAAGCCGTAGCCGGCGCTGTTATGGACCCAACGGAGGCCTATCGTCATCCGCCGGCGGCCGAAGCGGGAGTCGTTCCCGAACCTTCGGAGGAGTCTCGTGACGAGCCGGAAACCGCCCCTTCAGGCCTGATATACAGGCCGGGTTTTGTCACCCAGGAAGAAGAGACGAGGCTGTTGGAATGCATCGACAGTGCGGAGTGGATCACGGAACTTCCGCGCCGTGTACAGCACTACGGATGGCGCTATGACTACAAAGCCGGCAGAATCGACGAAATCATGCGCCTTGGCGAATTGCCCGAGTGGGCGTCGGAATTGGGCCGGCGGCTCGTGAAAGAAAGGTTGATGACGGACCTGCCCGATCAGGTCATCGTCAACGAATATTGCGGCAAACAGGGCATCGGAAAACACACCGACTCGAGAAGCTTTACGGGGCAAATTGCGACCGTAAGTCTGCTTGAGACGTGGGATATGTGGTTTTTCCACCCCGGCGAGAAAAAAATCGAGATACCCCTCGAGCGCCGTAGCGTCGCGGTCATGACAGGCGACGCGCGATACAAATGGAAACATGAAATCCCGAAGCGCGTGAACGAAGTGCGGGTGGACGGGCAGGGAAAGAAAACAAGGGTGAAGCGAAATCGACGGGTCTCGGTGACGTTCCGCAGAACGCACCTGAGCCAAAACACCTGAGCGATATCACAGGCATCGGCAAGTTCTCGGTTCCGGACGCGGGCGAGCACTTGCTCGCGATGCGCGCCATGCGTCACACCTTCCCCAGCGCCCTCAGCACCGTCTCCGGCGCGATCGGGTGCTCCGTCACCCGCGCGCCGAAGGGCACGAGCGCGTCGTTGATCGCGTTCATCACCGCGGACGGCGCGCCGCCGACGCCGGATTCGCCCACCCCCTTGGCGCCGAGCTCGGACTCGGCGGTCGGCGTCTGGACGTGGGCCACGTCGATATCCGGCATTTCGAGCGCCATCGGCGTCAGGTAGTCGACCATCGTGCCGTTCATCAGCTGCGCGTTCCCGTCGTAGATGCAGTGCTCGTAGAGCCCGCCGCCGATCCCCTGGATGGCGCCGCCGCGCACCTGCTCGTCGGCCAGCATCGGGTTGACGACCCGGCCGCAATCCTCGACCACCCAGTGGTTCAGCAGCGTCGCCATGCCGGTATCGACGTCGACCTCGACATGCGAGGCGTGCGCGCCGTTGGTGAAGATGTAGATCCTGTCGCGGAGCCGGAAATGCCGGGTCTGGGTGAGCTCGGGCTGGATGTCGTTGGGCAGCTCGCCGACCTGGAAATGGCCGATCCGCCCGATCTCGGCGAGCGAAATCCGGGCCGCACCCCCGCCCTCGTCCACGACATTGCCGCCCGCCACGTCGAGCCGATCCGGCGCGGTCTGGAGGAGCGCGCCGGCGAGCCTCAGGATCTCTCCGCGCAGCGCGCGCCCGGCGAGCCAGGTCGCCTCGCCGCCGATCGCCGTGGCCCGGCTGGCATAGGTTCCGCCCCCGTAGGGCACGGCGTCGGTGTCGCCCGAGATCACCCGGACGCTCTCGATGGGAACCCCGACGGCGGTGGCCGCGATCTGGCGCACCACCGCGTCCGCCCCCTGCCCCTGCTCGGTGACGCCGACCGCGCACAGCACGCCGCCTCCGGGCTCCAGGCTCATCGTGCAGGCGTCCTGCGAGGCGATCGGCGCCTTGCCCGCGCCGTAATAGCCTTCCGGCCCCGGCGCGGTCCCCTTGATGAAGGAGCAGACGCCGATGCCGCGATAAATGCCGTCCTCGCGCAACTTCTCCTGCTCGGCGCGCAGACGGTCGTATCCGATCCGCTCGACGAGCTGTTCGAGGCAGGCCTGGTGCGACAGATCCTGGACGTGGACGCCGGACGCCGTGCTGCGGGGGTAGGAATCGTCCTCCATCACGTTGCGGCGGCGGAGCTCGACGGGGTCCATGCCGATTTTCCGGGCCGCGAAGTCGAGCAGCGCCTCGCTCGCCGAAATGCCTATGGGATGGCCGACTCCGCGGTATTGCGACGTCGGAACGGCATTCAGGTAGGCAATTCGCGCGACCGCCCGGTAGTTCGGGTGCTTGTAGGGCCCGCCCGCGATGTTGAGGATCTGGTTGGCCTCGAACACGCTGGTCCTCGGATATTGCGAATAAGCGCCGACGCCCGAAAGGTCGTCGATCTCGAGCGCGGTGATCTCGCCCTCCGGCGTGACCGCCATTCGCCCCCTGATCCGGTTTTCCCGGGCGTGGATGTCGGTAACGAAGGATTCCAGCCGGTCGGCGACGAACTTGACCGGCCGGTTCAGCAGGATCGCGAGCGCGCAGGCCGCCACCTCGTCCCCGTAGGTGTGGATCTTCAGCCCGAACGATCCGCCCACGTCGGGCGCGACGATGCGGATGTTGTGCTCGTCGACCGGCAAATGCCGCGCGAACACCGTCTTGATCATGTGCGGCACCTGGCTGGAGGTGTAGACGGTGAGCTTCTCGGTCCCCGGGTCCCAGTCGGCGAGCAGGGCGCGGGGCTCCAGGCTGACCGCGGTGTGGCGTCCGAACGCGTAGGTCTCCTCGACCGTCACGACGTCCGGCGCGGCGAAGGCCGAGTCGACATCCCCGTTGTCTATGTCGCGCCGCCAGGCGAGATTGTCGCCGAGTTCGGGATGGAGAACGGTTGCGCCGGGACTGAGCGCGCGCTCCTTGTCGATGACGACCGGAAGCTCCTCCCACGCGACCTCGACCAGCTCGGCCGCGTCTTCGGCCTCGGCGCGCGTGCGTGCGCAGACGACCGCCACCGGCTCGCCCTGCCAGCACGCGCGGTCGACCGCCATCGCGTGCTGCCGGGCGGCCTTCATGCCTTCGAAGCTGGTCAGCATCCCGGACCAGGGCGGGCAGTGCTCCGCCAGCTCGGCGCCCGTCATGACCTTGACCACGCCGGGATGCGCCGCCGCCGCCGATGTGTCGACAGAGAGAATGCGCGCATGGCCGTAGGGGCTGCGCACGAACGCCGCGTGCACCGTGCGCGGCAGCGAGATGTCGTCGGTGTACCGCCCCCGCCCCCGCACCGCCCGCCGCGCGCCGGGCCTGGAGAGCACCCGGCCGACATAGGAGTTGGGTCCATCGAACGGGGTGACGGGATTGACCGACGACACGGCAGGCTCCTCGGGGGTTCGGCAAAGGGCGGCCGGGACGCTACCAATATCGGCCGGCCGTGGCTACGCCGCGTCCTCGCGAAACGCAACCCGGATGACCTCCGTTTCGTCATATCGACCGGAGCCGACCGCAGGGAGGCGGAGTGGAGATATCCGTCGCGCACGGCGTTGCGTTTGCGCTGGGAGATTTCTCCGCTTCGCGCCTGACGGCGCTCCGGTCGAAATGACGGGTGGGGACAAATTGGACAACGGGCATCCGTGCAAAATTCCAGAAAAAGTCCATAAACGATAATTTTTTCTTGACTCGGGACGCGTTTTGGGGTATATTTCCTACACTACACAAAATGGGGCGCCGGAGATGCCGGCGCTCCTTTTCGTTGCCCGGAACGGAGAACCTCGATGCCCTTTCAGAAGCCCGCCCGCCATGTCGACCGCGTCTTCCTCCATTGCAGCGCGAGCGACAATCCGGACCACGACGACATCGCCACGATCCGCGCATGGCACGTGAGCGAGCGCGGCTGGTCGGATGTCGGCTACCACTATTTCATCCGGAGCGACGGCACGCTCCAGGAGGGAAGGCCGCTGGAGCGCACCCCGGCCGCGCAGGCGGGCCATAACGCCGGCACGATCGCGGTCTGCCTGCACGGGCTCGCGGCGGAGAATTTCACGGGGGCGCAGTACCGCACGCTGATCGGCCTCGCCCGCGAGATCGACGGGGCGCTGGAGGGCCGCGTCACCTTCCACGGCCATTGCGAGGTGTCTCCGAAGTCCTGCCCGGTGTTTCCCTACCGCGCGGTGCTGGGGCTGGACGGCGCGGGCCGGATGACGGGATCGCGGAGGGACGATCCGGCACTACCCGAAGAAACCCCGATTTCGGAAGACAGGGAGCCGGAGACGGTGGAAGTCACCTCGCGGGGCGCGGCGGTCCGACGTCTCCAGCGCCTCCTGCGCGAGGCCGGCTATCGCCTGAAGGAGGACGGCCTGTTCGGGCAGGCGACGCTGGCCGCGGTGACGGCATTCCAAGAAGCGAACGGCCTCGAAGCGGACGGGATCGTCGGGCCGCTGAGCTGGGCGTCATTGACCCGGAAGGACGTGGCATGAGGTCGTCAGGCACCGCGTTTCGCGATAGGCTCGGCCCGTCAAGCAGGGAGCCAGCCATGCAGCAGATGCCGATTGCCGACCTGAAGACGGTCGCCGCCGATCTCGCGGCCACCGGCGAACGCGTCCGCGTCCTCTGGCAGGAGGACGAGTCGCTCGCCTTCGTCGCCCGCGGGCGCGAGTACCGGAGCGAGTTCCACATCGATCCAGCGGACGAGGTGATGCTGATGATCGAGGGCGACATGAAGCTCCACTACCTGACCCCGGAGGGGAAGGAGGAGATCGCCGAGCTCGCCGAGGGCGCGACCATCTACACCCCGGCAGGGGTGCCCCATTCGCCGCGCTTTCCGCCCGACGCCTTCGTGCTGGTGATCGAGCGCAAGCGGCGCGCGGGCGAGATCGACCGCTTCCAGTGGTATTGCGAGAATTGCGGGTCGCTGCTCCACGAGGAGGAGTTCATCGTCAGCGACTACGCCCTCGATCCGGTGTCGAAGGCCTATGCAAGGTTCTTCGATTCCGAGGAGGCGCGCACCTGTTCCGAGTGCGGCACCGTGATGCCGCGCCCCTGACACGCAACGACGGAGGACCAGCGACACAAATGCCGAAAGAAATCTTCACCTCCGCGCGCTCGCCGACCACCGGCTTCACCGACAAGGCGACGCCCTCGCCGCTCGCCCAGTCGATCCGCTTCGGCAACATGCTGTTCGTCTCGGGCCAGGGCGCGCTCGACCCCGAGACCCGCGAGATCGTCTCCGACGACATCGCCGAGCAGACGCGTCAGACGCTGACCAACCTGCAAAACGTCCTGAAAGCCGCGGGGGCGGATTTCACCAACGTCGTCAACATGCGGGTGTGCCTCCGCGACGTGGCCGACTTCCCGCGCTTCAACGAGGCGTTCACCGAGTTCATGCAGGGCGAGAAGGTCACCCGCACCTGCATCGGCGGCACCCCGCACCGCAAGGGCGTCAACGTCGAGATCGACTGCGTGGCGATGTTCGATTGAGGGGGGCTGGTCCTCGATACGGCGCTGGCGCGCCTACCCCGGAACGGGGTCCGGGGCATGCTCGGGACGAGGGATTCTTCTTGGGGCATCCCAACCCGCCCCTCATCCTGAGTAGCGGCGAAGCCGCGTATCGAAGGACGGCTACCCGTCGAAGCGCTTCGTGCCGGGAATCGCCGCGAGGCCCGCATTGGCGACTTCGAGGTCCTCATGGCCGGCGCCGGAGCCCACGCCGATGCCGCCGACCAGGTGCCCGTCGACGATTATGGGCAGCCCGCCCGGCAGGTTGACGCGCTTTCCCTGCGTCGCGATGGCGAGCTTGAGGTCGACTCCCTCGGGGATATGGCCGGTGGGCTCGCCGTAGGAGGCCGCCGTCATCGCCTTCATCAGCGACGAATCGATCGAGAGCACGAAGGCTCCGTCCATCCGGGAGAACGCGAGCAGATGACCGCCGGCGTCGACGACGGAGATGCATTGCGGCACCCCCATCTCAGCGGCCTTCGCCATCGCGGCGTCGAGTATCTTCATCGCCCCTTCGTTGGTCAGCCGGAGCGCCGGTGAGGTTTCCGCCATTCGAACCTTCCTGGAATGCGTTGCGGTGGAAGGGGAACGTATCACAGCCCGTTTGTGGCGCGACAACGGGCCGGTAGACTGATCGGACCGCAATCGGGAGAGAACGCGATGGCCCGCGATTTCGAAGATCACTGCTGGAAGGACATCGTCCCGCCGGAGGTCCTCAAGGTATACGAGTGCTACCGTCGCGAGCTGCGCATCGGAACGCGCCCGGCGCTGCTGGCGATCGACCTGTACGACCTGGTCTATCGCGGAGGGCCGCACCCGCCGCACGAATTGCTGGAATATCCCAACACCTGCGGGATCTACGCCTGGGAGGCGATCGAGCCGACCAAGGCGCTGTTCGCCGCGGCACGCGCGGCCGAGCTGCCGGTGCTCTACGTGACGGGTTCGACCCGAAAGACGCGCGTCCAGTCGACCAAGCGCCGGAGGAGCGACCTCATCGGCCCCGACGCGTACGAGATCTTCGAGGCCTTCGCCCCGGAGGAGGGCGATTCGGTGTTCCGCAAGGAGCGCGCGAGCGCGTTCGCGGGCACGCCGCTTGCCGCGCATCTCAACGAGCTCGACGTGAACGGCCTCATCGTCTGCGGCGAGAGCACGTCGGGCTGCGTCCGCGCCTCGGTGGTCGATGCCTATTCGGCCGGCTTCCACGTCACCGTCGTGGAGGAGTGCGTGTTCGACCGGAGCGAGCTGTCGCACAAGGTGAATTTGTTCGACATGCACCACAAATACGCCGACGTGATGGTGCTCGAAGAGGTGATCGAGCGCCTGAGCCTGCGCGAGGCGGCCTGAGCGCGGACGCCTGCTCCGAAGCGGAAGCGGTGCCTCCCAATTTGCCGCCAATTGCCTTGACATGTGAAAGCCATGCGAACATGTTTGTCACATGTCGATCATGATTCAGATCCGGAACGTCCCTGAAGCGCTGCACCGCAAACTGAAGGCGCGCGCCGCCCTGGCGGGCATGTCGCTGTCCGACTTCCTGCTCGCCGAGGTTCGCGAGGTCGCGGAGCGCCCGACCGTGGACGAGCTGCGCCAACGCATCGCGCGCCGCGCGGTCGTGGCGCCCTCCGTGCCGCCCGCCGAGGCGGTCCGGCGCGAACGCGAAAACCGGTGATTGTCGTCGATGCTTCCGCGCTCGTCGAGATGCTCCTGCCCACGGCCGCCGGCGAAGCGGTCTCGGCGCGCCTCTTCGATTCGGGGGATTCCCTCGCCGCTCCGCACCTGATCGATGTCGAGGCTGCGCAGGTTCTTCGCCGCTACGCGCAGGCGGGTGAGATCGACGATCTGCACGGCCGCGAATCCATGGCCGACCTCGCCGACATGCCCATCCGACGCTACCCGCATTCTGTCCTGCTGCCGCGGGTCTGGGAACTGCGGCGCAACCTCACGGCATACGATGCCCTCTATGTGGCTCTTTCCGAGGCGCTGGATGCGCCGCTGGTCACCCGCGACCGCCGACTCGCGGGCTCCGCCGGCCACGGCGCGGACATCGAATTGGTCTGAAAGCCGGCCGCTTGCGGTGGGTCGATCCGTTGCGCGACGACCGCCCCGGTCCCGATTGGCGCGGCTGCGCGCGCCTTGCTATCGTCGCCGCGCATGAGACCGCGTTTGCATATGGCCGCGGAACCCGCCGGCACCCCATGACCCTTATCGGCAAGAGCGTAACCCGTCTGGAGGACGGGCCGCTGCTGACCGGCCGAGGCCGGTTCGCGGACGACTTCAACGCCCCCGGCCAGCTTCACATGCGGGTGGTGCGCGCGCCCGCCGCGCTGGGAAGGATCGCCGCGATCCATACCGGCGACGCGCGGGCGATGGCGGGCGTCGCCGCGATCTGGA
The DNA here is from genome assembly GCA_022823775.1 of Defluviicoccus sp. Lineage (GTDB taxonomy): Bacteria > Pseudomonadota > Alphaproteobacteria > MPNO01 > MPNO01 > MPNO01. Next base: position 6,623 of record JAJEHI010000117.1, on the reverse strand, counting down.
TCGGCGCGGACGTGGCCGACATTCCGCCGATCGATTTCCGCCTGTCGCGGGTGGAAGGGCTCGAACCCTACCGCCAGCCGATCCTCGCGCAGGGCGTGGTCCGCTATGTCGGCGAGCCGGTCGCGGTGGTCTTCGCCGAGGAACGCTATGTCGCCGAGGACGCGGCGGACGCGGTGCTCGTCGAGATCGACGAGGACGCACCGTATCTCGACTGCACCGACCCGCCGCCCGGCTTCCTTTCCGGCCTCGACTGCGAGGCGGCGCTGGTCGAGAAATACTATGGCGACCTCGACGCCGCGTTCGCTGCCGCCGACGACGTTCTGGAAGCGGAGTTCGCGGTCGGCCGGCACAGCGGGGTTCCGATCGAGACCCGGGGCGCGCTCGGGCTCTACAACGGCGAGCGCGAGCGGATCGAGCTCTACGGCGCCGCGAAGGTGCCGCATTACAACCGCAACGCCATCGCCGCCATGCTCGGCCTCGGCCGCGAGGACCTCCAGCTCTTCGAAGGCCATGTGGGCGGCGGCTTCGGGATGCGGGGCGAGCTTTACCCGGAGGACGTGCTGGTCTGCATCGCCGCGACGCGGCTGGGCCGGCCCGTGAAGTGGATCGAGGACCGGCGCGAGAACCTGCTGGCGCTCAACCATTCGCGCGACCAGGTCCACCGCATCCGCGCGGCCATCGACGAACGCGGCTTCATCCTCGGGCTCGACGACGACATCTATTCCGACCAGGGCGCCTATGTGCGGAGCCACGGAGTCACCGTGGTCGACCTCGCTACGGCGATGCTGCCGGGCCCCTATCTGATCCCCGCCTATCGCGCCCGCGCGCATGTCCGGCTGACCAACAAGACGCCGGCCGGCACCTACCGCGCGCCGGGGCGCTACGAATCGACATTCGCGCGCGAACGCCTGCTCGACGCGGTCGCCGAGCGCGTCGGCATCGACCGCATCGAGGTGCGGCGGCGCAACCTGATCCCGGCCGGGGAAATGCCGTATTCGCGCTATTTCCAGGCGATGGAAACGCCGGTGCTGCTCGATTCGGGGCTCTACGAAGACCTTCTCGACCGGCTGCTGGACCGGGTCGACTACACCGAACTGCGGGCCGGGATCGCGCGCCGCCGCGAGGGCGGCGAATGCGTCGGTCTTGGGATCGGCTATTTCGTGGAGAAGAGCGGGCTCGGCCCGTTCGACGACGTCCGGATCGAGATCGAACCGGACGGAACCATCGAGGTGATCACCGGGGTCGCCTCAATCGGCCAGGGAGTCGAGACCGTGGTGGCGCAGATCTGCGCCGAGGCGCTGGGAACGGACTACAGGGCCATCCGGGTGACCCACGGCCAGACCGACCGGATCGAGCGCGGCATGGGCGCCTTCGCCTCGCGGGTCACGGTGATGACCGGAATGGCGACTCATCTCGCGGCGGTGCGGCTCGGGGACGCGCTGCGGCCGGTCGCCGCGCGCCTGCTCCAGACGGGCGAGGACGGTATCGCCTTCGAAGACGGCATGGTGAGCGCCGGCGGGGACGGGCCGTCGGCGCCGCTGGGCGCGGTCGCGGCGGCGCTCGCGGAAGAACAGGGGAACGAACGCGCGACCGCCGAAGCGACCTTCGAGGTCGAGCACATGACCTATCCGTACGGCATCCACCTGGTGCAGCTTGCGATAGACCGCGAGACCTGCGGCATCGCGATCGAGCGCTTCGCCGTCGCGTTCGACATCGGCCGCGCGGTCAACCCGATGCTGGTCGAGGGGCAGATCCACGGAGGAGCGGCTCAGGGGCTCGGCGGGGCGCTCTACGAGGAGTTTCTGTACGACGACAGGGGGCAGCCGCTCTCGGCGAGCTTCGTCGACTATCTGATCCCCGGTTCGGAGGAGATCCCGCGGGTGGATTCTCTGGTGCGCGAGGATGCGCCGTCCGGGACCAACCCGCTCGGCCTCAAGGGCGCCGGCGAGGCGGGGATCAACGGCGCGGGCGCCGCGGTGGCCGCGGCCATCGACGACGCCATCGGTCGGCCCGGCGCGATTACCCGTCTGCCGGTGACGCCGGCCAGGCTGTTCGCATTGCTCAACGAGGAGACGTAGATGGGACGACTGGATGGGAAGGTCGCGTTCGTGACCGCGGCCGGCGGCGGCATCGCCGGTGCGACCGCGCGGCTCTACGGCGCCGAGGGCGCCTCGGTTGCCTGCGTCGACATCGCGGAAGAGTCGGTGGGGGAAACGGCCGCGGATATCGAGGCGGCGGGCGGCAAGGCCGTCGCGCTGGTGTGCGACGTGACCGATCCAGACGCGGTCGCCGCCGCGCTTGACGAGACCGCCGGGGCGTTCGGCAGGATCGACACCGTGTTCGACGCCGCCGCCTATTCCGAACCCAAATTCACCGTCGCCGACATGCCGGTGGAGACCTGGAAGGCGGTGATCGAGGTCAATCTCACCGGCATGTTCATCGTCGCCAAGCTGGCGATCCCGCACCTGAAGGCGGCGGGCGGCGGGACGGTCGTTCTGGTGTCGTCGATCTACGGCCATATCGGCGCCAGCGAGCGCCCCGCCTATTGCGCGTCGAAGGGCGGGGTCCGGATGCTCGCCAAGGCGATCGCGATCGACCACGTCGACGACAACATCCGCGCCAACGCCATCTTGCCCGGCCCGATCGAAACCCCGCGCCTCCTGCAACGCAACGCCTCGATGGACGGCGTGCGCGAACGCCACGGCGCGCGCCTCCTCCAGCACCGCCTCGGCCAGCCGGACGAGGTGGCGAAGGCCGCGCTCTATCTGGCGAGCGACGACTCGACCTTCACCTCGGGCGCGGACTTCTTCGTCGACGCGGGATACACGGCGATATAGGAGACGGTTTGGCCATGAACGAACATCTCAGGGATCTGATCGAGGCGAGCGCGCCGCTCTGGGCCGGCGAGGCGGAGGTGGTTCGGACCTATTTCGACTCGCCCTCGCGCACCGCCGAGACCGACCGCGTCTGGCTCAAGCGGCAATGCTTCAAGGAGTTCTACGGCTCCGGGTACGGCGAGCCGGAGCACGGCATGCTTGTCGAATGGGGCCGCGAGATCATCGCGCTGCGCCCGGAGCTGGACAACGGGCTCGACCGGCACGAGCTGCTGGAACTCGTCGAGGCGCACTACGCCGAGTATCACCATTACTGCCTGTTCGCCGACATATACGACGCTCTCGGCGCGCCGGGCGATCCGCCGCTGGCTCCGCTCATGTGCGAGAACTGGTCGGAAGGAAAGGCGCTCGACGATTACCGCCGCGACATCCGCAACACCCACGGCGAGCTCGGACAGTCGGCATTCGATTTCACCGAGGGCGGCTACTGCACGCTCTATTCCGAAGGCGCGAAGCTGGCCGGGCGCGGCGGCATCGACGACAGGATCGCCGCAGCGTGCCAGCGGGTCTATGACGACGAGGTCGACCACATGCTGCGGGGCGTGGTCGGGCTGGGCGATCTCGACGAAGAGAAGACCGACTGGGCGCTCGTGAAGGAGCTGGTGACCGGTCAGCTGCGGCGCCGCATCGACATGCGCAACGGCCAGTTCGGCAACCCGGTCTCCGAACGCCGCATCGAGGAGATATTCGCCGGCAAGATCGAGCCTATCGCCTTCGACTACTCCCTCGCCGATAAGGCGGCCTGAGGCGCGCCCCTTTCCGTCATTTCGACCGGAGCGCCTTCAGGCGCGGAGCGGAGAAATCTGTCACGCACGAAACCGCGGCATCCAGGCCGGCGGATTTCTCCGCTCCGCTCCGGTCGAAATGACGGGAGGCATCAGCCCCCGATACGCTCGCGGCTCAGCGCGTTCCTGGCAAGTACCCTGCCGCCCTTGATCACCCAGGCGGGCGGCTGCTGCAGGCGCAGCACATGCTGCACCGTGGGCGCGGCGAGGACGTTGAAGTCCGCTTTTCTGCCGATCTCCAGCCCGTAGCCGTCGAGCCTCAGGGCCTGGGCGGCGTTCTCGGTGACGAAGTCGAACACCGCCCGGATTTCGTCGGGATAGGTCATGTGGCAGGCGTGGCAGACATGGGCGGCGACCTCCTGCTGGTCGTTGCGCCCGAACGGGTAGTAGGGGTCGTTCACGTCGTCCTGCGAGGAGAACACGTTGGCGCCGATCTTCCAGAGGTCCTTGGTCCGGGTCACGCCGCGGCGCATGTTGGCGGTGTCGTAGCGCCCCTGGGCCACCAGGCTGATCTGCGGGTTCGACGAGATCGAGACGCCGGCGTCGCGCACCAGGTTCATCACCTTGTGGGCATGGACCTCGTCATAGGCGGCGAGCGCGCCGCAATGACTCGCCGAGACCCGGCCCTGGTAGCCCTCTCGGATGGTCCTCGCGGCGAGATACTCGAGCGACCGGCTGTTCGAATTATCGGTGTCATCCACCAGCATGTGGATGTCCTTGTCGTACTTTTTCGCGAGCTCGAAACAGAAGTCGATATGGGCGCGCGCGTCCTCGTCGAGATGCTCGTGCCAAGGGAGCCCGCCGACCACGTCGGCGCCCATCCGCATCCCCTCCTCCATCAACTCGTCGGTGCCGGGGTCGCGGACGATCGCTTCCTGGGGAAAGTCGACGGCTTCGATTTCGACGATGCCGGCATATTTCTCGCGGAGCGCGATGATCCCCTCCAGCGGCCTCAGCCCGCCGATGGAATCGACATCGGCGAAAACGCGGAACACGGTCGTGCCGTTGAGGATGCCCTCCTCGATCGCCCGGCTGGCGCGCTCGACGATGTCCTTCACCGTATAGGTGCGCTTGTGCTCCCAGGTGATCTCCAGGCATTCCTGGAAACTGTTGGTGAGGTTCGGACGCATCACGTCGCCGAGATTGCACTTGTCGAGGTGCACGTGCCCGTTGACGTAGGTCGGCGCGGCCAGATTGCCGCCGGCGTCGATCTCGCTCTCCGCGCTTCCCTCGATCTTGCGGTCGATGGCGGCGATCCCGCCGTCCTCGACCCCGATCTCCCAGGCGCCGTCGCGGTCGAGCAGGCGCGCGTTGCGAACGATCAGGTCCATGGGCTCACTCCGCCGGCGTTCGGCTCGCCTTTATCTTGCCTTCCTCGTCGAGCTCCAGGCCGGTCTCCCGGGCCGCCTCGATGACCTTGTCGTGCCACTGGACGCCCGGCGGGTTGCTGCCCTCGATGACCCCGATCAGAACGGCGTACTCGTCGCCCGCGTTCCTGAAGCCCCGCATCACCCCGGTCGGGACCGAGATCACGTCGCCCTGCTCCAGGATCACCTCGTTCTCGCCCTCGTCGCCCCAATAGACCGACCAGCGCCCGGTCAGCGGGATGAACACCTCGATGGTCTCGTGGCTGTGAAGCGCGGAGCCCTTGCCGGGATGGCATCCGTTGTGGGTCACCGTGAAGCTGCGGGCATCCGCAATGGCGGGTTTGGTGTTGGGGTCCTCGTTAACGCCGTAGCCGATCATGTTGAAGATGTCGCGCTCGTGGTCCGGAAGCCTGGTATCCACGAAAGCGACCTTGTTCGGCTTCATGCCGGCGAAGCGCGCGACCCGCTCCTCCATCTCGGCTGGCGAGAAGCTGCGTGTCTTCATCGTCGGTCCCCGTTTGCGTTCGCTCCCGGACAGGTTAGCGACAGGCGGCGTCCCGCGGCAAGCGCGCGGCGGCACAGGAATCGGGGCGTATTCAGGGCTCCTCAACCCTGACGGTTGCTCCTGTCGCCATTCGTATGAAGTGGCGGTCGAATGTCAGCATCGCCTCGCATTGCGCGGCGGCGCCCAAATGCAGTGCATCGGCGAAATCCATGCCGCTTTCTGTCCGGTCGAGGGCATCGACCAGCAATTGGGCGTTTTCGACCTGGACTTGTGGATGCCCCGCGAGACGGCGCAGGCCTCGGACGACCGCATCGGGCCCGTACCCGTATGCACACCGCAGCACCCATTCGGTTTCAAGGAGAACCGTGGTCGGTACATAGACCTGCCCGGCGTCGATCGCGTCCTTCACTCTCGCGGTCTGGCCCGGGTCGTCGCCGGTCAGGTAGCGGACGACAACATTGGTATCAACCGCCCTCATGTCGCCGTTTCGCTTCCTTGAGAACGGCTTCGTCCATCTCCGCCAGGGACTTCGTCGGTCCTTTCCACGCAAGGCACCCGTAAACGTCCTCCGGCCGAGTCTCGGGGAACAGCGGCTCGGGTTTCAGTAACACGCCTTCAGGCGTGTTCTCCACGACCAGCCGGGTCCCTGCGTCCCAACCCAGCGCGCGGCGGATCGCCTTGGGCAGAATGACCTGTCCTTTCGTCGAGACGGTGGTGGTCAGCCGTTCGAGCATCGCCATGACCCGAGCCTCGCTTGGTAAGCCAGAAGTAAGATAAACCCTCACGGGTCGGAATCCAAGCGGGTACCGGGTGCGTCATCGAGACGGGACCGCCTCGATAGTTACCCGGCGGAGTTGAACGGACGGCGGCGGAAACGAACGTGCCGCCCTTACTCCGCAGCCTGGGTCCCCACGTCGAGGAATTGGGCGATGTAGGTCTCGCGGCGGACCAGGTTCTTCGCGAACTCGTCCTCGAAATGGGAGACCACCGAGCCTGTCACCAGCTCCTCGGCCAGCAGCGCCTCGGACCACGCCTTGACCAGAGGGAAGGAATCCAGCAGCCCGGTGTCGAG
>JAJEHI010000122.1 GCA_022823775.1 Defluviicoccus sp. | reverse complement strand
CCTCACCCCAGCCCTCTCCCCAGCGGGGAGAGGGGGATTCGTGCGGCGCCGCTCCCGCCTTACCTTCTCCCCTCCCGCTCGCGGGAGGGGCCGGGGGAGGGTGGGGCCGCGGGTTCAGGTCGAAAATGCCGTAGGGCGTTTCGAAGGGTGCGCCTCGGCCGCCCCGCCTATTCCCCGAAGAAGTCCGCGATCAGGCGGCAGAAGCGGTCGTTCTGCTCGATCTGGGTCCAGTGTCCGCACTGGCCGAAGACGTGGAGCTGCGAGCGTGGGATCAGGCGGTGGAGCGCGATGCTGGAGTCCAGCGGGATAATCCGGTCGTCCCGGCCGTGGACGATCAGGGTCTCGCGGTCGAGCGCGCGAAGCGTCTCCTCGCTCTGCGCCATCGCCTCGACATGGCGCTGGCGTGGGGCAGGGAACATCGACGCATAGGATTCCTGGTAGCCCGGCCGGACGCTGGCCTCGTAGCGCAGCCGGACGAGGTCGTCGGTGACGATCGAGCCGTCATGGGCGAACAGGCCGATCAGCTCGCGCATCCGCTCGGGCGAGGGCTCGTAACCCCAGACCGCGTCGAGCCCCGGCGTGATCTCGAACGGGTAGCCGGCCGAGCCCATCAGCACCAGCCGGCCGACCCGCTCCGGATGGGCGGCGGCCAGCGCCAGCGCGAGCCCGCCGCCGAAGGAGTTGCCGACGATGAAGCAGGTCTCGATCCCGAGCGCGTCCAGCACCGCGACCGCGTGGTCGCGCCAGTAGGGCATCGTATAGACCGCGCCCGCCGGCCGGTCGGTGTAGCCGAAGCCCACGATATCGGGGGCGATCGTCCGGAACCGGTCCTCCAGCCGGGGAAGGACCGTCCGCCAGTTCGCCCAGGCCGTGACCCCCGGTCCCGAGCCGTGCAGGAACAGGACCGGCGGGCCGTCCCCCCGGTCGTGCAGGTTGGTCGCGATGCCGCCGGCATCGACCGTCCGCCCGATCTCGGGGTTGTCCATCCGCGTGGCTACTTGCGGGACTCGTAGAAGTTGACGAGCTTGACCACGTCCTCCGCCTCGAGCCGGCCGAGCGGCCCGTCGCTGTAGGACGACACCACCACCTTGTTGTCCGCGTCCAGCAGGAACTCGGACGGCTGGACGATCGAACGGCGGTCCTCCCACCACGAGCCCAGCGCGTCGGCGATGTCGCGGGTCACCCCGAAACCGACCGGGAACCCGACCTCGTCCGCGACTTCCCGGGCCTTATCGAGCGGGTCGACGCTCGCCGCGACGACACTGACGCCCATGCCCTCGAGCGTCTTTCTTTCCTTCTCGAAGCCGACCAACTGCCGGCGGCAGAACGGTCACCAGTGGCCCCGGTAGAACAGGACGATCTTGTACTTCGCGTCCATACCGTCCGGCAGGCTCAGGCTCTCGCCTCCCACCAGATCGAGTTGCAGGCTGGGGAACGAATCCCCGATACCGAGCTTTTCGGCCATGGATCCTCGCTTCTCGCGCTACGGTGCCGGCGGAATGCCGGGGTCCCGCCCGGGTTTTGCCGGAAACGCGGCGCCGTGGCAATGGCGCGCCGCTACGGCGTCTGGCCCATCGGGTTGACGACGACGAGCTCGGGGCAGGCGTTGGGGGCGGCGCGGGTCGCGGCGACCGCCGCCTCGGCGATGTCGGTCGGCTCCAGGGGCGGGTACTTGCGGGCCGCGTAGGCCGCCAGCACCTCCGGGTGGTCGATCTCGTCGAGGAGGCCCGTGTCGACCAGGCCGGGCGCGATCTCGGTCACCTTGATGCCGTGTTCGGCAAGCTCCAGGCGGAGGCCGCGCGAAATGCCGCGAAGGGCATGCTTGGAGGCGGCGTAGGACAGCATGTAGCGATAGACCCGGTCGCCCAGGACGGAGCCGATATTGACGATCTGGCCGGTCTTCCGCGCCGCCATGCCGCGCGCGACCAGCCGGGTCAGGACCAGCACCGAATGGACGTTGAGCCGCCACGACTTCTCCCAGTCGGCGGGGTCGCTTTCGAGGAACGGCACGTGGCGCACCCAGCCGACGCTGTTGACCAGGATGTCGACCGGCGCGGCCGCCTGGGCGAGCTCGCCCGCGAACGCCTCGTCGGTGAGATCGCCCGCGATCGTCTCGACCGGCCCCGGGGCGCTTCGGCAGCGCTCGACCAGTTCGGCGAGCCCGTCCCGGCTGCGGCCCGTTGCGATGACGGTGTCGCCCCCGGCGGCGAAGGCCTCGGCGATCGCGCCGCCGATACCGCCGGTCGCCCCGGTGACCAGAACGCGTTTCCTCGCCGCCATGCGATCCCTTCCCCCGCCGCGCTTCCCGGGTGAGCAATATCACATCGTTCGCCATGGCCGGACCTGTTCCGGGCGGCCGACCCTCCCCCGGCCCCTCCCGCAAGCGGCAGGGGAGAAGGTAAGGAAGAGGGGGAAAGCGAGTCCCCTCTCCCCCGTGGGGGGAAGGGTTAGGGTGAGGGGGGAAGAGTTGACCTAGATATTGTATATGGGCTTGGACAAACACCCATATGTCGTTGACACGCGGCCCGGCCGCTGCCATAAGGCGCGTGCCAAGTGCAAGGACGCGGGTTCGAAATGTCCTGACGGGAAGGCCCGGCGCGGAGACGCGGCGGGCCTTTTCCCTGCCCGGATGCCCGGCGGGCTCGCCATGCCGTTTCGAATGTCGGGGGCCCGAAAAGGGTGGAGACGCCAGGTGCCTGGACGCGGGGTCCTGCAACGCGCTCCGAGGAACGCTCCTGACGCCTCCTGAACCCTTCCGTTCCGGGGCTTCCCGGTCTCCCGTTCCGCGGACCCGAAGGTCCTCTTCCCGCTCGACCCTTCCGCCTCAGCCCTTCCGGGCTCTTGTGGCCCTCGGACCCGAAGGCCCGTTTCCACCCCAATACGGTAGCCCCCGAAGTCTCCCCGTTACAATCGAAAAATCGCTTTCCCGAATTTTTTCTGGGGATAGTTCGGGGGATAAACAGTTGAAATATATATGTTTTTGGATAAGTCGGTGGAGAACGGGTGGATAATTTGGCAATCACCCATCTTCCTGCGCGCGGCGGCGGCCGGCAAGCTTCTCCCCGGTCTCGAAATACCGCCCGGTCACGGCGAGCTCGGCCTCCTCCTCGTTCTCCGCCGTCCAGCCGTCGAGGGGATAGCCGTGCCACGGCGCCCGCAAGTCCAGTTCCGGCAGCGCCAACGCCCGCCAGCGTTCGAGCGCCGCCTCCATGAAATCCCGGCGCGGCAGCGATACCGGCAGATAGGGGTGTTCGCGGCACGCGTTGATCAGGATCGACGACGCGCCCGCGCCGTCCGGGTAGGCGAACTGGCGTTCGTCCGGGGAGGGCGTGATCGACGGGTCGAGCCGGGGCACCTTGCCGCGGATCACCTCGGTGTCGCGGTGCGGCTGCATCGCGTAGGAGAGCGCCCACAAGACGGCGTCCATCGAATCGGGGTCGACGTCGGAATCGACCGCGATGAAGATCTTGCCGAGCGAGGGGTCGAACGCGGCCGCCGCGCGCAGCGCCTGCCAGGGCTGGCCGAGCTCGGGCCGGTCGAGCTGGATGACGAACATCATGTTGCAGCTCGCCATCTCGTGGCAGGCGACCTTCGTGACCGAGGGGATGTTGCACGCCCCCCGGAGATGGTTGAGGTAGACCGCGTCGAACGCGGCCTTGCGGATGACCGTGCTCTCGCTCGGCGGGAACTCGCTGATGATGCCCTGGTAGACCGGCTTCGCCCGGTGAGAGATGGCGGTCACCTCCAGCACCTTTTCCATCTTGCGCGGGCCGAGATAGCCGGAAGCCTCGCCGAACGGCGCCTCGGGTTCGAGGAAATCGGTCCGGATGCGCCCCTCGATGACGATCTCGGCAGCCGCCGGCACCCGGCAATCGACGGTCTCGGCCTGGACGGTTTCGATCGGCGCGCCGTTGAGCGCGCCCGCTATGCCGTACTCGTCGACGCCGTAGGGCACCTTGCTCGCGGCGGCGAAGAGCAGCGTCGGCGGGCCTCCGATGAACACCGCAACTTCGAGATGACGGCCGAGACGCCGCGCCTTCTCCCACTGGATCGCGAGATGCTGGGTGGACACGTCGGTGGCGCAGCCCACCCGGTCGGGCGCCTTGATCATCCCGCGATAGATGCCGAGGTTGTAAGCGCCCGTCTCGGGGTCGCGCGTCGCCCAGACCCCGGCGGTGACGAACGGCGCCGGATCGAATCCCGGGGTCGAGATCAGATGCGGGAACAGGTCGACGCCCGCGCCGAGGTCGGGCGCCCGGATAACCGTCTCCTTGACCGGCGCGGCGTCGGCCGCGACCTCGACCGGCGGCAGGTGGTTGCCCTCCACCGCGGCCCAGCGGGCGGCGATCCCGTCCGCGTCGACGCCGAGCGCCGCGCCGTAGATCACGCGCGAGCTGCCGAGCGAGCCGAGCACGACCGAGCCGGGATATTCGCGGCCGCGCGGGTCGGTCACGTTGCGGAACCAGAACGCCTTGCGCTCCTTCTCCGGCAGGCCGCGGAACTGGAGGCGGACCAGCGGCACCAGCTCGGTGTCCTTGCAGACCGGCTCGTCGACGACGTGCAGCAGGCCGCGCTCCTCCAGCGCGCCGATATAGTCCCGCAGATCCCTGTACGGCATGACTCTCTCCCGCGCGCCTATCCCGCCCGACGCACGAGGTCCAGCATCGCGCGGCCGAGCGGCGTGTCCGGGCGCGTCATGTCCCCCATGATCGAGAAGTGGTCGTGCCCCTCCGCGGCGATGAGCGAGACCTTGCAGCCCGCCCTCTCGAGCGCCGCCGCGTAGTCCTCGGACTGGCGCCGGAACTCGTCCGACTCCCGGGTGCCCCACGCGACGACCGCGGGGACCGGCGCCGCCGGCGGGTGGCGGACCGGCGAGTTGCGCGCGGTCATGGCGTCGTCGAGCGCAAGATTGTCCTGGTGGCCGGTGCGCCGCAGCGGCTCGAGATCGAACAGCCCGCTGGTCGCGCAGGCGCCCTTCACGATGTCCTCCGGCACGCCGTACTCCGCGTGCCAGCCGGGCGCGAGCGCCATCCCCGTCAGATGCCCGCCCGCCGAATGTCCCGCGACGTGAATCCGGCCGGGGTCGATCCCGTGCTTCTCCGCGTTGCGGTGGAGCCAGGCCAGGGCGGACCGGACGTCGGCGACGATCTCGTCCATCGAGCAGCCGGGAGACAGGCGGTAATCGACCGGCGCCCAGGCGATCCCGGAATCGTTGTAGAACGGCGCGGGGAAGCGGCGGCCCGCCTTCCCGCCGCCCTTCCAGTAGCCGCCGTGGATATAGACCATGACCGGGGACGGCCCGTCGTCCTCCGGCGGGAACAGGTCGAGGCGCTGCAGCGGGTCCGGCCCGTATTCGAGATCGAGAAGGCCGCGCCCGGAGGCCGCGACCTCGTCGGACGCGCGGCGGTACCCGTCCTGGATGCGGTCCACGTCGTCGACGCCGATGGCGACGTCGTATTGCCTTTCGACCTCCTCGGCGCTGTAGTGGGGACGGCCCGCCATCGGGCGATGCTATCGGAGGCAGGGAGGAAGCGCCACATGTGCGCGGGTTTCGTCTACCGGCCCCATGTCGAGACCGCCGAGGGCACGTTCACGCCCGACATCGTGCTCGACCGCCTGATCGTCGCGGTGGGCAACGCGCGTTTCCCGGTGTCGGTCGAACGGCTGAGCTGCGATGCCGGCATCGAGGTCGTGGGTGGCGAAACGCGCGGCCAGGGAGCGGTCGCTCTGATCGCCGCAAGCGCCGGCTCGCTGATCGGCATCGGCTCGGACCATATCGACGGGGCGCTCGCGGAGGACGGGGCACGGGCGCGCCAGGTCTGCGCCAAGCCGCTCTCTCGCGCCACCTGGCGCTTCGCCGAGATCGCCGGGCATCTGGACGAAATCGTCCTCGCGACCGAGGCGGTCGACGGCGCCGGCCGGACGCTGGAGACCGAAACCGCGCTGTCCGCGATCGCCGCCCTGCCGGCCGACGGGGAAGTGCCGGCGGCGACGGTCGTCCTCGCCCATGCCGGCGCGGACGCGTTGCCGGGACCGGCGAGCGTCACCGTCGCCCTCGAAGACCGCCGCCTGTCCCGCCGCCTGGTCCACCGCTACGCGGTGCGCGTGCTCTGAGGACGAAACGTCCCTCGATACGACGCTGGCGCGCCTACTCGGGATGAGGAGTTCTTGTTGGGTTCAAAACCTATCCCTCACCCTGAGTAGCGGCGAAGCCGCGTATCGAAGGGGGCTTATAAGGACTACTTGACGAGCGATCGGCTGGCGCGGATCGGCAACTGGAACGCCGCCCCGCCTGAGCGGGCGTGCATCTCCGCCACCGCCCGTCACGGTCGACGCGGCGCGTGCCCCCTGTCGTCATGCCCGGACTTGTTCCGGGCATCCACGTGGGGCCGCCACCTCGCCCGTTCCCGCTCGTAGCGCCACGCCGCGAGACGTGGATGCCCGGAACAAGTCCGGGCATGACGGAAAAAAGGTAGCGGGCCTCCCCCGTCAAGTAGTCCGTATAAGCCCCTATCGAAGGGCGCTTGCTAGACGTCCTCCGCGCGCGGCAAGGGCGCGCGGCCGCGGATCGTGTCGGACGCCTTTTCCGCCATCATCAGGACGCAGGCGTTGATGTTGCCCGAGACGAGGTCGGGCATCGCCGCGGCATCGACCACGCGGAGACCCTCGGCGCCGCGCACCCTGAGCTCCGGGTCGAGAACCGCGTCTTCGTCGATCCCCATCCGGCAGGTGCAGGACGGGTGGTGGGCGGAGATCGCGGTCTCGCGGATCCAGGCGTCGATCTCGTCGTCGGTCCGGACGCCGGGCCCCGGCTCGACCTCCGCCTTGTGGTAGCGGGCGAGGGCGGGCTGGGAAAACACCTCGCGGGCCGCCCTGACCCCGGCGCGCAGCGTCTCGAGGTCGGCCCGGCTCGACAGGAAATTGGCGCGGATGCGAACCGGCGCCGCCGGATCGGACGAGCGCAGCCTGACCTCGCCGGCGCTCTCCGGGTGGAGCACGACGGGGCGCATGCCGTACTGGTCCGCCGCCGCCGGGCGGATGCCCGGCAGCCACGGCCGCGCGTCGAGACCGGCGCCCCGGGTGAGGAACTGGATATCCGGCACCGCGAGCTCGGGCCGGGTCCTGACGAAGCCGTGCATCCCGTTGGGCAGCCAGGTCGCCGGCCCGGTTCCGAAGGCCCATGCGCGCGCCATGTTGACGGTCAGCCGGTCCATGCGGAGCTCGCCGTGGAAATGCCCGTTGCCGTTGCGCGCGTTCATCAGCTGGACCGCGGCATGGTCCCGCAGGTTTCGCCCCACCCCGGGCAGGTCGAGCGCGACCTCGATCCCGGTCTCGCGCAAATGGTCGGCCGGGCCGATGCCGGACAGCATCAGCAGCTGGGGCGAGTTGTACACCCCGCCCGACAGCAGCACCTCGCGCTCGGCATGGGCGACGCGCTCCCGTCCGCCCCTCGAATACGCGACGCCGCGCGCCCGCGTGCCGTCCAGCACGACGCGCGTCGCCAGGGCCCCGGTCAGGACCGTGAGGTTGGGCCGGCGCATCGCGGGCCGCAGGAACGCGACCGCCGCGCTGCAACGCCGTCCATCCCTGATGGTCCACTGGCTGCGGCCGAACCCCTCCTGCCGCTCGCCGTTATAGTCGGGCGTGACGCCGAAGCCCGACCCCTCGCCCGCCCGCATCCAGGCGTCGAACAGCGGGTCGCGGGATTTCGAGCGCACCACGCCGAGCGGGCCTTCCGTGCCGCGCCACGCGTCGCCGCCTTCCTCCCAGCTCTCGCAGCGCTTGAAGTAGGGCAGCACGTCGGCATAGGACCAGCCCGCGCAGCCCTTTTGCGCCCACCGGTCGTAATCGCCTCGGTGGCCGCGGACATAGGCCATGACGTTGATCGACGACGAGCCGCCGATCACCTTGCCGCGCAGCGCCTCGACGGAGCGCCCGCCGAGGCCCTCCTCGGGCTCGGTGTCGTAGCCCCAGTCGTGCAGCCGCCCGGCGTGCATCTTGCCGATGCCGATCGGGATCGAGATCAGCGGGTCGCGGTCGCGCGGCCCGGCTTCCAGCAGCAGCACCCGGCAATCGGGATCCTCGGTCAGCCTGCCCGCCATCACGCACCCCGCCGACCCGGCGCCGACGACGATGTAGTCGTAGGTTTCCGCCATTCCGCCGTCCCCTCGAACGCCGGGCGACATTACCGTCCGCCCCGCCCATGAAGAAGGGCCGCCCCGGAGGACGGCCCTTCCATTGTCTAACCGCGGCCGGAGTGTGGCCGCGAGCGTCGCTCTAGGCGACCCAGGACCCCCGAGAGGTGGAGACCCAGTTCACCCGCGTCCGCGGTTGGCGACAATGAGACACTGGATCACCTCCTTTCCGTTGTTGAAATGGCGCCCCGTTATGACGGGTTTCGGTCCCGGCCACAAGTAGACATTTGCAGTAGACATTTGCGGCCCGGATTCGCCCAGGCGATACTCGAAGCCGGCACGGAAACGACATCGGGAGGGGAGAGATGGTCGCACCGGTGAGGCGAGTCGTCACGGGACATGACGCGAACGGCAAGGCGGTCGTCATTCTGGACGGCAATGCGCCCAACGTGCGGGTGCGCGAGCACGGCACGGGCTCGACCCAGCTGTGGCGCACGGACTCGACTCCGGCCGACAATTCGGGATCGGAGGACGCGGTCATCGGCGACATTCCGCTCAAGCCGCCCGCGGGCGGGTCGGTCTTCCGGGTCGTCGAATTCGCGCCCGAATCCGATGTCTCCCGGTCCGAGGGCGCCGGCACGCTGGCAAGCGCGCTCGGCGCGCACGAGCCGGAGGGGGAGGCGCTGCGCCATCCCGGCTCGCACCGCACCGACAGCGTCGACTACGCGGTGGTGATTTCGGGCGAGATCGATCTCTGGCTCGACGACGAGAAGGACGACGTGCACCTGGAGGCCGGCGACGTGGTGATCCAGCGCGGCACCAACCATGCCTGGGTCAACAACGGCACCGAGCCGTGCCGGATCGCCTTCGTCCTGATCGACGCGGAACCGGCCGTGTGAGTCTCACTCCGCGGCCGGCCGCGCCGCCTCGTCCGGGAAGTGCGGCATCACCTCGGCGGCGAAGAGGTCGAGCGAGCGCGCCGACTCCTCGAAAGCGAGGTCTCCGTACGCGAACCGCGATACGAAATAGGTGCAGCCGCTCCGCTCCCGCTGCTCGGCGATCTCCTGGCGCACGGTCTCGGGCGAGCCGACCGCGATCACCCCGATACGGCGCGCCTCGTCGAAATTGTCGGGGTATCGGGTCGGGTTGGCGCCGAAGTCGCGCCACAGCTTGGCGAAGCTCGCGAACCACGAATCGAAAGCCGTCCGGCCGCGCCTCTCGGCCTCCGCGCCGGTCTCGGCGACATAGGTCTGGCGGGTGATCCCCATCAGCGGCGGCGGCGCCGCGCCGTGGGTTTCCGCCCAGGTCTCCCTGAACGCCTCGATCAGCGGAGCGGCCGCCCCGGCCGGGGCGTTGATGACGATGTTCGCCTTCATCCGCGCCGACCATTCGGCGGAAGCGCGCGTCCCCGGCCCGTACCAGAGCGGCGGGTGCGGCCTCTGGTAGGGCCGCAGTTCCATCGGGAAGCCGGTATAGCGGAACCGCCGGCCCACGTGGTTCAGGGTGTCGCCCGCGAGCGCGGCGAGGACGATCTCGAGCGACTCCTCGTAGATCTCCCGCACTTCCGGATGGGCGATGCCGAAATGGCCCAGCTCGAGGAACGAGATGCCGCGCCCGATCCCGAGCTGGAACCGGCCCCGGCCGAGATGGTCCAGCATGCAGATTTCCTCCGCCAGCCGGACCGGGTCGTAGAGCGGAAGAATGTACACAAGCGGGCCGAACAGCATCGTCCGGGTCCGCTGGGCGACGGCGGCGAGGAATATCCCGGGCGCCGGCGCCATGCCGAGCGGCGTCGCGTGATGCTCGGCCACGTGGTAGCAGTGGATCCCCGCCGCCTCGTACCGCTCCACCATGCGGAGGCGGTCCTCGTAGAGGTCCGACAGCGCTACCTCGCGGCCGCGGTCGACATGGTCGAAGATGCCGAATTTCATGGCTGCGCCTCCGCCGGCACTTCGCTCCGTTGCCGCCGGAGACGCCGGAAAATCGAACGGATGTCATCGTCGATGACGAGAAGGGAGGGAGTCAGAACGAGCACGATCAAGGTGGCCACCGCCAGCCCGAACACGATCGTGATCGCCATCGGGATCAGAAACTGGGCCTGGTAGCTGCTTTCGAACATCAGCGGGACCAGACCTCCGATGGTCGTCAGCGAGGTGAGCAGCACCGGGCGCAACCGGTCGCCGCAGGCGGCGGCGACGGCCTCCTGCAACGGCTTCCCGTCCGCGATGTAGTCGTCCACGGTGCGGACCAGGATGATCGAGTTGTTGACCAGAATCCCGGCCAGGCCGAGCAGGCCGAAGATGCTGAGAATCGTCAGGTCGAAGCCGAGAGCGAGGTGACCCAGCACCGCGCCCACGAAGCCGAACGGGATGATCGCCATGACGACGATCGGGCGGCTGAAATTGGCGAATACCCAGGCGAGGACGAGGTAGATCATGGCCAGGCCGACGATCGCGCCCGCGCGCATGTCGGCCGCGGACTCCGCCTGTTCCTCCGCCTTGCCCTTGAACCGGTATGTGAGGCCGTAGCGGTCGGCGATGTCGGCAAGCCCGCCTTCCTCGATCGCCGGGAGCAGGTCGCCGAGGCTCGCGACCGTCTCGTCTATTTCCGCGGTGATCGCCACTTCGCGCGCGCCGTCCTCGCGGCGGAGTCGGGAAAAGCCCCGCTCCTGGCGCAGGGTCACGACCTCGCTCAGGGGCACTTCCGCGCCGTCGGGCGCCCGCAGGAAGAGATTGAGGAACGAGGCGCTGTCCGCCTTGCCGAGGGGATGCCGCACCTTGATGACGACTTCCTCGTCGCCGCGCGCGAATCGTTGGGCGATCGCGCCCTGGAAGGCATTTCTTACCTGCACTCCCGCGCTCTCCGTGGTGAAACCGAGAGCGCGGCCGCGCGGCGTCACTTCCAGGATCAGCTCCTGCTTGCCGTAGGGGAGATCGTCGTCGATCGAATCGATGGCCGGGAACCGGGCCAGCAGGCTCTTGATTTCCGTGGCCGCGGCCTTGAGCCGGTCGGCCGGCCCGCCGCGCATCCGGATGTCGATTTCGCGGCCCGGCGGGCCGACCGCGCGCGTGTTCAGGCTGACGGTCTCGACATTCGGCAGGGGCCGGATTTCGCTTCTCCACGCCTCTATGAAGTCGTCCGTGCGCACCGCGCGCTCGTCCGACGGGACCAGCTCGACCGTCAGGCCGCCGTACTGGCCGCCGGATATCGTCGCGAACTGCCTGCCGCCGCTTCGTCCGACGCTGCCGAAACTCATGGCGATCAGCCGGGCCTCGTTCCCGGCGAGTTTGGCGACGGCCCGGTCGGCGGCGTCGGACAGCTCCTGCACCATGGCCGCGGTGTCGCGGCGCGGCGTGCCGGGGGCCATCACGACGTTGCCGATGACGACATCGGCCTCGGGCGTCGGAAAGAAGTGAAACCCCACCCGGCCCCCCAGCACCAGCCCGGCCGACACCAGGAAGAGCGCCAGCGCCATCGCGACCGTCGCGTAGCGCCAGCGCACGCAGAACCGGACCACCCGTCGAAACGGGCCGGCGCGAAACCGGTCGAAGCCCGCGTCGAAGCTGCGCATCGGGAACTTGCGCTGCCCGCTGTGGCGTTTCAGCGATTCCCGCAAATGGCCCGGCAGCACCAGAAAACATTCCGCCAGGCTGGCGAGGATGACCGCGATCACCACCAGCG
Source organism: Defluviicoccus sp. (assembly GCA_022823775.1). Classification (GTDB taxonomy): domain Bacteria; phylum Pseudomonadota; class Alphaproteobacteria; order MPNO01; family MPNO01; genus MPNO01. The sequence continues at coordinate 19,987 of JAJEHI010000122.1, read as the reverse complement.
GTATCGAACCGACGATCTGGCCGATGATGCCGCCCATCGCGACCAGGGGCAGGAACGCGGCCACGGTGGTCAGCGAGGCGGCCATCACCGGCGCCAGCATGCGCAGCGCCCCGGCTTCCGCGGCGTGGCGCGGGCTCATCCCGGCCTCGCGCCGCGCCGCGGCATGTTCGCCGACGACGATCGTGTCGTCGACGATGAGTCCCAGCGTCATGATCAGCGCGAACAAGGTGAGCATGTTGATGCTCTCGCCAAGCGCCAGCAGCACGGCGAGCGCCGCCATGAACGCGGTCGGGATCCCCGCCGCGACCCAGAACGCGGTTCGGCCGTTGAGGAACACCAGAAGCACCACCAGGACGAGGATCAGTCCGGAGACGGCGTTATCCAGCAGAACGTCGACCCGTTGCTTGATCAGCCCGGCCTGGACGTCGTGCTGCTCCACGCGGAGTTGCGGCGGAAAGTTGCCGCGGGCCCGGGCCAGATAGCGGTCCACGATCCGCCCCACTTCGAGAGCGTCGGCGGCCGGAGACCTCTGCACGTGCAGCTCGATCGCCGGTTGGCCGTCGCGCAGCCCGATGGGCGCCTCGTCGTCGAACGCCTCGGACAGGGACGCGATGTCGCGCAGATAGATCTTCTGTCCGTTGTCCAGCGACTTGATCTCGATGGCTCCGAGATCGCGCGACGAGGTCTGCAACCCGACGCTGCGCAGCTGCTTTTCCACCGAGCCTTCGAGATTTCCGGACGGGATGTCGCGGTTGCTGGCTCCGATGCGCGCCGCGACCGCCGCCGGCGTCAGATCGAGCTGGCGCAGCACCCTCGGCTCGATTTCGACCAGGATCTCTTCGTCGCGCGCGCCGAAGAACGTCACCCGGTCGATCCCGGCGGCCAGCAATTCGTCGCGCATTCGCTTGGCCTGGCTCTTCAGCACGGCCTCCGAGTACGGGCCCGACAGGACGAGGCGGGTGATCGTGTCGTAACGCACCACGCGGCGGACCAGCGGCCGCTCGCTCCCTTCCGGCAGAATGTCTATCTGCCGTACCGACGCCTCGGCATTCGACAACGCGGATTGCATGTCGGTGCCGGCCGCGTATTCGATGACGATCCGCCCGAGGCCTTCCGTCGCGTAAGAGGTCACCCGGTCGACATTGTCGAGGAAACGGACTTCCGGCTCGATCGCCTCGAGGATGTTGGCTTCCACGTCCCCGGCGCTGGCGCCCGGCCAGTTCACCTGGATCGAGACGATGTCGAGCCCGAAATCGGGAAAAATCTGGGTGTTCAGCTTCGACAGCGAGAAGCCGCCCACGACGAACACCATGACCATCAACAGATTGGCCGCGTTGCGGTGCCGCACGAACAGCCGGATCAGATTCCTTCCGAACATGGGTCCCGGCCGCCCGGCGAATCAGCGCAGCTCGACCCGCAGGCCGGGCGCTATCGTTACCGACTGGGTCGTCACCAGCGGCTCGCCCTCCGTCAATTCGCCGCGCAGGAGGACGTCGTTTCCGACCCGGCCCACGATCTCCGCGCGGCGCGCGACCAGCCGGCCGTTTTCGACGCCGTAGACGACATTTCCCGGATGCAGGACGGTTTCCGGAACCCGCGCCACGTCGGGGTAGACCCGATCCGGTATGTGAACCTCCACGAATGCGCCCGGCCGCAGGGACAAGGCCGCCTCCCGGTCCTCGATCCGCGCGAACAGTTCGACGCCGCCGCTCGCCGCGTCGATCTGCGCGCCCACCCGCGCGATGACCGCCTTCAGGACGAGCTTCCGCTGGCCAACCCTCCAGATTGCCCGTGCCGGACGCCCGATCACGCCCCGGTCCGTGCTCGTAAGCCGCCCGTATTGCGCATCCGAAATGTGGAACCGCGCCTCCAGACGGCCCGTATCGATCAGGTTGCCCACGCTGTCGGCGATGCCGAGGCGCTTGCCAGCCTGCGCCGTGACGTTCCGGAACACCCCGTCGAAGGGCGCGCGCAGACGGGTCCGTTGCAGATCGTAACGCGCCCGCTGCACCGCCACGTCGAGCCGCTCTATAGTCGCCTTCTCCTGTTCGAGCCGCGCCGCCTCGGCGTCGATCCCGTTCCGCCGGAGCACGATCGCGCGTTGCTGGCGGCTCAATTCCAGGCGCTTCTGGTCCAGGGACTGGATCGATATGTTCCCCCGCTTTCTCAGCTCGCTCGCGCGCTTGAGGTCGCGGGCGAGCACGGCGAGGATCTCCCGATCGCGCCTCAGGGCCTGCGTCTCGGCGTTCCGTTTCGCCTCCCGTTCGACGATCCGGGCCCTCGCCTCGGCCAGCCGGGCTTCGCTCTCCTTGAGCGCGGAACGGTATTCGAACTCGTCGATGGCAAGGATCACCTCGCCGCGGCGGACGAGCCCGCCCTCCACCAGGTTGGGGTGGAGCTCGACGACCTGACCCGGCACGAGGGCGCGCACCTGCACCTGGCGCGCCGCGAAGATCTTTCCGAACAACCGGATGTCGGGCTGCACGTCGGACAAGTGCACGGGCACGGAGTTCACCGTCCACACCCGCTCCGTCGGAGGCGCCGGCTCGACGCGCGGCTTGGTGCGGATCAGATAGGATGCCCCGACGGCGCCCGCGGCCAGGAGAACGATCGGCACCAGGACCAGAAGCACTCTTCTCATCGGCTACCCATACCCGTCCGGACGGGGCCGAGAACCCTAGCAACCGCGCGGTCCCCCCTCAAGGAGGACTCCGATCGTCCGCGACCGCCTTCCGAGTTTCGATCAGTACGATTTCGGCAGGCCCAGCGCACGCTCGGCGATGTAGTTGAGGGCGAGGTGCTGGCTCACCGGCGCGAGTTGGAGCATGACGATCTCGCGCATCAGGCGTTCCACGTGGAACTCGCGCGCGTAGCCCATCCCTCCGTGGCTCGCGACCGCCTGCTTGCAGGCCTCGAACCCCGCCTCCACGGCGAGATATTTGGCGGCGTTCGCCTCGATGCCGCAGCTCTCGCCCCGGTCGTAGAGCCAGGCCGCCTTCATCGTCGCCAGATGGGCGGCTTCGAGCGCCGACCATGACGCGGCGAGCGGGTGCTGGATGCCCTGGTTCGCGCCGATCGGGCGTTCGAAGACGACCCGCTCTCCCGCGTAGCGCGCCGCTCTCCGAACGGCGTCTCGGCCGATGCCGACGGCTTCCGCGGCGACGAGGATACGCTCCGGGTTGAGGCTCTCCAGTATGTAGCGGAACCCCTTGCCTTCCTCGCCGATGCGGTCGGTTTCGGGAATCCGCATGCCGTCGAACCAGATCTCGTTCGAATCGACCGCCTTGCGCCCCATCTTCTCGATCTCGCGGACCCGAGCCGTGCCGCGGTCGAGGTCGGCGAAGAACAGGCTCAACCCCTCGGTCGGCGCGTCGTCGCGGCGCGGCGCGGTGCGGGCGAGCAGCATGATCTTGTCCGAGACCTGGGCGGTCGAGGTCCAGATCTTCTGGCCGTGGACGACGTAACCCTCGCCATCGCGCTCGGCCCGGGTGGCGATCCGGCTGGTGTCGAGCCCCGCGTTGGGCTCGGTGACCGCGAAGCACATCTTGTACCGGCCCTCGATCAGCGGCGGCAGCCAGCGCCTCTTCTGCTCCTCGCTGCCGTGGGAGACGATCGCGCGCGGGCCGAAGACGTTCATGTGGACGCTCGACGCCGCCGCCATCGCGCCGCCGGAGCCGGCCATGGTTTCCATCATCAGCGCCGCCTCGGTCACGCCGAGCCCGGCTCCGCCATAGGCTTCGGGAAGGGATATCCCGAGCCAGCCGCCGGCCGCCACCGCCTCGTAGAAGGCATGGGGGAATTCGCCGTCGCGGTCGCGCTCCAGCCAATAGGCGTCGCCGAAGGCCCCGATCGTCCTGGCCACGCCGTCCACGATCGCCTTCCGGTCGTCGCTGAGCTCGAAATCCATGGGGGATTATATCGATGGCTCGACCGGATACACCCCGGGCCGTCCGATGTTTCACGTGAAACAAAGGTCAGCAGTGTTGACCTATGTTTCACGTGAAACATTGTTCCGATATGGGACTATTTTTTGCGTCCCCCGGGGACGCAACCACCGCCCCGGCCGCTCCGTCCGGGCGCCGGGCGGCGCGGCCGCGACGGCGAGTCTCCCCGCCGCGCCAGCGCGTTGGCGGGGATTGCTGCGGGACCGGTTCGGCAAACCGGCGCGAGCGCCCCGCCGGCGTGGCCGGGTCGCCGGACTGTCAACTCCGGTTCACACCGCCCGCGCCATGACCGGCGCGACGGCCTCGCCGACATCGCCCCGACGCCCCCGAAGTCTCGGCCGGACGGCGATGAAACGGGTCCGGGCATGACGGGAAGAAAGGGCGTTCGCTTCGCCGTCGAGTCGTCGACACAAGCCCCGACCCATGTCGCATCCAGCCGGTTTCGCCGGCGCGCCCTCCGGCCGTTGTGCATGTCCGGTCTTGTGTGCCTATACTCCCTCCGCAGACCGACCCAAACCACAGGGAGACTCCAGGCATGGTCCGTTTAAGGCATCTCGCGGTCGCCGCCGGAGCGGCGGCGCTTGCGGTAGCTATGGCCGCTGGGCCGGCGCAGGCTCAGAAGTACGAGTTGAAGATGACGTCCTACGTGTCCGCCAAAGGTGGGTTCTGGAACAACTACCAGAAGAAATTCATCGACGCGGTCGAGCTGTTCACCGAGGGCGAGGTCAAGATCAAGGGCTTCAGCGTCGGCGTGATCGCCGGAGCCTTCGACGGGTTGAAGGCGGTGCAGAAGGGCACGGCCGACATCTCCTACAACTATCCCGGCTACCAGGTGAACGAGGATCCGGCGAACGGCGTGTTCGGCAACGTGCCGGGCGGGATGCCGATGGAACAGTTCATGCACTGGTACATCGCCGGCGACGGCACCAAGCTGCTCGAGGAGTTCCGCCAGAAGACGCAGCAGCTTCACCCGGTGCTCACCGGCATGGGCTCGTCGGAATTCCTGCTGCATTCGCACAAGCCGGTCAGGAACATCGCCGACCTCAAGGGCATGAAGATCCGCACCGCCGGCCCGTGGGCCGACATCCTCAAGTCGCTGGGAGCTTCGGCGACGGTGATTCCGGGGCCGGAAATCTACACCGCGCTGGAACGCCGGGTGATCGACGCGACCGAGTTCGTCACCCCCGCGACCAACATCAAGCTCGGTTTCCACAAGGTCGCCAAGTACATCATCATGCCGGGCCTCCACAGCCCCTCGCACATGAACGAGGCGGTCTTCAAGCTGGAGACCTGGAACAAGATGTCCAAGCGGATCCGGGCCCTGATCAGCGCCGCGGGCGAGCTCTCGGCCTTCCAGACAGCGATGTCCATGGGCGTGCAGGATTTCGACGCGATGGAGAAGCTGCAAGCCGGCAAGAACGAGTTCATCACCCTCTCGCCGGAAGCCCAGGCCAGGATCGAGGAGCTGGGCCGCGCCTGGTGCGCCGAGCAGGCCAAGGCGCAGAAGGCCAAGGGCAACGACTGGATGGAGCGGATCTCCGGCAACTACTGGGCGTTCTACGACCGCTACAAGAAGTACGGCGTCTACCGGCATAACTAGGCCCGTACCGGACGGGAGCGCGCGGCGCGGTTGCCCCGCGCGCTCCCGGCCACGAGTTCCCGATGACCTCGTTCCTGCGCGCGATCGACCGCGTCAACGATTTCCTCGCCGCCATCGCGATGGCGTTCCTCTTCGTGATGATCGCCGACATGCTGTACGAGGTGATCTCCCGACGGGTCTTCGGCGCGCCGACTCTGTGGGCCTACGACATCGCCTACATGCTGAACGGCGTCGGCTTCCTGTTCGCCGCCGGCTACACGCTGCGCCGCAACGGCCATATCCGGATCGATTTCCTGTCGACCCGGCTGCCGCGCAGGAACCAGGACCTGATCAACCTGTTCGTATACCTGTTCCTGGTCTTTCCCGCGCTCGCCTGCCTGATCTACGGCGCCTTCAACGGGTGGCTGGATGCCTATCTGACGGGCGAGCTCGAGCCGGTCAGCCCGTGGAAGCCGCTTATCTGGCCGCTCTATGGCGGCATCCTGATCGGCTTCGTCTCGCTGACGTTCCAGGCGATCGCGGAATTCATCCGCCACTGGCGCAGCGTCATGGGGCTGGAGCCCTCGCCGCTCGAGCATACCGACAACGTCACGGCGTAGCGGCATGGACATCTCGCTCGCCGTCTTCATGTTCCCGGCCCTGTTCGTCCTGGTGTTCGCCGGGATTCCGGTCGCGTTCAGCCTGATCGCGACGGCCTTCGTTTTCGGCGCGCTCGCCTACGGGATGAACCTGCCGATCCAGTTCCACAGCCGGTTGTACGACGTCACGTCGAACTTCATCCTGGCGGCGATCCCGCTCTTCGTGTTCATGGGCGCGATGCTGGAGCGCTCCGGCATCGCGGCCAAGCTGTTCGACGCCATCAAGGTCTGGTTCGGCGGCTTCCGCGGCGGGCTCGCGATCACCACCATCGTGATGTGCGGCATCTTCGCGGCGTCGTCGGGCGTCGTCGGCGCGGTCGAGATCGTGGTCGGGCTGATGGCCGTGCCGGCGATGATGTCGACCGGCTACCGCAAGGATCTCGCCGCCGGCACGGTGTGCGCGGGCGGCTCGCTCGGCACCACCATCCCGCCTTCGGTGGTGATCATCGTCTACGCCTCGATCACCGAGATGTCGGTCGGCGACCTGTTTGCCGGCATCCTGATCCCGGCCGGCGTCATGGTGGCGCTGTTCCTGATCTATATCGTCGGGCGCTGCGCGATCCAGCGCGACGCCGGCCCCGGGGTCGACCCCTCCGAGATCGACGCCTCGATCGGCGAGAAGCTCTGGCTTCTGCTGACCGCGCTGGTCCCCGCCGCGCTGCTGATCCTGGCGGTGCTGGGGAGCATCTTCGCGGGCATCGCGGCGCCGACCGAGGCGGCCGCGGTCGGGGCGACGGGCTCGGTGCTGCTCAGCATCGCCTACCGGCAGTTCTCCTTCAAGGTCCTCAAGGAGGCGCTGGCGCAGACGATCAAGATCACCTCGATGGTCATGCTGATCGTCATCGGCGGCGTGCTGTTCGCCAGCATCTTCATCATCCAGGGCGGCGACGAGCTGGTCGCGAACGTCATAGAGGGGCACGAGCTCGGCCACTTCGAGATCATCCTCCTGTTCCTGCTGGTGGTCTTCATCCTGGGCTTCGTGCTCGACTGGATCTCGGTGCTGATCATCGTGCTCCCCATCTCCGATCCGATCATCCGGGGCGCCGAAATCGACCCGCTGTGGTTCGGCGTGATGGTCTGCATCGTGTTGCAGACGTCCTATCTGACCCCGCCGATGGCGCCCTCGATCTTCTATCTGCGATCGATCGCGCCACGCGAAATGACCTATGGCGACATGTACAAGGGGGTGGCGCCGTTCGTCGCGGCGCAGTTGCTCACCCTCGCCATGGTGGCGTTCTATCCGGAAACGGCGACCTGGCTGCCCGAAGTGCTTTTCGGGTTCTGACGCCGCCCCCCGAACCGGCAGGCGAGACGAGGAGCGAGCGATGAGCGCCTCACCCCAACGATCTTTCGACGATCTCAGGCAGGCCGCGATCGACCTGCTGCCCGCGATCGAGGCGGATGCCGACGAAGCCGAGAAGCTCTATCGCCAGACCGACCGGGTCGCCGATGCCATGCGCCGGACCGGGCTCTACTCCTTCCTGATCCCGAAGGAAGCGGGCGGCGCCGAACTCCCATGGGTCGAGGCCATGGAAATCGTCGAGCTGGTCTCGCGCGTCGAGGGTTCGGCCGGCTGGTGCCTGATGGTCAACGGCGTGATGGGCGCCTCCGCGGGGCCCTTCCTGCCCGACGAGGGCGTTGAGATCGTCTATCCCGGCGGCAGGAACTCGACCATGGCCGGGCAGGGGGTGCCGCGCGGCTACGCGCGCGAGGCGGACGGCGGCTACGTCATCTGGGGAAACTGGGGCTACGCCAGCGGCATCTGGCATGCCGACTGGGTGCATTCGGGCTGCTTCCTGATGGACGGCGACGAGATGCGGACCGACGCGCACGGCCATCCCGATATCGTGCTCTGCCATCACCCGAAGGACACGATCGAGCTCACCGGCAACTGGGACGTGCACGGGCTGAGGGGCACCGGCAGCTTCGACTACACGCTGAAACAGGACGAGCTCTTCGTGCCCGCGGCGTGCTGTTACAAGTTCGACAACCCGACCCAGATGCGCGGCGGCCCGCAATACGGCGCCGGGCTCGTCGTCTCGACCACCTGGGGCCACACCAGCTGGGCGCTCGGCGTCGGACGGCGCGCGCTCGACGAGATCGCCGCGCTGGCGCGCCAGCGGGTGGACGCGTTCGGCCGCATGCAGGACGGGGCGGGTTTCCAGCACGCCTATGCCAATGCGGAAGCCAGGTACCGCGCCGCCCGCGCCCTGGTCTACCAAGCCTGGGAGGATCTCTCCGAGACGTTCGCCCGCGACGGCCGGGGAAGCCTCGAACAGATCGCGCTGATCCGCCTCGCGATGCGGCATATCCACGACGTGATCTCGGATCTTTCGACCTTCGCCCACCGCGCCTCGCGCGGGGTTTCGCTGCGGCGGAGCGACCTCCAGCGCTGCTATCGCGACATTCACGGCGGCACGCAGCACATCCTGCTGGCCGACGAGATCGCGCAGGCCTGCGGCAAGGTGCTGATGGGGGCCGCGGGCGAAGACGCGCAATGGAACGTGCTCGGCCTCGGCGGCGGCTGACCGTGCGGCGGCGGAACGAGGCCGTCGGGCGCATTGTCGCGAAGGCGTGGTCGGATTCGGCATTCGCCGGCCGGCTTCTTGCCGACACCGCCTCCGCGCTGGCCGAACTCGACATTTCCGTGCCGGCCGGCAAGGCGGTCTCGGCCGCGCGGAACACGGAATGCCTCACCCATGTCGTGCTGCCGTCGCCGCGCTACGCGGAGACCGCATCCGCCTACGCCGACATCAAGGCGTTCGGCGAATCCTACCGCGATCCGCGCTACGCCCCTCTCGACTGGATTTCGCGCGATCCCGTGTTCCAGGCCCGGTTCGAGGACGACCCGGCCGGAGCGCTGCGGCGCTGGGGCATCGGGGTGTCGGACGGGATGACGATAGAGACGGTCCGGAACACGCTCACGCGGGTCTGGCTGGTCCTGCCGGTCCCGCCCGCCGCGGACGAGATGACGGACGATCTGCTCGCCCGGGTCGCCGCCGGCTGGATTCCGCCCGCGGTCCGGTATGCCGGCATCGAGGGGCCGGTGCGGTTCGGCCCGCTCGACGCCCGATGACGGAGGGCGCGATGGAAACCGTCGTCTACGGCTACGTCCACGGCGCGTCGCTGCTGGCCGATATCGCCCGGCCCGAAGAGGGCGAGAACCTGCCGGTCGCGCTCTCCATCCATGGCGGGCGCTGGTATTTCGGGACCCGGCGCGATACCGGCGCCATCGACGTGCGGCAATGGGCCGGGTTCGGCTTCTTCGCGATGAGCATCGACTACCGGCTGGTCACCTGCTCGCCCGCGCCGGCCGCTTATCAGGACGTGCTCTGCGCGATCCGCTGGGTCCACGCCAACGCCGGGCGCTACGGACTCGACCCGGACAGGATTTACCTGATCGGCATGTCGTCGGGCGGACATCTGGCTTCGCTCGCCGCCACGCTGGGCGAGGGGCGGTTCCCCAGGACCGGCGGCTGGGACGAATACCCCTCGACCTTCCGCGCGGCGGTCTGCGTGTCGGGCGCCTACGACATCGTCAGCCTCGACTGGGGCGCCGGCTGGGCGCCGCCCGGCGAGCCATTTCCGGACGCGCGCGAATACGCCTCGCCGATCCGCCATGCGGCGTCCGGCAACGCGCCCCAGCTCATCCTCCATTCCGACGACGACCCGTCCATCCCCATCGAGCAGGTGCTTCGCATGACCGGCGCGCTCGAAGCGGCCGGCGCGCCCTACCGGTTCCGCCGCTACGCCGACCGCGGGCATATGTTCATCACCGACGAGGTGATCGCCGAAGCGCGCGACTTCATCGCCCTGCACTCCGGCTGAGCGCCTGGGGGCCGCTGCCGTTCTTTCATTATGCAACCGGACGCGATCGTACCGGGTCGCTGCGGGACCCCCCTCACCCTGACCCTCTCCCCGGTGGGGAGAGGGGACTCGCTCGCCGCTTCCTCGCTTACCTTCTCCCCTCCCGCTTGCGGGAGGGGCCGGGGGAGGGTTGCTCAAGTTCGGGTCGTCGCGACCCCAAAGGCCGGATGTGGCCCTTGAACCGGCGGCTTCAACCCCGCCCGACGAACGGCATTTTCGTCGCCATGATCGTCATGAAGAGCACGTTCGTGTCGAGCGGCATGGCGGCGATGCGGGCCACCGCGTCGCCCACGTGATCGACGTCGAACACCGGCTCGGCCGTCACCCGCCCGTCCGGTTGCGGTATGCCCGCCTTCATCCTTTCCGTCATCGGCGTCTCCGCATTGCCGATGTCGATCTGGCTGCAGGCGATGTCGTGCGCGCGCCCGTCGAGAGCGAGACTCCTGGTGAGCCCGGTGATCGCATGCTTCGTCGCGGTGTAGGCGACCGTGTTCGGCCTCGGCGCATGGGCCGCGATCGAGCCGTTGTTGACGATCCGCCCGCCTTTCGGGGTCTGGCGCTTCATGATGCGGATGGCTTCCTGCGCGCAGAGGAACGCGGCGGTGAGGTTGACGTCGACCGCCCGTTGCCAGTCGGCGAGCGGCAGGTCCTCCGTGGCGGCGGCGGGTGGGCTCATGCCGGCGTTGTTGAACAGGAGGTCGAGCCGTCCGAACGCTTCTTCCGTCCGCGCGAACAGGGCTCGGATATCGTCCGGCTCGGCGAGATCGCAGCCTACCGCCAGCATCGTTGGGCCGTCCGGTCCCGCCATGTCGGCGGTTTCCTCCAGCAGCGCCTTCCGCCGGCCGGCGAGAACGACCGCGTACCCGGTCCGGGCGAGCGCCAGCGCCGCCGCGCGTCCGACTCCCGTTCCGGCGCCGGTGACCAGCGCGACCTTGTCGGGCGGGGGCATGGTTCGGTTCCTCTCCGATTCCGTGGGACCCGGCCCCTGTCTAGGCTATCGGCCCGGTCGCCGGCAATGCCGGCTCCCGGTGGACAGGATGGGCACGCGCGATCAGAGTGTGCCCCGACCGGCCCACCGGAGAGAGAGAGCCCGCGATGCCCCAGAACATCCGAAAATCCGTCATGGCGATGGTCGCCGAGGCCGATGCCCAGGTCCGCAAGGTCGAGGTCGACGAGGCGCTCGGGATGCACGGGCGCGGCGATGTCGTGTTCGTCGACCTCCGCGACATCCGCGAGCTCGCCCGGACCGGCCGGATCGCGGGTGCGCGCCACGTCCCGCGCGGCATGCTCGAGTTCTGGATCGATCCCGAAAGCCCCTATCACAAGCCCTTCTTCGCCGAGGACAAGACATTCGTCTTCTACTGCGCCGGCGCCTGGCGGTCGGCGCTGGCCGCCAAGACCGCCGACGACATGGGGCTCGGTCCGGTGGCTCATCTCGGGGGCGGTATCCAGGCGTGGATCGACGCGGACGGCCCCGTCGACCCGCCGAAAAGCTGAGAGGGCTGAGGGAAAGCGCATGGAATTCGGCATTTTTTCCAACGGAATCCGGCCGCACACCAGCGCCGCCCGGACGTATGAGGAGGACATCCACGAGATCGTCCTCGCCGACAAGCTTGGATTCCGCGACGCCTATATCAGCGAGCATCACGGCGAGCGGCCCTACATCGGCCGCATCGACACCATCCCCGCGCCCGACCTGATGATGTGCAAGGCGGCCGGGCTCACCAGCCGGATCCGCTTCGGCGCGGCGGTCAAGCTGATCCATCTTCACCATCCGGTCGATGTCGCGATCCAGTCCGCCGTGACCGACCATCTGACCGGCGGACGGTACATATTCGGATTCGGCTCGGGCTTTCCGCTGCCGCTGTTCTCGGAGGAGCGCGGGCTGAGCTTCGAGGACCGCCACGAACGGCTCAACGAAGCGCTCGACTTCGTCCTGAAATGCTGGGCGACCGACGAGCCGTTCGACTGGGACGGCGAGCACTGGCGGGGAAAAGGCGTGGTTGCGCTGCCCAAGCCATTCGCGGGCGGGCAGATGCCGATGGCGACGGCGACCGATTCCGAGCCGATGATCCGTATCGCCGGCGAACGCGGCTATACGCTGATCTCGGCCTTCCTGGAATCCGCCGGCCGGCTCAAGCCCAAGGCCGACCTCTACGCGGCGGCGGCGCACACGGCCGGCATCGCCGATCCGCGCCGGAACATCACCGCGTCGCGGATCGTCTATATCGCGGACAGCGAGCGGCAGGCGATCGAGGATCTGCGTCCCGCCGTGACCCACGAAATCGGATTCCAGGCCGAGCGGGGGTTCCTCAAGATGCTGGAAAAGTTCTACGACCTCCGCGTCCCCAACGACGAGCGCGGCATCGAGGCGCTCGTCGAGGCGGAGTTCTACCTCCTGGGCGAACCCGACTCCGTGGCCGAGAAGATCAGGCGGTTCCACGACGAGAGCGGCGGGTTCGGCACGTTCCTGATCGTTACCGGCAAGGACTGGGCGACGCGCGCGCACCGCGAACGCTCGATGCGGTTGTTCATGGAGGAGGTGGCGCCGCAACTCCGCGACGTCGTTCCGGAGGAAACGGTGGCGGCCTGACCCGGGCGTCGGAGGAGACGGAGTGGCAAGCCGGCCGATCGGCGAACGGATACCCCGGAAGGAGGATGGCCGTCTGCTTACCGGCCGGGGCCGCTTCAGCGACGACATCGCCGCGCCCGGCCAGGCGCACGCGGCGTTTCTCCGCTCGCCGCACGCGCATGCCCGGATCCTCGATATCGACGCGGCCGACGCCGTCCCGGCTCCCGGCGTACTGGCCGTGCTGACCGGGCGCGACTACCTGGCGGACGGGCTCGCGGGCCTCCTCCAGTACCATACGCCCGCCGATCATTTGGACCCGTCCAGGCCGGGGCTCACCGGCGACCAACTGTCGCCGTTGCCCGAGCCGTTGCCGATCGCCGCGGACCGGGTCCGCCATGTCGGCGAGATCGTCGCGATCGCGGTGGCGGAAACCCGCGCGGCCGCGCTCGACGCGCTGGAGCGCATTCGGATCGAGTACGAGCCGCTGCCGGCGGTGACCGATGCGCGCGCGGCGGCGGAACCGGACGCGCCCAAGGTCTGGGATCGCGACAATGTCTGCCTCCGCGCCGAAGCAGGCGATGCCGAGGCCGTCGAGGCGGCGTTCGCGTCGGCCCGCCGCGTGGTGCGGATCGCCTTCCACAACCACCGGATCTACGGCTGCCCGATGGAGCCCAAGTCGGCTCTCGGCGTATTCGATCGGGGGTCCGGGCGCTTCACGCTGCATGCGCCGAGCCAGGGCGTGCACCGGTTCAAACGCTCGATCGCCGCGGCCCTCGCCGTGGAGCCGGACCGCGTCAGGATCGTTTCCGGCGATGTCGGGGGCGGATTCGGCGTCCGCTCGCCCTGCGGCAACGAATACCCGCTCCTGCTCTGGGCGGCCCGGCGATGCGGCCGCCCGGTCAAGTGGCAGGGAAGCCGGAGCGATACCTTCCTCTCCGACTACCACGCGCGCGACATATACACCGAAGGCGAGATGGCGTTCGATGCCGACGGCCGCATCGCGGCGGCGCGGATCGATTACCTGGGCAATCTCGGCGCCTACCCGATCTCCTTCGCGGTCCTTTCCAACCTGCTGAAGATGGCGGGGCCGCCCTACGCCATACCGGCGATGCACGTCGCGGTGCGCGGCGTGCTCGCCAACACGATCCCGGTCTCGGTCTATCGCGGCGCCGGACGGCCCGAGGTCACCCAAATCGTCGAACGCCTGATCGATCTCGCCGCCGACGAGGCGGGCGCGGACCGGGCGGAGCTGCGCCGGCGCAACCTGATCGCCGCCGACGCCATGCCCTACCGGTCCGGGCTGGGCCTCGACTACGATTCCGGTGCCTTCGGCGAGAACTTCGACGCCGTGCTGCGGGCGATCGACCGGGACGGTTTTCCCGCCCGGCGTGCCGCCGCCCGTGAGCGCGGCAAGCGTGCCGGGATCGGTGTCGTCACCTATCTCGAGTCGCCCGGCGCCGCGCCCTACGAGCGCACCGACGTCACCGTGCGGGCCGAAGGCACGGTGGAGGCGGTCATCGGCACCCAGGCCTCGGGCCAGGGGCACGAGACCAGCTTCGCCCAGGTCGTCGCCGGGATGCTCGAAATCCCCCTGGACCGGGTCGAGATCGTCTACGGAGATACCGACAGGGCGGTCGACGGCTCCGGTTCCCATGCCGACCGGTCGATGCGGCTGGGCGGCACGATCCTCCATCGCGCCGCGCGGCGGATCGTCGAAGAAGGGCGCGAGGCGGCGGCCCGTCTGCTGGAAGCCGCGGCCGCCGATATCGGCTATGCGGACGGCCGGTTCACGGTCCTCGGCACCGATCGCTCGATCGGACTGTTCGAAGTCGCCGCCGAGGCGCCGCTGGCGGCCACCGAAGAGATTTCCACCCGGCTGCACGCTCACCCCAACGGCGCGGCCGCCTGCGAGGTCGAGATCGACCCGGAGACGGGCGAGATCGCGATCGTCCGATACGCGACCGTCGACGATGTCGGCCGCGCGATCAATCCGATGATCGTCGAAGGCCAGGTTCATGGCGGGATCGCCCAGGGAATCGGTCAGGCGCTCATGGAGCAGATCGTTTACGACACGGAATCGGGGCAGCTGCTCTCGGGCTCGTTCATGGACTATTGCCTGCCGCGGGCGGACGACCTGCCCTCGTTCCTCGGCCGCCTGAACGACTGTCCCACCGCGAACAACCCGCTCGGCGTCAAGGGGGCGGGCGAGACCGGAACCACGCCGGCCACGGCGGTCGTCGTGAGCGCGGCGACCGATGCGCTGCGCGAGTACGGCGTGACGCACCTCGAGATGCCGCTCACGCCAGAGCGGGTCTGGCGCGCGATCCGGGACGCGGGCTGACGCCCGCCGGCCGCCTCACTCCCCGATCTTGAACAGCTTCATCGCGTTGGTGCGGCCGATCTTGGTCCGGTCGGCCTCGGAAATCGTCACGTCGTCGAACCATTCGGCCGCGCAGTCGACGTTCTCGAACGGCCAGTCGACCGAGAACATGATCCGGTCGGACCCTACTTCCAGCATCGTGTCGACCAGGCTTTGCGTGCGGAAATTGCCCGAGGTCGTGATGTGGAAGTTCTCCTGGAGATAGTCGCCCAGCTTCCGCTTCGCGGGGTATGCGGGGGGCGCGGCGGTCCAGCTGTTGCGGTTGTCGCAACGCCAGATGCTGAACGGCAGGCCCTCGCCCATGTGGCCGAGCACGATCTGGATTCCCGGATGCTCGTCGAACAGGCCCGACGCCATCAGCCTCAACGAATGCACGGCGGTCTCCTGCCCGAACGCCCAGGTCGGGCCGAGCAGCCAGGGGTGGCCGTCGTAGATCTGCGCCATGCTGGGCAGCGGGTTGCGCGGATGCAGGTAGAACGGCGCGTCGAGCGCGGCCACCGTGCTCCAGAACGGCCGGTATTGCGGAAGATCGTAGTAGACCGCCGTATCGGGCTCGTCGACCTGGGAAAAGCCGTTCACGTTCGCGCCCACGAAGCCGAGCTCCTTCATGCAGCGTTCCAGCTCCCGCGCCGCGGCGTCGGGGTCCTGCATCGGAAGCGCGGCGAAGCCGAGGAACCGGTCGGAACGCTTGGCAACGGCGTCCGCGAGGAAGTCGTTCGCCTTCCGGGCGATCGCGACGGCCTCGGCCCGATCGTGGATTCCCTGCACCGCCGGCGCGTTTAGCGACAGGATCATGATCTCGATCCCGTGCGCGTCCATCTCGCGGATCCGCCGGTCGTGAATGTCGAGCAGCCGGCCGCTCAGCTCCTCCCACGTGTCCGGCGGGAGGTAGCCCGCCGAGTCGCTCAAAGTGTCCTGAATCGCGAAATGCTCTTCGAGCGCGATCTTGCCGTCCATCGATCCATCCTTCCTCGGAATGCCGCCACCAGGGCCCCATCGGGCGAATATGCACGAATTGCCGGGGCACCGGAACGCCGGGCGCTTGACCTCGGCCCGCGCGGAGCGGATCGTTTCCCCTGCGCTGCGAGGAGAGGCTGGATGGCATTGGCGGCACGGCGGACGGCCGGCCCAACGGTCCCGACCCGCGAGGAGGTCAAGTCCCGCGCCCTGGCGATGATGCCCCTGGTGCGCGAACTGGCGCTGAAGGGCGAGCGCGACCGCAAGGTGGCCGACGAGGTGATCGAGGCGTTCCGGGGCGCCGAAATCCACCGTGCCCTGCAGCCTCGGCGCTACGGCGGCTGGGAGCGCGGCTACGAAACGGTGATCGACGTGAGCTCGACGCTCGGGACGGCCTGCGCTTCGACGGCCTGGGTGTGCGGTCTCTACATGATCCACAACTGGATGATGACGCTGTTTCCCGAGACCGCCCAGGACGAGATATGGAGCGGGAATCCGGGTGTCTCGATTTCGGGATCCTACGCGCCGGCGGGGACCGCCGTCGCGGTCGACGGCGGTTACCGCCTTTCCGGACGTTTCAGGTTCTCGAGCGGCTGTCCGCACGCCGACTGGAACCTGTGCAGCGCCTTGCTGCCGACCGGCGACGGCGAGACCGCTATCCCCGCCTTCACGCTGGTCCCCCGCGCCGATTACGCCGTCGACTGGGACAGCTGGGACAATGTCGGGCTGTCGGCGACCGGGTCCTACGACGTGCTGGTCGACGATGCGTTCCTGCCCGCGCACCGCGTCTTGTCGTTCGCCGAGGCGACGACCGGAATCGCGCCCGGCCTTCCGGCTCACGACAACCCGATGTACCGCATTCCCATGCTGGCCTGCGTTCCCTACACCCTTGCGATTCCGCCGGTTGGCGCGGCGCGCGGCGCGCTCGACGCGTTCGTCGAGGAGAACCGCAACCGCGAGACCCGCGGCGCGGTGGTCTCCGGCGGCCGGCAGGTGTCCGATTACCAGACCGTCCAGAAGCGCGTCGGCGAGGCCGAGGCGCTGATCGATTCCTGCCTCGTCGTCGCCTATCGCGACATCGCCGAGACCCAGGAAGAGGTCGCCGCCAATGGCACGGTGTCGCTGGAAACCCGAATGCGCAACCGGCGCAGTCAATCGTTCATCACCCACCAGGCGGTGACCGCCATCGACCTGATCCTCGCGGCGGTCGGCGGACGGTCGATGCACGCGAGCCACCCCATTCAGCGCGCCTGGCGGGACATCCACAGCGCGGCGGCGCATATCAGCCTCAACCACGACGCGGTCATGTCGATGATCGGACAGTACCGCTTCGGCCTGGAGCCGCACGGCCAGTATTGACGCGCCGGCCCTCCGCGGGGACAAACCCGCGACGGAGGGCCCATGAAATCCGAAACCCCTTACCCGCATCTCCTGCGGCCGCTCGATGTCGGCCGTACCCGGCTGGCCAACCGGGTCGTGATGGGATCGATGCACACGCGGCTCGAACTGCGCGACAACGCCATCGCGCGCGAGGCCGCCTATTACGCCGCCCGGGCGAAAGGCGGCACCGGGCTGATCGTGACCGGGGGCTACGCGCCCAACCCCTACGGCCGGATGGACGAGGAAACTCCCGTCCTCGACAGCCTCGACAGGGCGAAGGCGCTCCGGCCGATCGCGGATGCGGTGCACGAACACGACACCGGGATCTGCCTGCAGATCCTCCATGCCGGACGCTACGCCCAACTCGCGGAGACCGTGGCGCCGTCCCCGATCCCGACCCGGATCAACAAGGTCCGGCCCCGCGCGCTGAGCGCGGACGAGGTCGAGCGCACCGTCGAGGATTTCGTGCGGAGCGCCGTTCTTGCCCGGGAGGCAGGTTTCGACGGCGTCGAGGTGATGGGCTCGGAAGGCTACCTGATCACCCAGTTCTGCGTCTCCGCGACCAACCGTCGCGAAGACGACTGGGGCGGCGGCTTCGAGAACCGCATCCGCTTTCCCGTCGAGATCGTCCGCCGGATCCGCGAACGCGTCGGCGACGACTTCCTGCTGATCTACCGTATCTCGGTGCTCGATCTCGTGGAAGACGGGCTGACCGGCGACGAGACCGCGGCGCTCGGCCGCGCGGTTGCCGGGGCGGGCGCCGACATCCTGTCGTCCGGCATCGGCTGGCACGAGGCCCGCATACCGACCATCGCGAAGGCGGTTCCGCGCGCCGCCTGGGCTCCCTTCGTCGCCCGGCTCAAGCGCGCCGTCGGGATCCCCATGGTCGTCTCCAACCGCATCAACACGCCGGAGACCGCCGAGGCGATCCTGGCGGCGGGCGATGCCGACCTCGTCGCGCTCGCCCGGCCGCTGCTCGCCGATCCGGACTTCGTGGCCAAGGCCGCGTCGGGCAGGGCCGACCGGATCAACACCTGTATCGCCTGCAACCAGGCTTGCCTCGATCGAATTTTCCGGTCGGCGACGGCGACCTGCCTGGTCAATCCGGAGGCCTGCAACGAGTACGGCAACGGCGCCGGGTCTCCCGGTCCGGCCAAGCGGGTCGGAGTCGCGGGCGCAGGACCAGCCGGGCTCGCCGCGGCGGTGGCGGCCGCCGAGAGGGGCCACTCGGTGACGCTGTTCGAAGCCGCCGACAGGCTGGGCGGGCAGCTCAACCTCGCCCGCGCGGTGCCCGGCAAGGAAGAATTCGACGAGACGATGCGCTATTTCGCCCGGCGGATCGACGATCTCGGCGTGGAGGTCCGTCTCGGCCGCGCGGCCGTCGCCGACGACCTGGACGGTTTCGACGCGGTCGTGATCGCCAACGGCGTCCGGCCGCGCCCTTTCGACGTGCCGGGCGCCGACCATCCCTCCGTCTGCTCCTATGTCGACGTGCTGACCGGACGGGTGACCCCCGGCAACCGCGTCGCCATCGTCGGGGCCGGAGGCGTCGGGTTCGATGTCGCCGAATATCTTTCCGCGCCCGCCGCCCCTGCGGACGACCCGGTCGCCGCGTTCTACGCCGAATGGGGCGTCGATCCCCGACATCGATCGCCCGGCGGTCTGTCCGCCGGTGGCGGCACCGCGGCGGGCTCCGGCCGGGAGATCTGGATGCTGCAGCGCCGGCCTGGCCGGATGGGCGCGAGCCTCGGGCTGACGACCGGGTGGGCGGTCCGCGCCGCGCTCGCCGCGCGCGGCGTGAAGACGATTCCCGGCGTCGCCTATCGCCGGGTGGACGACGCCGGGCTCCACATCGCCGTCGACGGGACGGAACGCGTGCTGAAGGTCGACACCATCGTCGTCTGCGCGGGGCAGGAGCCGGACCGCGCGCTCACGGAGACGCTGGCGGCGTCGGACGTGCCGGTCCATGTCGTGGGCGGCGCCCGCGAGGCGGAGGGGCTCGATGCCTTCCGGGCGATCGAGGAAGGGCGCGAAGCCGGACTCGCGCTCTAGCCCGCCCCCCGCCGCAGCAGCGCGATATAGATCAGCGCGGTCGCGAACATGATCAGGCTGTAGGTCGCCGCCGGCACGGTCGCGAGCCCGCCGCCGAACAGGAGCACCGCGACCGCGATCGCGAGCGTCCCGTTCTGCAGCCCGCATTCGATCGCGATTGCGACCCTCTGGGTCGGACCGGTCGCGAACATCCGGGCGAGAAGCCAGGCGATCGTCATCATCAGCAGGTTGAGGACCAGCGTGACCAGCCCCGCTTGCGCGAAATAGGGGACGATGTTGGCGCGTTGATCGTAGATCGCGCCGGCAAGCACGAGGACGAACAGCACCGCGGACACCTTGCGGGCCGCCGGTTCGAACCGCAGCGCGAAGCTCTCCGCAAGGCGGCGGACGACGAGGCCGATCAGCACAGGAACGGCGACGATCAGGAAGACGCCGATCGCCGTACCCGCGACCGATATGTCCCTGCCGGTCTGCTCTCCGATGAACTGGCCGTATGCGAAGACCACGATTATCGGAATGGTGATCACGCTCAAGAGGCTGATTACCGCGGTCAGCGAGATCGACAGCGCGACGTCGCCGCGCGCAAACGCCGTCAGG
>JAJEHI010000069.1 GCA_022823775.1 Defluviicoccus sp. | reverse complement strand
GGCTTCCCGGGGCCGAACCGGGCCGCCGGGATCGAAATGCGGAGCGACCCCTGGTCGCTGGGCGCCGCGGCGGTCTTCGCCGCGTTCGCTCTCCTGACCCTGGGGGTGTGGATTCCCGCCGACGTCGAGAGCGGCGTCGTCGAGACGTTCAGGCGGCGTATCGTCATCGGCGATGCCATGGCGCCGACCGTGGTCGCCATCGGCATGATCGTAACGTCGGTCCTGCTCGCCGTATCGACGGTTCTCGGGCGCCGGCGCGAGGAGGCCGCGCCGGACCGCCATAGCGCTCTGTTCGTCGTCCGGCTCGCGGCGGTGATCGCCGCTGGCCTGATTCTGATGACCTATACGGGGCCGTTGGTCGTCGATGCAATCAACGGGCTCGGCGGCGCGATCGGCAGCTATCGCGAGCTGCGCGACACGGTGCCGTACAAGTATCTCGGCTACTTCATCGGCGGCACGGTGCTGGTGGGGGGCTCGATCGCCGTCATCGAGCAGCGGTTGACGCGGGGTGCCGCGATCGCCGGCGTCGTCGCCGCGGTCGTGCTCGCCGCGCTCTACGACCTGCCTTTCGACGATCTTCTCTTGCCGCCGAACGGCGACCAGTGATGGGCGTTCTCGACCACGTCTGGCTCGGTGTGGCGGCGGTGTTCGCCGAAGCCCCGGTCGCCACCGTTTTCGGCCTGCCGATCTCGATCACCGTCGTCATGGTGGTCCTCGGCTTCCTCGGCGGCATCGTGGTCGGCGCGACGCCCGGCCTTGGCGGACCATTCGCCATGGCGATCTCGCTGCCGATCCTGATCACCATCTTCGGCTTCAACCCCGACGCCTTGCTGCCGGTGCTCGGGTTCCTGATCGGCATCATGAAGGGGGCGACGGTCGGCGGAGCGGTGCCGGCGATCCTGTTCAATACTCCGGGAACGCCCGATTCCCTGATGACCACGCTCGACGGGTTTCCCATGACCCGCAAGGGCGAGGCCGGCAAGGCGCTCCGCATCGCACACTTTTCCTCCGCTTCCGGCGACACGATTTCGGACCTCGTCCTCTTCACCTGCGCGCCCTTCCTCGCCATCGCGGTCGAGGCCTATCTCGACTTCCCGGAGAAGGCGGCGTTGATCATCCTGTCGCTCGCCTTCATCTCGGCGGTGGTCGGCGATTCGGTCTGGAAGGGGGTGCTCGCGGCGCTGTTCGGCATGTTCTTCGCCTTCATCGGCACCGGCGAGGACCACCATCCGCGACTTTCGCTCGGTTCGGACGCGCTGGCCGGCGGGCTGCCCCTGATCAGCGTGGTGCTCGGCGTGCTCATCGTCGGCGAGGTGTTCCGGGCGCTGGAGGAGATGTGGCGCGAAAAGCGCGCGACCGACGCGATCGCGGCGCCGACCGCATCGGGCGACAACCGCCTCCGGCTGCGCGACATAAGGCGCATCGCGCCATTCGTGGGTATGTCGGCCTGTATCGGCACCATGATCGGAGCCCTTCCGGGGATCGGATCGACCCTCGCGGCGACGCTCGGTTACGCGACGGGACGAAGGCTGCACAAGGGCGCGGTGCGGTTCGGAGAGGGCGCGCCGGAAGGCGTCGCGGCCACCGAGGCGGCCAACAGCGCGGTGTCGGGCGCCAACCTGATCCCGGTGCTGTCGCTGGGCATCCCGGGCAACGTTGCGGCGGTCTTCATTATCCTCGCGACCGAGACGATCAGCGGCTTCAACCCCGGCCCGGCGGTGTTCCGCCTGACCCCGGACCAGATCAACAGCGAGATGGTGATCGCTTTCGGCCTGTTCACCGCGATGGTCTTCGCCAACCTCCTCAACTGGACCGTCGGCGGCGTCTTCATGCGCTCGATGGGAATCATGGTGCGTATTCCGAAGCAGCGCCTGCTGCCGATCGTGCTGCTTCTGACGCTTACCGCGATCTATGCGCAGCGCCCCGAGATGCTGTCGATATACACCACGCTGTTCTTCGGGTTCGTCGGCTACGTCCTGCGCAAGCTGCACTTCTCGGTGCTGCCCTTCGTGATCGCCTTCATCCTGGCCAACAATCTGGAGGAAGCGATGCGCCAGGCGTTTTCCGCGACGGGAGCCGATCCGTGGTTCCTGTTCTCCAGCCCGATCTCCATCGCCTTCATGGCGCTGGCGGTCCTCGTCGTCGTCTTCTTCGCCGGGGGGCGCGGCGGACAGGCAAGCAAAGGAAACCCAGCGAGATGAATGAAGGCCGGAACCTCCTCTTCATCATGTCGGACGAGCACAACCCCAAGATGCTCGGCTGCTACGGCCACGACACGGTGCGGACGCCCAACCTCGACCGGCTGGCCGAGCGCGGCACACGATTCACCGCCGCCTATACCAACTCGCCGATCTGCATCCCGGCGCGCGCCGCCTTCGCCACCGGACGCCATGTTCACGAGACGCGGTACTGGGACAACGCCCATCCGTATGACGGCGCGATCCCAAGCTGGGGTCATCGCTTGCAGCACGAGGGGCACCGGGTCGAAGCCATCGGCAAGCTCCATTATCGCGGCGCGGATATCGATTCCGGTTTCGACCGCGAAATAGAGGCGATGCACGTCATGGACGGCATCGGCCAGGTGTGGGGCTCGGTCCGCGATCCACTGCCGCCCTCGCGTCCGGCGAAAATGCTGAACCGGATCGGGCCGGGGGAATCGAATTACAACCGATACGACCGCCTGATCGCCGACCGGGCGAAGGTATGGCTCGCCGAGGCGGCGAAGCGGAACGAAAAACCCTGGGTGCTCTTTGTCGGCTTCGTCGCCCCCCACTTCCCGCTGGTGGTGCCGGAGAATTATTACGGCCTCTACCCGCTGGACCGGCTGCCGGAACGGAAGCTGGACCCGGCGGAGGGCTATGTCCGCCATCCCTGGCTCCAGCGCATGGACGATTTTCAGCAGGTCGACCGCAATCTGTCGGCGGAGGAGCGTCTGAAGGCGGTGGCCGCCTATTTCGGGCTCTGCACCTATGTCGACACGCTGATCGGCGAGGTGCTGGAAACGCTGGAGACGGTCGGGCTCGGCGACACGACCCGCGTCGTCTACACCAGCGACCACGGCGACAATGTGGGCGCGCGCGGGCTCTGGGGAAAATCCAACATGTACGAGGAATCGGCGGGAATTCCGCTGATCCTCGCCGGACCAGACACCCCGGCGGGCGCGGTGTGCGACACGCCCGTCTCGCTGCTCGACGCCTATCCCACGATTATTCGCGGTGCTGGGCTCGCCCCGAACGAAGAGGAGGCGGCACTGCCCGGGCGATCCTGGCTTGAGACCGCGGCCTCGCCATACGATCCCGGGCGCGTCGCGTTCGGCGAATACCACGCCGTCGCCTCGCCCAGCGCCGCCTTCATGGTGCGACGGGGGAGCCGAAAGCTCATCTACTATGTCGGCTACGAGCCGGAGCTTTTCGATCTCGCGGACGATCCCGAAGAGACGGTCGACCGCGCCGCCTCGGACCCCGCCTGTGTGTCGGAATACGAAGCGATCCTCCGCGGCATTTGCGATCCCGAGCGCATCGACCGCACGGCCAAGGACGACCAGAACGCGCTGACCGACCGCTATGGCGGTCCGGAGGCCGCCTTCCGGACCGGCACGCCCGGAGCAACACCGGTTCCGGGACAGGCGCTGGAGTAGGGCGAACGCCGCCCGAACGCACGTGCGACATGTTTACCGGTTTGCCTGAGCCGCGCACCGCCAAGCGGTAAAGTTGACTCGCGCCGGGCGCCGCCCGACGCTGTGCGCCACCGACCGGAGAGGCGGGCGCGCATGGCATCGAACAAGACCCTCTATCTCGCGAACCCTTACGGTTTCTCGGCACAGCAGAACCGGGGGCCGTTGCGGGAGCTCAAGGCGGCCCTGGAAGACCTGGGCGCCGAGATCTGGGAGCCGTTCGAGCGCAACAACCAGATCGACCGCGCGAGCGCCGGCTGGGCCTACCGGATCGGCCAGGCCGATGTGCGGGACGTGCGCGACGCCGACGGGCTGTTCGCCGTGGTCAACGGCTGTCCGCCGGACGAAGGCGTCATGGTGGAGCTCGGGATGGCGATCGCCTGGGAGAAGCCCGTGTTCCTGTTCCGCGACGATTTCCGCCGCTGCACCGACAGCGAGGTCTATCCACTCAACCTGATGCTGTTCACGGGCTTGCCGGAAACCGGTTGGGAAGCCTGGTGGTACCGCTCGGTGGAGGAGATCGCCGATCCAGACAAGGCCCTCGCGCGGTGGCTGAAGGGCGACGCGCCCCGCTGAGCGTCATGACGGAACGAACGAACGATCTCGACGCCACCGTCCGGGAGCTGATCGACGGCAAGACCAAGCCGCTGGGAGCCTTGGGGCAGGTGGAATCCATCGCGCTGCAACTCGCGCGCGCCACCGGCAAGACGGCGCCGCGTCTGAACTCGTGCGAGCTGACCATATTCGCCGCCGACCACGGGATCGCGGTCGATGGCGTTTCGGCATACCCGCAGGCCGTCACCCGGCAAATGGTCCTGAACTTCCTGAATGGCGGCGCCGCGGCCAACGTATTCGCGGAAGCGGTCGGCGCTTCGGTCCGGGTCGTCGACGCGGGCGTGGCGGGAGCCCCTGTCGAACATCCCGATCTCCTGCCGCGCCGCATCGCGCCGGGAACGCGAAACTGCCGCGTCGAACCCGCGATGACGGAGACGCAGCGGGATGACGCCATTCGGGCAGGCCGAAATTTAGCGGAGGATTGCCAGGCGGACGTCCTGTGTTTCGGCGAAATGGGTATCGGCAACACCTCGGCGGCTACGCTCATCGCGCACAAGGTCCTCGGCCTGCCCCTCGCCGGTTTGACCGGGCGCGGTACGGGCCTGGACGATGCGGGTCTGGACCGCAAGCGCACCGTTCTGGATCAGGCCGCGACGCGGACCGGTCCGGCACTGGACCCCGCGGCGGCGCTTGCCGAGTATGGCGGTTTCGAGATCGCGATGATGACGGGCGCCATGCTCGGCGGTGCGCGCTCCGACCGTCCGGTTCTTGTCGACGGCTTCATTTCCACCGCGGCGGCCTTGCTGGCACTGGGGTTGGAACCGGCGATCGAGCGAAACCTGATCTTCGCACACCGATCGGCTGAACCGGGACATTCGGAAATGCTTAAGGCGTTGAACGCCCGGCCGATCCTCGATCTGGGCATGCGTCTTGGCGAAGGGACGGGCGCGCTGCTAGCCTGGCCGGTGGTCCGGGCGGCGTCCGCCATGCTGACGGACATGGCGAGTTTCGAGAACGCCGGCGTGAGCGGGCCGGCCTGACGGCGGGTTCGCGGGATGAGACCGGTCATCGACCGCGAGTGGCTGTTGCTCCGCCTGGCATGTCAGATGCTGACCCGGCTGCCGGCGGCGCGCGGGACCGATTACACCCCAGCGCTCGACGCTTCGGCGGTTCGGTACTATCCCGCTGTCGGGATCATTGTGGGGCTGGCCAGCGGAGCGGCGTTCGCCGCGGCCCACGATCCGTTCGGTCCCCTGCCGGCCGCGGTTCTGGCGATCGCGGCCTCCGCTCTCCTCACCGGGGCAATGCACGAAGACGGTCTCGCGGACACGGCCGACGGGATCGGAGGCGGGGCGTCGGCGGAGCGCGCGCTCGAAATCATGCGCGACAGCCGGATCGGCGTGTACGGCATGCTCGCTCTCATCCTCGTCACCGCCGCCAAGCTGTTCGCCCTGGCGACGCTCTCGCCCTGGCTGGGCCTCGCGGTTCTCGTGGCCGCGCACGGGCTCAGCCGGTGGAGCGTCGTGCTGGTCATCGCGACCGCTCGCTACGTCCGCGCGTCGGGTACGGCGAGCCCTGTCGCCGGCACGGTTTCTCCCCTGTCGCACCTGATCGCGGGGGGAACCGCTGTCGCCTGTCTGGCGCTGGCGGGATACGCCGCTTCCCCTCAGGCGGCGGCGGGCATCCTCGTTGGGCTCGCCTGCGGACATGTCGCAATCCGCGTCGCATTTCAGCCGAAGCTGAAGGGCTATACGGGCGATTGCCTCGGGGCGACGCAGCAGGTGAGCCAACTCGGCGCCTATCTGGGTCTGTTGGCCTGCCTCTAACGAGAAAGCGCGGCGGCGAGGGCGGCTTCCAGCCGCTTCCACGCGACCCCGTCCGGCGGCATACCGAATCTCAGCCAATCGGGCCGCTCGGGAAAATCGCGCACCAGAATCCCGGCACGTCCCAGTGCCGCCGCGATTTCGGGCGCCTTGTCATGCCTCACCAGTCGGAACAGCGACGTTCCCCCGACGGCTTCTAGCCCTTGCGACGAAAGGAGCGTGTCGAGGCGCCTGCACGTCCGTGCCAGACGTTCCGTCATCCCTTCCCGCCAGCCCTCATCGCCGAGCGCCGCGACGGCCACGTGAATTGCCATTCCCGAGACAGGCCAGGGCCCGAGCGCCTCTTCCACCTGTCTTGCAATATCCGGTTCCGCGATGAGGAAACCGAGCCGCATCCCAGCAAGCCCGTAGGCCTTCCCGAACGACCGCAGCACGATCGTTCCGGGCCGGGGAGCCGCGGGTACGATGCTGAGTTCGGCCTCGGAAAACTCGGCGAAAGCCTCGTCGACGATCAGCCGGCCCCCCGCCCGCGCCCTTCGATCCTGCAATTGCCGCAGCCTCTCGGGAGCGAGTCCGCGGCCATCAGGGTTGTTGGGATTGCACAGGATCGCGACATCGCCTTCTTCCAGCGACTCGATTCCGGCGCTTTCGACGACAGCCGCGCCGGCGGCGGACCAGACAGCCGCGAACTCTCCGTAGGTGGGGGAACGGATGACGACCCGTTCGGCGGGAAGAATACGCGGCAACGTTGAAATCAGGATTTGCGTGCCGGGGGCGACGGCGATCAGATCCGGATCGCGCGCACCGTACGCCGCCGCCGCGGCTTCCTTGAGCGCCCGGACGTGTACCGGCTCGGGCAGGCGGGTATAGGCTGTCTCCGGGATCGGCGGAACCGGGTAGGGGAACGGGTTGATGCCCGTCGACAGATCGATCGGCGGTTCGGGCGCTTCGGGATATCTCCGCCGGAGGAGAGACAGCTGGCCGCCATGCCGGATCATGTGCGGGCGCCAATCATGACAATCGCGCTGTGGTTCGAGACCAACCTGCTCATTCTCGTCGCCGCCCTCGCGATCGAGGCGGCCTCCGGATATCCCAAGCCGCTCTTCGCCCGGCTCGGCCATCCCGTGGTGTGGATCGGCGGCCTCCTGGAGCGGATGGAACGCCGCTGGAACCGGCCGACCTTGCCCGAACGCCGCCGCCGTCTCAACGGTGCGTGGTCCGTTCTCCTGCTCCTGGTCCTTTCGGCCGGCGCCACCGCCGTCGTCCAGATTGCCGCCCTCTTGCTCGTACCCTGGTGGCTCGCGGGGCTGGCGCTCGCCGTTCTTGGGTCGTCGCTGTTCGCCCAGCGGAGCCTCCACGAACATGTGGCAGCGGTCGGGGAGGGTCTGGCGGAGAGCGGTCTGTCCGAAGGACGGGTCCGGCTGGGCCGCATCGTCGGCCGGGACACCGAGGCTCTCGACCAGGCCGGCATAGGCCGTGCCGCGATCGAGAGCCTTGCCGAGAATTTCTCCGATGCCGTGGTCGCGCCCGCCCTTTGGTGCGCCGTCTTCGGATTGCCCGGGGCGGCGCTCTACAAGGCCGTCAACACGGCGGACAGCATGATCGGCCACGACAATGCGCGTTACCGCGATTTCGGCCGGTTCGCCGCGCGCCTCGACGACGTCGTCAACCTGCCGGCATCGCGGCTCAGCGTCCTGTGGGTCGTTCTCGCGGCCGTCGCGATACGTGGCGCTTCTCCTCGCGGCGCGTTAAAGACCGTGCGTCGCGATGCTGCCCTCCACCGCTCACCCAACGCCGGATGGCCGGAAGCCGCAACGGCGGGCGCGCTGGATCTACGCTTGGGCGGCCCACGGCAATATCGGGATCGCTTCGTCGACGATGCCTGGATGGGCGACGGGCGCGCCCAGGTGACGCCGGAAGACATCGGGCGTGCCCTCCGCCTCTATCGTCTCGCCTGCGCAATCCAGATCGCGGCCGCCGCGCTCCTGTTCCTCTCTATCGTGCCAGGCTGATCAGCCGGTCGATATCGAGATGCTTCTCCAGATGCTCGGCCAGCGCGTCGAGCGTCCGGTCGACCGACGCGTCGTGATCGCCGATGCCGGACTCCGCGCCGAAAGCGCGCAACCATTCCGCGCGGTACCGGTCGCTCGCGAAGATCCCGTGCACATAAGTGCCGGCAACCCGGCCGTCGGCCGATCGGGCGCCGTCGGCCCGTCCGTCCGCAAGGCGGTGGAGCGGCCTTGCGATGTCGGGCCCCTCGGTTCTTCCCATGTGAATCTCGTAGCCCGAGAACCGGATGCCGTCCGGCACGGTCTCTCCCGTGACCTGGCCCACCGTCTTCGGATCGGCCAATACGGTGTCGACCTCCAGCAGTCCCAGACCGTCGACGGTTCCGGGCGGGCCCTCCAAACCGTGAGGGTCCGAAATCGTCCGTCCCATCATCTGGAATCCGCCGCACAGGCCGAGAACGCGCCCGCCGCGGCGGCGGTGCGCGAGAATGTCGATGTCCCATCCTTCCTGACGCAGCGCGGCGAGATCCGCGACGGTCGCCTTGCTGCCGGGAAGGATGACGAGATCCGCATCCGCCGGCAGCGGGGTGCCGCGCTCGACCATCGTGAGCTCCACCGCGGGTTCGGCGTTCAGCGGGTCGAGATCGTCGAAATTCGCGATCCTCGGGAGCTGGGGGACGGCGATCCGGACGTGCCCACCGCACCCGCCTTCGGAGGGGTCTTCGGGCGCTTTTTCCGAGAGATCGTAGGCGTCCTCGGCGGGCAGAAGCCGCGCGCGGTCGAAGAAAGGCACCAGCCCCAGCGCCGGCCAACCGGTCCGCGCGGCGATATCCGCCATGCCGCCGTCGAACAGCGTCGGGTCGCCCCGCATCTTGTTGACCACGAAGCCGACGACGAGCGCGGCATCGGAAGGGTCGACCACCGATTTCGTGCCGACCAGCGAGGCGATCACGCCGCCCCGGTCGATGTCCCCGATCAGCACGACGGGAATATCGGCAGCGGCGGCGAAGCCCATGTTCGCGATGTCCGCATCCCGCAGGTTCGTCTCCGACGCGCTGCCGGCGCCCTCGACGACGACGAAATCCGCAGATTCGCGCACCTTGCGGAAGCTTTCCAGCACTCGCGGCAACAGCCCCCGCTTGGCGTTCTGGAACTCGCGCGCGCGGGCCACACCCTCGACCCGGCCCTGAACGACGATTTGCGCGCCGGTATCGGAGCTCGGTTTCAGCAGAACGGGGTTCATGTGCACGCTGGGCGCGACCCGCGCCGCGCGCGCCTGAAGGGCCTGCGCCCGGCCGATTTCGCCGCCATCGGACGCGACGGCGGCGTTGTTCGACATGTTCTGCGGCTTGAACGGGCGAACGGCGTGGCCGCGGTTGGCGAGCGCTCTCAGGAGTCCGGCGGCGAGGATCGACTTGCCGACGTTCGAGCCCGTCCCCTGCAACATGATCGCCCTTCCGGGCATCAGTATTCGATGCCCTCCTGGGTCTTCACGCCCGCCTTGAAGTGGTGTTTGACAAGGGTCATCTCGGTAACCAGATCGGCGGCCTCCAACAGGGGCGCCTTGGCGTTCCGGCCCGTGACCACGACATGCAGGTCCTTCGGCCTCGCATCCAGCCCGGCAAGGACCTCGTCGAGCGACAGGTAGTCGTAGCGCAGCGCGATGTTGAGCTCGTCCAGGACGACGAGGCCGAATTCCGGATTCGCCATCATCGCGACAGCGGTCTCCCACGCCCTCCCGCAGACCGCGATGTCGCGTTCCTTGTCCTGGGTTTCCCAGGTAAATCCTTCGCCGAGCGCGTGCCACTCGACCATGTCGGGCGCCATCGATTCGAGTGCGATCTTCTCGCCGGTGGACCAGGCGCCCTTGATGAACTGCACCACGCCGACCTTCCGGCCGCGGCCGATCATCCTGAGGGCGAGCCCGAACGCGGCCGTCGATTTGCCCTTGCCGGTGCCGGTATGGACCATCAGGAGGCCCTTCTCGATGGTCTTCGAGGCCACCTCGGCATCCTGAACGGCCTTTCTGTGGGCCATCTTGGTCTTGTGGCGCGCGCTGTCGTCTTTCCGTTCGGTCATCCTGATCCTTTGACGATCACGGGGATCCCGGCCACCATGAAGTGCACATGTTCGGCGCGCGCGGCAACCTTCGCATGAAGGCGTCCGGCGGCGTCCCGGAAATCGCGCGCCAGCTTGTTGTCGGGAACGATCCCCAGGCCGACCTCGTTGGAAACCAGCACGGTCGGCCCGCGCCGCCTTTCGAGCGCCTCCAGCAAATCCTCCACCGCCGTTTCCGCCCCGCCGTCGTTCAGCATCAGGTTGCTCAGCCACAAGGTCAGGCAATCGACCAGGACGGGCGTTCCGTCCGGACAGTCGTCGAGCGCGGAGGCTAGCTCGCGCGTCGCCTCGACGGTGTGCCAGCCGCTCCCCCGGCGGGACCTGTGCGCGGCGATGCGCCGGCGCATTTCCTCGTCCAGGGGCTCGGCCGTCGCGATGTATCGCCAGGGGGGCGGACAGGCTTCGATCAGGGATTCGGCGTGGCGGCTCTTACCCGACCGGGCGCCTCCCAGGATCAGGTAGAGGTTTTCAATCGGCATTCGGTCCCCTGCGGATGCGTAGACCGCTGCGGCGGCGCCTTGTAACATGGCGTCGATGAGAATGCAGGGTCCTCGGCCCTCAGTCGCGGCCGCTCTCGCCGCCGCCGGAAAGATCTTGGTCGACCCAGATAACCGCACAAACGGACAGTCCGACCCGCGCGACCGGCGGCCGGTGCTGCACATTTGCCTCACCTGCCGGCCGGCCGGCGCGGCACCGGATGCGCCCAACGATCCCGCCGCGGGATCGCGGTTCCACGACGCGGTGCTGAGCCGCCTGCGCGACCGGGATCTGGAGTCGTCGGTCCGGGTCAATCCCATCAGCTGCATGGCCAATTGCGAGCAGGGGTGCAGCGCCGCCCTCTCCGCGCCGGGCAAGTGGTCGTATATCGCCGGGTTCCTCGACGCCGGCCTGGCCGACGACGTGATCGATTACGCGCTGGTCTACGCCGCCTCCCGGACCGGCGTCGTCATGCCGTCGAAGCGCGCGCCCTCGCTGCGCGACGCGATCGTTGCCCGCGTGCCGGCCCATCCCGACGACATTCCCGAACAGCGAGACAGCGCATGAGCTTTTCCGCCGAGAAGATACCGGCGACGATCATCACCGGCTTCCTCGGCGCCGGAAAGACCACGATGGTCCGGCATCTCTTGAACAACGCAAACGGAAGACGCCTCGCCGTCATCGTCAACGAGTTCGGCTCGGAAGGCGTCGACGGCGATACGCTCAGAAGCTGCGGCATCGAGGACTGCCCGGAAGATAATATCGTCGAGCTCGCCAACGGGTGCCTCTGCTGCACCGTGGCGGACGACTTCGTCCCCACCATGCGGACGCTGATCGACCGCGACGAGCCGCCCGACCACATCGTCATCGAGACCTCCGGCCTCGCGCTGCCGAAGCCTTTGATCAAGGCCTTCGAGTGGCCGGAGATCCGCTCCCGCATGACGGTGGACGGAGTCATCGCGGTGATCGACGGGCCGGCCGTGGCGGAAGGCCGGTTCGCCGACGATCTGGACGCGGTGAACGCGATGCGCGAGGAAGACCCGTCGATCGACCACGACAATCCCTTGCAGGAATTGTACGAGGACCAGCTGATGGCGGCGGACATCGTCGTGCTCAACAAGACCGACCTGCTGGAGGGCAAACGGCTGCCCGAGTTGCGCGAAGAAATCGCCGCTTCCGCGGGGCGGTCGCTGCGGATGATCGCGACCGAAGGCGGGGCGGTCGATCCGGCGATCCTGCTGGGCCTGGGCGCCGCGGCGGAAGACGATCTCGACGCCCGCCCGTCGCACCATGACGGGGACGAGGACCACGAACACGACGATTTCGAATCCTTCGACCTCGCGCTGGGCGAGATCGCATCGCCGGAAGCCTTCGCCGAACGCCTGGCCCGCGTCGCGGCGGAGCACGATATCCTCCGCATCAAGGGATTTGCGTCCGTGGCCGGAAAGCCCATGCGCCTCGCGATCCAGGGCGTCGGACGCCGGGTCAATCATCACTTCGACCGGCCGTGGGCGGCGGGCGAGCGGCGGGAAACCCGCCTCGTGGTGATCGGACAGGCGGGTCTGGACCGCGCGGCCATCGCGGAGGCGCTAGCGTCCTGAGCCATGCACCTTCTGTTCCGGGAAGCGCACAGCCTCGACGAAATCGACGCCGCCGTCGATCTGGGTCAGAGCCCGGCGGACATGGTGTTCCTGTCCTTCGCGGACACCGACCTCGCCGCCGCGACCGTGGCGTGCCGCGAACGGGGCGACGCGCTTCCTTCCCTTCGGCTCGCCAATATCGGCAGGCTCCGTCACCCCCTTTCCGTCGACGTCTACGTCGACGAGGTGATCGCCAGGTCGCGTATCGTCGTGGCACGCCTTCTGGGCGGGTTCGAGTATTGGCGCTACGGCATCGAGGAGGTCGCCCGCGTTTGCGCGGAGTCGGACATCCTTCTGGCGCTCTTGCCGGGGGACGGCCGGCCGGACCCCCGGCTCGTTGAATTCTCCACCGTGGCGCCCGACGCGCTGGAGCGCCTGGATCGATGTCTTTCCGAAGGCGGCCCGCACAATGCGGGGCTCGCGCTGGAGCACATGGCGCACCTGGCCGGTCTCGGACCGCCGCCCACCGACTCTTGCCGGCCGGTCCCCAGGTTCGGCGACCATACGCTGGCTCGGAACCCCGAATCGGCGGATGCCACCGCGGCGATCGTGTTCTATCGCGCCTATCTGCTGGCCGGCGATATCGCGCCGCTCGAGGAACTGGCGGCGCGCCTCTCCGGCCTCGGTATCCGGACGGAGGGTCTCTACGTCGACAGTCTGAAGGCGCCGGAGACCGCCGCGTACATTGCCGGCCGGCTGCGCGAGATCGGTCCCGACATCGTGCTCAACGCTACGGCGTTTTCGGCGCGGCGCGACGATAGCGGATCGCCCCTCGACGCGGCCCGCGTGCCGGTGCTGCAACTGATGCTGGCGGGCTCCTCCCGCGACGCCTGGGCGGAGTCGGCCCGCGGGCTCTCCCAATCCGACCTCGCCATGCAGATCGTCCTGCCGGAACTGGACGGCCGGCTTTCCTCGACGGCGATCTCCTTCAAGTCCGAGGACGAGCGGGAGGACCGGCTGGAATACGCCCGCACGAGCCACGCGCCCGATCCGGCGGGGATCGCGCTCGCGGCGGAGCAGGCGGCGCGCTGGATCCGGCTGGCGCGGCGGCCGCGCGGCGAACGGCGTATCGGCATGGTGCTATCCGATTACCCGGCGGCCGGCCAGCTCGCCCACGCCATCGGCCTCGACACGATCGAGAGCGGGGTCGAAATCGTCTCGCTATTGCGGGACACCGGCTACGACGCGACGGCCGATACGACTTCGCTGGACCTGGTCGCCGCCCTCTGCGATGCACCGCCGAGCCCGGTTCTCGATATCGCGACCTATCGCCGCCTGTTCCGGACGCTGCCCGACGAAGCCCGTGCGCGGATTACCGAGGTCTGGGGTCCGCCCGAAGACGACCCGTCGGTCCGGGACGGAACGTTTTTTCTCCGATACGGCCGTTTCGGACGGCTGGTCGCGGCGATCCAGCCGGACCGCGGACAGGTCGTGGAACGCAAGACCCTCTATCACGACCCGGACGTGCCGCCGCGCCACGCCTACGTCGCCTTCTACCTATGGCTGCGCTGCGTCGAAGACATCGACGCGATGATTCACCTGGGCGCGCACGGAACGCTCGAGTGGCTGCCCGGCAAGGCGGTCGCGGTTTCGGAGGCGTGCTTCCCCTCGGCGCTGCTCGGCGGCATTCCCGTCGCCTATCCGTTCATCGTCAACAATCCCGGCGAGGCGGCGGCCGCAAAGAGGCGGCTGGGCGCGGTTACCGTCGGTCACCTGACTCCGCCGCTCAAGGCGGCCGGATCGCACGGCGCCGCGCTCGAACTGGAACGGCTGATCGACGAATACGCCGGTGCCGACGGTCTCGACAAGCGGCGCACCGCCTTGTTGCGCACGGATATCCTTGACCGCGCCGACGGGCTGGGACTGCTGGAGGAATGCGGCGCGAGCACGGACATGTCCGAAGACGACCGGCTCGCGCGGCTCGACACGTATCTGTGCGACGTCAAGGACCTCCAGATTCGGGACGGGCTGCACGTCTTCGGCCGTATCCCGTCTGCCGGACGGCGCGCCGCGCTGCTGGATGCGTTGCTGAGGAACGCCCCGGATACCCTCGCGGCCGACCTGGAAGCCCGGCTGGATGCCTGCGCCGCGTCGGAACGCCAAGCGCTGCTCGATACGCTCGACGCGAGGTTCGTCGAGCCGGGGCCGGCCGGCGCGCCCACCCGGGGACGGAGCGACGTGCTGCCCACCGGCCGCAACATGTTCACCATCGATCCGCGCGCGGTGCCGACCCATTCCGCCATGGTTCTTGCGAGGCGCACCGCCGACGAGCTCCTCCGCCGCCACCTTCAGGAAACCGGCGACTGGCCGAGGTCGCTGATGATCGACCTGTGGGGCAGCGCGACCATGCGCACCGGCGGCGAGGACCTCGCACTGGCGCTGGTGCTGGTCGGCGCGGAACCGGTGTGGAGCGAGGGCTCCAGCCGCGTGACCGGCTTCGAGATCGTTCCGGTGGACCGGCTGGGCCGCCCCCGGGTGGATGTGACCTTGCGAATTTCGGGACTGTTCCGCGACGCGTTCGAGGCGCAGATCGCGATGTTCGACGCGGTGGTCCGAACGATCGGGCGGCGGCAGGAGCCGGGCGACGTCAATCCGCTGGCAGGGTTCGCGGGGAATCTCGAGGACGAGGCGTTCCGCGAGGCGACGACCCGGATTTACGGCGCTGCGCCGGGCGCTTACGGCGCGGGCGTTTCCGCGCTGATCGAAACCGGCGCATGGTCGACCCGGGACGATCTGGGCAGCAGCTATCTGACTTCATCGGCCAGCGCGTACGGGCAGGGTCTCGACGGACGGCCCGATCCGGAAGGGTTCTCGGATCGGGTGCGAGTCGCGGACGCGCTGATCCACCCGCAGGACCATCGCGAGGTGGACCTGCTCGATTCGACCGATTACGCCGCCCATGAGGGCGGGTTCGTCGCCGCCGCAAACCGGCTCGGAAACGAGCCGAAGGTCTATCACGTCGATACCGCCGACCCCGACGAACCGCGCGCGCGGACCCTGACGGAGGAAATCGCCCGGATCGTGCGCGGCCGGGCATCCAACCCGGCCTGGATCGCGGGCATGATGCGGCACGGATATCGCGGCGGCGCCGAAATCGCGCGCTCGGTGGAAGGGGTGTTCGCCTTCGCGGCGACCCTGCCGGACCGGCTCGACCGCCAGTTCGACGGGATCTTCGATGCGACGCTCGGCGACGGCGAGGTCGACGCGTTCCTGAAGGAAAATAACCCGGCAGCCCGGGGCGCGATGATCGACCGGTTCAGCGAAGCGCTCGACCGCGATCTGTGGCGGCCGCGCCGGAACTCGACAGCGGCCTTCCTGCGCAGGGAAACGGCATGAACGCCCCGCCCGCCAGGGGATGGTGTCCGTCGCTGATGACGCCGATGGAGGCCGGCGACGGTTTGCTGGTGCGCATCAAGCCGCGAGCCGCGACCCTGACCGCGGAACAGGCGGCGGGCGTCGCCGAGGCGTCCGGCCGGTACGGCAACGGTATCGTCGAGCCGACCAACCGCGGCCACCTCCAGGTTCGCGGCCTGGCGGAGACGGGCATCGAAGATTTCGTTCGGGCGATGGCGGACATCGGGCTGGCCGGAACTTCGCCCCGCGGGGAAGCGGTAAGGAACGTTCTCGCCGACCCACTCGGACCGGACGATCCGGCGGCGCGTTTCGATTCTCACCGTCTGGCGCGCCGTCTGAGCGACGTTCTGGAGAGCGATCCCGCGCTGCACGGCCTGCCCGGCAAGTTCGGCCTTCTCGTCGATGCCGGGGTCGCGCTGCCGCTCGCCGGTTGCACCGCGGATATCATGGTGCGATCGGGAGGCGACGGCGCGGTCATCGCCCTCGACGGCGGAGATCGTCTCCTTCCCCTGCCCTTATCGGCGGTGGAAGATTCGGTGTACCGGTTGTTGACGGCGTTCCTGTCATGGATGAAGGGACAAGGGAGGCGGGCTGCCGCTTCGGCTCCACGCATGAAAGCCATGGTTGCCGCGAACGGCGCCCACGGCGTTTTCCGGGCGGCGGGGCTGGATGGCGAGACCCGACCGGATACGGGCCCCGGCGAGCCGGCGAAACGCCCCCTGCCCGGTTTCGTGCCGATAGCGGACGGGCCGCGCGGCTATTTCCTGTCGGGGGCGCGTTTCGGCGGCCTGGAATCGGAAGCGCTTGCCGAACTGGCGAAGCTTGCGCGGACGTTCTCGGACGGGACGATCCGGATCACCCCGTGGAAGGCCGTGCTGTCGTGGGGCGTTTCGCCGACGGATGCCCCTTCCCTTCGAGACCGGGCGGCGAGAGCGGGTTTCATCGTCGAACCGGACGATCCCCGGGCCCGGATCGTCGTCTGCGCGGGCCGCCCCCGTTGCGCGTCGGCCAAGGCCGACACCCGGTCGGATGCCGCCTTTATCGCCGCCACCGGTTCGGTGCCGGAGGGTCCCCTGCACATTTCCGGCTGCACGAAAGGGTGCGCCCACCCCTCGCCCGCGCCGGTCGCGCTTGTCGCCACGGCGGCGGGGTACGACCTCGTCCGGGACGGCCGGCCGGTCGATCCGCCCGAGCGGACCGGAATGACGCAGGAGGAAGCGGCACGCGCCCTCGCACCGACTCTCGATCTTGCCTCGTCGGCATCCGGGCGATGACCGGCCGTTACGACTATGTCCGAGATGGCGCGGCGATCTACGAGAAATCCTTCGCGACCATCCGTTCGGAGGCCGATCTTTCGGGCCTGTCGGAGGTCGAGGCCCGGGTGGCCATCCGGATGATCCATGCCTGCGGCATGGTCGATCTGACGGACGACATCCGGTTCTCGCCGGGCTTCGCGGCGGCCGCGCGCGAGGCCCTGGCCGGGGGGGCGCCGATCCTGTGCGATGCCAGAATGGTCGCGAGCGGGATCACCCGGTCACGCCTGCGGGCGGACAACGAGGTGATCTGCACGCTGGGACACGACACGACCCCCGATCTCGCCCGACGACTCGGGACCACCCGATCCGCCGCGGCGCTGGAACTCTGGCGGGACCGGTTGGGCGGCGCGGTGGTCGCGATCGGCAACGCGCCGACGGCCCTCTTCCGGCTGCTGGAATTGCTGGACGAGGGAGCGCCCGCCCCGGCGGCGGCGATCGGCGTGCCGGTGGGTTTCGTCGGAGCGGCCGAATCGAAAGATGCGCTGGCGGCAAGACATGACCTGCCCCATCTCACCGTGCGCGGCAGGCGCGGCGGCAGCGCGATGGCGACGGCCGCGGTCAACGCGCTTGCGAGCGATCGGGAATGAGCGGCGCGGGCAAGCTGTTCGGCGTCGGCGTCGGGCCCGGCGATCCCGAGCTGCTCACCGTGAAGGCGGCGCGGGTGCTGCGGGAGGCTCCCGTCGCTGCCTATTTCGCCAAGTCGGGCGAGACCGGGCACGCGCGGCGCATCGCCGACGGATATCTGGGGCCGGACGCGGAGGAACTCCGCTTCGACTACCCCTACACCACGGAAGTCCCGAAACGCTCCGCTTCCTACCGCGAGGCAATGGCCGGGTTCTACGACCGGGCGGCGAGCGACATCGGGGCGGCGCTCGACGGCGGGTGCGACGTGGCGCTGCTCTGCGAGGGGGATCCGCTCTTCTACGGTTCGTTCATGTACGTGAACGACCGGCTGGCGTCCCGGTTCGACGTGGAGGTGGTGCCGGGCGTGTCTGCGATGGCGGCCTGCTGGAGCCGGGTAGGCACGCCGATGGCCCGCGGAGACGATTGCGTATCGGTCCTTGCCGGCACCCTGGACGAGGATCCGCTTCTGCGCCGCCTCCGGCAAGCGGACGCGAGCGTCATCATGAAAGTCGGACGGCATCTGCCGAAGGTCCGCCGCGCGCTCGACCGGGCCGGGCTGCTCGACCGGGCGGTTCTGGTGGAGCGCGGCTCGATGCCGGACGAAAGGATCGTTCCGCTCCGGGAATGCAAGGACGGCGAAGCGCCATACTTTTCCCTGGTTCTCGTACCGACGGCGAGGACGACATCGTGAGCGGCCGCATCCTTGTCGTGGGTCTCGGACCGGGCCACGACAGCCACCGCACGGCGGCCGCGGAAGACGCGCTGCGCGAGGCCCGCCATCTGGTGGGCTACGGCCCCTATCTGGCGCGGGTAACGTTGCGCGACGGCCAGACCGCCCACGCCTCGGACAACCGGGAGGAGTTCGACCGCGCGCGCCACGCTCTGCAACTGGCCGCGACGGGCGAGACGGTCGCGCTGGTATCCTCGGGCGATGCCGGCGTGTTTGCGATGGCCGCGACGCTGTTCGAGGCGCTGGAGGCGGAAGGCGCACCCGATGTCGAGATCGCGGTCGTCCCCGGTGTCACGGCGATGATCGCGGCGGCGGCGAGAACCGGCGCACCGTTGGGCCACGATTTCTGTGCCATCTCGCTCTCCGACAATCTGAAGCCCTGGGAGACCGTGCTCGGACGGGTGCGCGCCGCCGCCGGGGCCGATTTCGTGATAGCGCTCTACAACCCGATTTCGAAGGCGCGTCCATGGCAGTTGGGCAAGGCGCTGGAAGCGTTGCGCGAGCTTCGCGCCCCGGATACGCCGGTCGTATTCGCGACGGCGGTAAGCCGGCCCGACGAGGAAATTCTCGTCCTGCCGCTGTCCGACGCCCGGCCGGAGATGGCCGACATGCGGACGCTGGTGATCGTGGGGTCCAGCCAGACCCGCTGCATCCGGCGGGGCAACGACCGCGTCTGGGTCTACACGCCGCGCAAGGCGCCGGTCCCGGCATGATGCGCGATCAGCCGGCGCCAAACCTCCTCGACCGTCGGTACGGCGGGCCCCGCCGGCGGCGGGCGGTCGACCATGACGACGGGAATCCCGCGGTTTCGGGCGGCGATCAGCTTGGCGGCCGTCGCAGAGCCGCCCGAATTCTTGGTGACGATCGTATCGATCCGATGCTCCCGCAAGAGGCGCTCCTCGTCCTCCAGCGCAAACGGGCCGCGAGCGGCGATGACGGTCACGCCGGGCGGCAGCAGGTCCGGCGGCGGCGGATCGACGCTGCGGACGACGTAACTATGTCCCGCCGTATCGCGGAACGGGGCGAGGTCCTTGCGGCCGATGGTGAGGAACGCGCGCCGCGGCTCCTTCCCCAGCGCGCCCGCCGCGGCCCGCACGTCCGGCACGCGGATCCAGCGGTCGCCGGGGACTTCCTCCCAGGGCGGGCGCAGTACGGCAAGACAGGGAATCCCGGTGGCGGCCGTAGCCGCGACGGCGTTGGCGGAGATCGTCGAGGCGAACGGGTGGGTGGCGTCCACCAGGACATCGACCGCGTTCCGGCGGAGATAGTCCGCGAGCCCGTCCGCCCCGCCGAACCCGCCGATCCGGACATCGAGCGGAAAGGCCCCGGGAGACCGCGTCGCGCCGGCGAGCGACAGGGTACCCTCGAAGCGGTCGTCTTCGGCGATCGGCCGGGCCAGCTCGCGCGCCTCGGTCGTTCCGCCGAGCAAGAGGATTTTCAGTCGTGACACCGTCCGGCTCTCCCGCCCCGACGGAAACCGCCGGGACCGCCCGGCGATGGCTGTCGATTATCGGGGTCGGCGAGGACGGCGTCGAGGGACTGTCGGCCGCCGCCAGACAGGCGGTCGCGGACGCCGAAATCGTCTTCGGCGGGCGGCGCCATCTGCGGTTGCTGGCGAGCCTGATCCGGGGAGAGACGGTCCCATGGCCGAGCCCGATCCGCGCCGCCCTCCCTCGGATCGAGGAGCTGCGCGGAAGGCGCGTCGCCGTACTGGCGTCGGGCGATCCCTTCCATCACGGGATCGGCTCGGTCCTCACGGAAGTCGTGCGGGCGGAGGAAACCGCCGTGTTCGCGGCACCGTCGTCCTTCAGCCTGGCGGCGGGCCGCATGGGCTGGGCGGTTCAGGATGCGGGCCTGGTATCGCTCTGCGGACATCCGGTCGAGACGCTGCTCCCCCATCTCCAGCCCTCGCGGCGCCTGATCGTGCTCTCGGCGGACGAGACGACGCCGAACGCCGTGGCGCGCCTGATGAGCGAGCGCGGCTTCGGCGCGAGCGCGATCGCCGTTCTCGAAGCGCTGGGCGGGCCGTCGGAGCGAATCCGGACCTGCCGCGCCGACGCTTTCGATCTCGCCGATATCGCGCGGTTGAACACGATGGCGATTACCGTCTCCGCGGCGAGCGGGGCGCGTACGATCCCGGTCGGCGCCGGCCTGGACGACGGGTGGTTCGAATCGGACGGCATGCTGACCAAGCGGGAGATCCGGGCGGTGACGCTGTCCAGCCTGGCGCCGCGCGCGGGCGACCTCCTGTGGGATATCGGCACCGGCTCGGGGTCGGTCGCGATCGAGTGGCTGCTGGCGCATCCCGCCAACCGCGCGATCGGCGTGGAACGGCGCGAAGATCGGGCGTCGCGGGCGAGGGAGAACGCGATCGCGCTTGGCGTGCCGCGCCTCGAGGTCGTTGTCGGGGAGGCCCCGGTCGCGCTCGACTCCCTGCCGGAACCGGATGCGGTTTTCGTCGGCGGAGGACTGGCTCGCGAAGGCGTGCTGGAGACCGCGTGGACGGCGCTGTCTTCCGGAGGTCGTCTGGTGGCGAACAGCGTCACGCTCGAGAGCGACCTCCTTCTCGGCGCGTTCGTAGGAAAAGCGGGCGGTACGCTGACCCGGCTCTCGGTGGAACGGCTCGACCGGATCGGCGAGATGCGGGGGTTTCGGCCGGCGATGACCGTTACCCAGCTGCGGGCGATCAAACCGTGATCGCGGTCGGGATCGGGTGCCGCCGCGACAGCCCGGCGGAGCGAATCGCCGGGGCGGTCGGAGAGGCCTTGGCGAATGCCGGCATACCGCTCGATCGCGTCGATGCGCTCGCGACGGCCGATTTCAAGGCGGACGAAGCCGGGATCGTGGAGGCCGCGGCGCGGCTCGGCCTGCCGCTGCGGCCGATCGAGCGGTCGCGGCTGGACGCGGTCCAGCCGCTCTGCGCCACCCGCTCGGAAACGGCGGTCGCGGCGACCGGGCTGGGCGCGGTGTCGGAGGCCGCCGCTCTCGCCGCGGCGGGCCGCAACGCCACTCTGGTGTTGCCCAGGATCGCGCGCGACGGCGTCACCTGCGCTGTGGCGCGGGGAGAAGGCGCGTGACCGTCCATTTCATCGGCGCGGGACCGGGCGCACCGGACTTGATCACCCTGCGCGGGCGCGACCTGCTGGGCCGCTGCCCGGTATGCCTCTACGCCGGGTCGCTGGTCCATCGGGACATCCTTGCCCACTGTCCGGCCGACGCCAGGATCGTCGATACCGCGCCGATGACCCTCGACGAGATCGTCGGGGAGATCCGCGTGGCCCACGAGTCGGGCAAGGACGTCGCCCGGCTGCATTCTGGCGACCTCTCGGTCTGGAGCGCGGCGGGCGAGCAGTTCCGCCGGCTCGACCGGCTCGGCATTCCCTACACGATGACGCCGGGCGTTCCGGCATTCGCCGCCTCGGCGGCGGCGCTCAGGCGCGAGCTGACCCTGCCCGGGGTCGCCCAATCCCTCGTGCTCACCCGGACCTCCGGGCGCGCTTCGAAAATGCCGGAGCGGGAGACGCTGGAGACCTTCGCCGCATCGGGCGCGACTCTCGCGCTCCATCTCTCGGTTCATGCGCTGGACCGGATCGTGGCGGCCCTCCTGCCCTATTACGGCCCGGATTGCCCGGTCGCGATCGTCTGCCGCGCCAGCTGGCCGGAGGAGCAAGTGGTCCGGGGCACGCTCTCCACCATCGAGGCGGCCGTTGCCGCGACGCCCATGGAGCGGACGGCGACGATACTGGTCGGACCGGTGCTGGCGGCCGAGGATTTCGGCGAGAGCGCGCTCTACGATCCGGACTACCGCCGACGCTTTCGGGAAAGCCCCACCGGATGAAGCTAACGCGGCGCCTTTCCCGCGAGCCTGCCCTCCCGGTCGAAGAGCAGGACGTCGATATCGATATCCGCTCCGGCGACCGCCGCGTCGGCGGTCCGTCGGGCGGCGCGCGCGATTTCATCGCCGAGCGCCAGCCCCTCCCCTTCGGCGATCCGGAAGGCGAGCGCCGTCGTGTTCGCCTCCGCGATGGCCTCGGCGGCGGCTTCGCTCGCCCCGACCTCCCTCGCCACGGCGGCAAGGGCCGGCAGGTCGACCGCGCCCTTCCGCGAATGGAGGTCGAGCCGACCCTGGGCGAGCTTCGTCATCTTGGCCACGCCGCCCGCCACCGTGACCCTGGGCACCGGGTTCCTGCGCAGGTACTTGAGCATCCCGCCCACGAAATCGCCCATGTCGATCAACGCGGATTCGGAAAGGTCGTAATAGCGTTGCACCGCGGCCTCGGAGGTCGACCCGGTCGCTCCCGCGACATGGGTCAGCCCGGTCGCGCGGGCGACATCGATCCCGCTGTAGATCGAGTGGATCCACGCTGCGCAGGAATAGGGGACGACGATCCCGGTCGTCCCGAGGATGGACAGACCGCCGACGATTCCGAGACGCGGGTTCATCGTTTTCCTGGCCAGCTCCTCCCCGCCCGGGATGGAGACCTCGACCTCCGCATCGCCCGGTACGCCATGCGCTTCGGCGACCTCGGCGATGGCGGCGGCGATCATCTGCCGCGGCACCGGGTTGATCGCGGGCTCGCCCGGTTCGACCGGCAATCCGGGCTTGGTGACGGTGCCGACGCCCGGCCCGGCCCGGAAACGGATACCGCCCGCCGATTTCCTGACCGTCGCCTCGACCAGCGCGCCGTGGGTCACGTCCGGGTCGTCGCCGGCATCCTTGACCACCGCCGCCGTCGCCGCGCCGGATACCTTCCGGTGGCGCGCGAGCACGAACTGGACGCGGTTGCCGCGCGGCAGGGTAATCGTCACCGGATCCTCGAAGCTGCCGGTCAGCAGGGCGCCGAAGGCCGATTTGGCGGCGGCCGTGGCACAGGCCCCCGTGGTCCATCCGCGCCGCAGCGATCGTTCGCGTACCATCGCATTGGAGATAGACATTTGCGGCGCGACTGTCATCCGGCTAAGCCATCGCGATGATCGGCGAAAAACTGGAAAGCATGCTGGACGGCAGCCCGGTATTCCAACCGGGCAGCGTCTGGCTGGTGGGCGCCGGGCCGGGCGATCCGGGATACCTCACGGTGAACGCGCTGCGCGCGCTCCACCAGGCGGACACGATCCTGCACGATGCGCTGATCGACGACCGGATCCTGGACCTCGCGCGGCCTGGGGCCGAGAAAATCTATTCCGGCAAGCGGGCGGGAGAGCATTCGATCGACCGGGAGGCCCTCTGCGCGCAAATGGTCGACCTCGCGCGGTCCGGCCAGAGGGTGCTCCGGCTGAAGGGCGGCGATCCGATGATTTTCGGCCGCGGCGGGGAGGAGATCCTGAAGCTGGCCGAGGCCGGGATTCCGTTCCGGATCGTTCCGGGCGTCACGGCGGGGCTCGC
Source organism: Defluviicoccus sp. (assembly GCA_022823775.1). Taxonomy (GTDB): domain Bacteria; phylum Pseudomonadota; class Alphaproteobacteria; order MPNO01; family MPNO01; genus MPNO01. The sequence goes on along the minus strand of JAJEHI010000069.1, from coordinate 16,065 downwards.
GGCGATGGCGGTGGCGACCATCCCGGCCACCCAGCGCGACGTCAACCGCGCGGTGGTGCTGGCCACGGGACACGCCGCGACCGATGCCGAGGAGACCGACTGGGCGGCGCTCGCCGGGCTGGGACAGCCCCTGGTGCTTTACATGGCGCTGCGGAGGCTCGATCGGATCGCGAGGGAGCTCATCGACGGCGGCATGGGACCGGAAACGCCGCTCGCCGTGATCTCGTCGGCCACGCGGTCCGACGAAGATATACTGGTGTCCACGCTGGGCGCGATTTCGGAGGACCGGAAACGCCATCCGATCGAACCGCCCGCGGTCGTCGTCATCGGGGAGATCGTCGACATGCGCGAACGGCTGTTGCGCGCCGCGCCGGCCCTGGCGGGGGCGCTTGCTTGACGGCGCGGGCGCTGCTTATCGGCGCGCCCCGCTCGGGGGCCGGAAAGACGACATTGTCGGTGGGCATTATTGCCGCGCTTTCCCGGCGCGGGCGGCGGGTGCGCGCGCTCAAATGCGGACCGGACTATATCGACGCGGCATTTCACGCCGCCGCCAGCGGCGCGGAGTGCGCGAACATAGACAGTTGGGCGATGTCGCCCGGCCACATGGCGGCAATCCTTCGTTCGGCCGCGGACGAGGACGGCATTCTCGTCGTCGAATCGGCGATGGGCCTCTTCGACGGCGTCGCCGGCAATCGCGGGCGTTCCGGCGCGGCGGCGGACATCGCGATCCGGTTCGGCATTCCCGTGATCCTCGCGATCGACATCGCGGGGCAGGCGCAATCGGCGGGCGCCGTTGCCAAGGGATTCGCCGCCTTCGATCCCGGTCTGGAGGTAGCGGGCGCGATCCTGAACGGCGTGGCCAGCGAGCGTCACCTCCGGACCGCTTCGGAAGGGCTCGAAGCGGCGGGAATTCCCCGTCTCGGCTGGCTGCCGAGACAAAAGCGGTTCGCGTTCCAGGATCGTCATCTCGGGCTCGTCCAGGCGCGGGAGCGGCGGGATCTTGCGCGCGAGATCGAAACCCTGGCCGACCGGATCGCCGAAACCGTCGACCTCGACCGGGTGGAAGCCCTGGCCCGTCCGCCGCTGGCACCGGACGATTCCGACGAGGCGGATCGCTTCGCCACCCGCCCGCTCGATCCGCCGGGCCAGCGCATCGCGCTTGCCGAAGACGACGCGTTCTCGTTCTTCTACGCCCATGTGGCGGCGGATTGGCGCCGCCGGGGGGTCGAGATCGTCCGCTTCTCCCCGCTCGCCGACGAGCCGCCGCCGGAGGATTGCGACTGCTGCTGGCTGCCGGGCGGCTATCCGGAACTTCACGCCGAAAGGCTCGCGGCCGCGCGGCGGTTCCTGGAGGGGCTTACGGCGTTCGCGGAAACCCGTCCGGTGCACGGCGAGTGCGGCGGCTACATGGTCCTCGGCAGGACGCTGGAGGATGCGGACGGCAATGTCCATGAAATGGCGGGCCTCATGGGGCACCGGACGAGCTTCCGCGAGCGCAAGCTCCATCTCGGCTACAGGCGCGCGGTCGTCGGGCGGGATTGCGCGCTGGGACGCGCGGGCACGGCGGTTCGCGGTCACGAATTCCACTACGCGACCCTGCTCGACGACGGGACCGACGACGCCTTGCTGACGGTCTCCGACGGCGAAGGCAGGGAACTCGGCAACGGCGGCGGGCGGCGCGGCAACGCGACCGGAACGTTCTTTCACGCCATCGCGCGGGAGACCTCCGGCACCGACGCGGCTTGACCGGGTTCGGAGCGAAAGGCTATTGCTTACGGGCCCGGTGGGAGTACGGCCCTTCGGGCGACACTACGGAGAAACGCATGACTGCTCAAACGCAAAGCCGGGTGTGGATCCCGACGAACCTTGTCGCCATCGCCCTCTGCGCCTTCATCGGGCTGGCGATCGTCGGAATTGCCGGTCATGCGCAGACTACCGCGCTGCATGACGCCGCGCACGACACGCGCCACGCAGCGGGCTTCCCCTGCCACTAGGCATGTTCTCCCGCATTCTGGTCAGCGGGCTTTTCGCCGGCTTCGCGGCCGGGCTGATCGCGGCGGGGCTGCAGCTCGTCTTCGTCCAGCCGATCCTGCTCCAGGCCGAGCTCTATGAGAGCGGCCAGATCACCCATTTCGGCGCGGCGGAGACCGGCGCGGCGGTGGCGGCGGGCGGCGGCATCGACCTCCTGCGCGACGGGTTGAGCGTGCTGTTCACCACCTTGATCTACACCGGTTACGCCCTGGTCCTCGTCGCGGCGATGGCGCTGGCCGAAGACCGTGGGGTCGGCATTACCGTCCGGCAGGGGCTCCTCTGGGGCCTCGCCGGATTCGCGTCGGTCCAGTTCGCGCCCGCCGTGGGCCTGCCGCCGGAATTGCCGGGCTCGGCCGCCGCAGAGATGGGCCTGCGTCAGGCCTGGTGGTTCGGCACCGTCGGCGCTACCGCGGCCGGTATCGCCCTGATCGCCTTCGGAAAGGGATGGACGGCCCGGGCTGTCGCCGCCGTCCTGATCCTCGCTCCCCATGCGATCGGCGCGCCGCATCCGGAGACCTTCGCCGGACCCGTGCCGCCGGAGCTCGCCGGCATGTTCGCGGGCCGCGCGCTCGGCGTCGGTGCGGTCGCCTGGGTCCTGCTCGGGCTGTTCGCCGCCCGGTTCTGGATCCGCGAGGGCGAGCGGGCGGAGGACACCCCCCGCACCGCCTGACCGACGATGCCGCGCTCTCTCGCGCTATTCGCGATCGGCCTGTTGCTGGGAGGCGGACTCGGGTTCTTCCTCGCCGCGGCGAACAACGTCGCGCTGGACGGGCACCGTCATCCCGCGGCGGACAGCGCCGGCCACGGCGGGACGATCGACCTCCCGGCGGACCCTGGCGCGCCGACGCTCGATTTCCGGGTGGAAAGAGACGCCGCGTCGGGCTGGAACCTGCACATCCTGACGACCGGTTTCCGGTTCGCGCCCGAGCGGGCGAACGCGCCCCACCGTCCGGGAGAAGGCCACGCCCATGTCTATCTGGACGGAAAGAAAATCGCCCGGCTCTACGGGCCCTGGTTTCATCTCGGCGCGCTGCCGCCCGGCAGGATCACGCTCTCCGTCACGCTCAACGCGAACGACCACAGCGCGCTGACTGTCGCGGGGCGCCCGCTGAAGGCGGAAAAGACGATAACCGTCGAGTGAGCCGGCGCGGTCAGCTCTTCCCGGGTTCGAGGAGGATCGCCGCGCTTTCCGTTCGCTTGTCCCGGCGCGTCCACCGCCCGGCATCGACCGTCGCGATGAAGTCCTGCACCGCGGCGTTGAAGGCGGCCGGTTCCTCGAGGTTCGCCGTGTGTCCCGTCCTCGGCAACACCACCAGCCCGGAGGTGGGGATGGTCTGCTTGAGGAACACGCCGGTGGTGAGCGCCGGGCGGTCCTCGTCGCCGTGCAGGATCAGGGCGGGCACCGTCATCTCCGCCAGGCGCTCGCGCAGCTCCCACGGCGAGGGGCGGCGCATCTGAACGCCCCTGAGCGTGAGCGCCGCGCCGCGCGCGGAGTGCTCCTTGAGCTGCGCGATGAACTCGGCGAAGCCACGCGGGTCCTTGTTCTCGAGCTGCTCGCGACCCGCTCCCGACCCGTAGACCGGAGCGAACGCCTCCGCCCCTTCGCTTTCCCAGCGTTCGGCCACCGCCTCGACCTCGGCGCGGAAGCGGTCGGCGGTGTCGGGCTCCGCGCCGAAACCGACCCCGCCGATGACCGCGGAACGGGCCCGGTCGGCGTGATCGAGGCCGAAATGCATCGCCGCGAAGCCGCCCATCGACAGCCCGACGCAATGCGCCTTGTCGATGCCGAGACGGTCGAGCGTCTCGACGATGTCGGCGACCGCGCGGGCCTGGCTGTACATCGCCAAATCGTCGGGGACGTCCGACGGGGGATAGCCGCGGGCGTTGAAGGCGACGCAGCGGTAGCGGCGACCGAAATACCGCATCTGCTGTTCCCACGCGCGGCAGTCGCCGGCGAATTCGTGGACGAAGACGATCGGCGTGCCGGACCCGGTTTCCTCGTAATACAGGCGAACGCCGTCGCTGGCGGTGAAGTGAGGCATGGTTCCTCGCTGATTTCATGTGTCCACGAGCCGGGCGGACCATAGTCTTTCCTTGCCGCGGGCAGTAGCGCCGGGCTCTACTGTGCATCGGGAAAAGCAGGGAGCACGACATGGCGGGACAGACGCGGAAGAGCGACGAGGAGTTCTTCGCCGAGCGGGGGTTCGGGCTCAAGATCGGCTTCGGCGAGCGCCCGGCGCTGATCGTGATCGACATGCTGAAGGCGTTCACCGACCCGGACCGGATGCTGGGCGCCGATCTCGACGCGGAGATCGAGGCGATCCGACCGCTGCTGGACGCCGCGCGCGAGCGGGACATCCCGGTGATCTTCTCCACCGTGATCTACGAGGACGACGATCTCAAGGACGCCGGCATCTGGGCGCTCAAGCAGAAAGGCGTGGTGACGCTCAAGGCAGGGGACGACGGCGTCGAGGTCGATCCGAGGCTCGATTTCCAGCCGGGCGACACGCTGCTGGTCAAGAAATACGCCTCCTGCTTCTACGGCACCGACATCGTCTCGCGGCTGATGGCGCACGGCGTCGACACGCTGATCGTTACCGGCTGCACGACCTCGGGCTGCGTCCGCGCGACCGCGGTGGATGCCTGCCAGGTCGGGTTCCGGCCGATGGTGGTGCGCGAGGCGGTGGGCGACCGGTCGCGGGCGGCGCACGAACAAAGCCTGTTCGACCTCAACGCCAAGTACGCCGACGTGGTCTCGCTCGACGAGGCGCTGCAATATCTCTCGACCGTCGGCCACAACCGGCCGGCGTCGGCGTAGGGAGGCAACGATGGAGCATGGACGTTTCGACTACTCTCCGATCGTCGACCGGGAGCCGCTGCGCTTCCCGAACGGCGCGCGCGTCGCGGTGTGGGTGATCCCCAATATCGAGCACTTCCACTGGGACAAGCCCTCGACCTCGGTCACCGCGGTGACCGCGCATCTCAAGCCCGACGTGCTGAACTACTCGTGGCGCGATTTCGGCGTGCGGGTCGGCATCTGGCGGATGATGGAGGTCATGGAGCGCCACGGGGTCAAGGGCACCGTCGCGCTCAACTCGGAGGTGTGCGGGCAATACCCGCGCATAATCGAGGCCGGCAACGAGCTCGGCTGGGAGTGGATGGGGCATGGCAGCACCAACTCCGTGCTGTTCAACGACCAGCCGGAAGAGGAGGAACGCCGGCTGATCGGCGACATCGTCTCGACCATCGCGGACGGCACCGGAACCGCGCCGAAAGGCTGGCTCGGACCGGCGCTGAGCGAGAGCTTCAACACGCCCGACATTCTCGCCGGGAACGGCATCGAATATGTCTGCGACTGGGTGAACGACGAGCAGCCCTATCCGATGAACGTCAGGGAGGGCTCGCTGATCTCGATGCCCTATTCGATCGAGATCAACGACATACCGGCCTTCCTGGACCGCGGGCTGGGCGCGGAAGAATTTTACCGGATGATCGTCGACCAGTTCGACATGCTCTACGAGGACGGCGCGACTTCGGGCCGCGTGATGGCGATCTGCCTGCACCCGTTCCTGATCGGCCACGCCTTCCGGGCCAAGTATCTCGACAAGGCGCTCGACCACATCGCGCGGCGCAAGGAAGTGTGGGTGACGCGAGGCGGCGAGATCAACGACTGGTACAGGGCGAACTATATGGCGTCCTGAGGCCCGCCCTCCTCCGCGACGCTGCCCGGCATCGACCGGTCGATCTGCTCGTTGGTCCAGGGCGTGGCGAGATCGCCGAGCGCTGCGAAGACGGCGACGAACCCGAGAACGGCAAGGCTCGCCACCGCGGCGCGGTTGCGGAAGAAGCGCGGCGGGAGGCTAGTCGATCGCCGGATCCGGCTCTAGCGGGATCGACGGAACCCGATGCTCAGGTCAGGCTGTCGATCTCCGCGAGCTCGGCCTCGGTGAGCTTCCAGCCCGCCGCCGCAACGTTCCGTTCGATCTGTTCGGCCGAGGTCGCGCCGGCGATGACGCTCAGGATGCCGGGCTGGCGGGCGAGCCACGAGAACGCGAGCTCGAGCAGGCTCCGGCCGCGCGCCTGCGCGAAGCGCTCCAGCCTCTCGACCGCCTCCCACCGGGCCTCGGACACGTAACCGGCGGAAAGCCGCGTCCCCTTCGGCCATTCCGCGCCGCGCCGGTACTTGCCGGTCAAGAGCCCGTTGGCGAGCGGGTAGTAGGGCAGGATCCCCATGCCGGCATCGGCGCAGGCCGGCACCACGTCGTCCTCGATTCCGCGCTCGAGCAGGCTCCACGGGTTCTGGGCGGTGACGAAGGCGCACCGGCCGCGCTCCCGCGAGACCGCCCGCGCCCGCTCGATCTGCTCGCCGGAGAAATTGGAGCAGCCGACGAAGCGGACCTTGCCCTGGCGCACCAGCGCGTCGAGTGCCTCCAGCGTCTCCTCGATCGGCGTCGCCGGGTCCGGGCGATGGATCTGGTAGAGGTCGATCCAATCGGTGCGGAGGCGCTTCAGACTGCCCTCGACCGCCTTCGCCACCTTGCGCCGCGACGCGCCGCCGCTCCAGCCGAACTTGGTGGCGATCGCGACGTCGCGGCGGCGCGGCCCGAGCGCGTTGCCGATGAACTTTTCCGACTTCCCGCCGCCGTAGGATTCGGCGGTATCGAACAGCGCGATCCCGGCATCGAGCGCGGCATGGATCACCGCGCGGGACTCCCGCTCGCGCAGCCGCCGCCCGAAATTGTTGCACCCGAGCCCGACGACGGAGGCGGTCAGCCGGTCGTCGCCGTCTCCGAGAGACCTCAAATCCATGCGCCGCTCACTCTCCCGCGACCGGGCGGTGCGGGTCGAGGCGCCCCTCGATCCTCGCGACGCGCTCTCCCATGATGTGAAGCTCCTTGCGCATATCGGTCAGCCCATTGTGAACGGCGAGCCAGATCGCGCCGAAGCCGAGCACGAAGGCGGGGACCAGCACGGCGGCCAGCGGGAGCGCGGCGTCGAGGATGTTCGCGAAGTTCATACTCGGTCTGCGGGGTACGATCGGAGTATACGAAAATCGCCGATATGCTGCTACCTCAGGTTGATTGCGACCGCGCCGCCTTCCAGGCGTTCCAGGCGCGGAGATTGTCGTGCGCGGCCCCTTCGTGCCCGGCGAACTCGCGCGATTCCCCGTCATCCTCGGCGGTAAACTCGAAGCGATAGCCGTTGGGGTCGTGGAAATAGATCGAGCTGCAGATGCCGTGCCGTACCGGCCCCTCGTAGGCGATGCCGGCGGCGGCGAGCCGGTCGGACCATCGTGCGAGCGCGTCGTGATCGGCGACCCGCATGGCGAAATGGAGGTCCATGCCCCAGCGCGTCTTGTAGAGCTCGTCGGGATCGTCCCGGTCGCGGAACGGCACGTCGAAATAGGCGACATAGTTCGATTGCCCCGGCTCGTCCGCGTGGCTGCCGATGTCGAAGAAGATGTGCATGTAGCTCACCGCCTCGCCGGTGGTCGGGTGCTCGTCGATCTTGAGCGCCATCACGAGGGGAAAGCCGAGCCTGTCCTCCCAGAAGGCGCGGGTCTCCTCGGCGTCGCGGCAGCGATAGGCGGAGTGGTGGAGACCGAGCGCGTCGATCTCGCGTCCGCTGGAGGTCATGGCCATCGTCCCTGTAGCGGTCCCGGCAAGCCTAACGCATTTTTCGACCGGGCAGAATCGGTTGGCCGCCCCCTCACCCCGACCCTTTCCCCTGCCGGGGGAGAGGGGGATTCGCGCCGCGCCGACCCCTACTCCTTGCCTTCCCCCCTCCCGCTTGCGGGTGGGGCCGGGGGAGGGCTTCCGCTTGCTCTCCGCTACCGCTCGTGGGGCAGGTTTCTCGACGCCTGTATCCGCTTGATCCGCTCGGGCCAGGTGGAGCGGATGAAGGCGAGGATGTCCCAGATATCGTCGTCCGAGAGCACGTCCGCGAACCCCTCCATGCCGCTCCTGAACCCGCTTACCCCGCGCGCCTCCATCAGCGCCTTGCCGCCGAGCTTGGTGTAGTCGAACAGCAGCCGGTTGTCGTGATGCCAGGTATGGCCGGTCGCGTCGTGCGGCGGCGCCGGGAGCAGCCCGTCCTTGCCGATCCGCCGCCAGTCGGGCTGGCCCTCGAGCTCGGCGCCGTGGCACGAGGCGCAGTGCTCCTTGTAGAGCACCCGCCCGTTGCGGAGGTCGCGGTTCTCCAGCTCGTGCCCCGCCATCGCGGTCGCCGGCAGGAGCAGCGCGAGGACCGTCGCGAGACGCGTCACGCGACCTCGACCCAGGTCTTCATCCCCGACGCCTGGTGTCCCAGCGTATGGCAGTGGATCAGCCACTTGCCCGGGTTGTCGAAGACGCAGAGCACGTCCCGGCTCTTGCGCGGATCGACCAGCGTGGTGTCGCGGTAATGGCCGGGCGTACCGTCGGCGCCGAGCTCGTGGAAATGGTGGCCGTGGATGTGGATGCCGTGCGGGAAGGCGGTGTCGTTCCGCATGGTTATCCGCGCCGTCTCGCCGCGCGCGAAGCGTTGCCACGGCGCATCGGGCATGCCCGAGCGGCCGTTGAAGGCCCAGAAATCGTCGCCCCGGTGCCGCCCGCCCATCGCGCCGCCCTCCATGGCGAGCGTGAGCCGCCGCGCGCCCTTCGCGTCGGGCGCGGCGACCGGGGTCGGCGGCAGCGGCTCGACGGGACCGCGCGCCGGCGCGGGGTTGGCGCCTTCGACGGCGAGGGTGCCGAGCGGATAGGGCTCGCCGCGCGGCAGCAGGTGGAAGGTCACCGGGTTGGCCGCGTCGAGCACGATGTCGGTCCGCTGGGCCGGGGCGAGGACCGGCTCCCCCATCGGCTCGGGCGCGGCGAGCGGCATCCCGTCCTGCGCCACCACCGCGCCGGAGCCGCCGCCGATCCTCACCTTGAACGTCCGCGCGGTCGCCGCGTTGATCAGCCGGAGCCGGACCCGATCGCCCGCCCGCACCCGGTCGCGGGAGAAGAAGGCGCGCGCGTAGTTTCCGAGCCGCCCGGCATGGGAGAAATCGTGCCGGTTGCCGAAGCTCGGATGGAGCCCGCCGTCCGGCGTGAGCCGCCAGTCGTCGAGCACCACGGCGATGTCGCGGTCGACCTTCGGCGGGTCGCGCTCCTCGACGATCAGCGGGCCGTAGAGCCCCTTCGCCACCTGCTCCCAGGAGCGGTGATGGGCGTGGTACCAGTAGGTGCCGGGATGAGGCGCGGCGAAGTCGTACTCGAAGGTCGCGCCGGGCGCCACCGCGTCCTGGGTGAGTCCCGGCACCCCGTCCATCGCGTTGTCGATATGGATGCCGTGCCAGTGGATCGCGCTCGGCCGGTCGATCCCGTTCTCGAACGCCACCGACACCCGCCCGCCCGCGCGCACGCGGATTTCGGGGCCCGGCGTCCGGCCGTTGAACCCCAGCATCTCGGCCGGCCCGTGCCCCTCCTCGTCGGGCAGCAGGCGGACGGCGACCGGCTCCGCCCTCAGCCGCATCGCCCCCGCCCTGCCGGTCGCCGGCAGCAGGGCGCACGCCGTGGAAATCGCGAGAAACTGCCTTCGGTTCATAGCGGCGAGAACATCGCACGGATCGGGATGGGGTCCAAGGCGGGAAAAAGTCCTTCCTGCTCCGTCATATCGACCGGAGCCGACCGAAGGGAGGCGGAGCGGAGATATCCGTCACGCACGGAACCGCATATGCGTGCGTGGCGGATTTCTCCGCTCGCTCCGCTCGGTCGAAATGACGGGTGCGCGACCCTCGCGCGCTTCGGCCTGCTTTGGCAGGATGGCCGGCATGGCGCGGGATACGATCGACGAATTGCCGCTTTACCTGACCACGCGGGAGGTGGCGGCGCTGCTGCGGGTCAAGGAGCGCAAGATCTACGACCTCGCGGCGGCGGGCGAGATCCCGCACCGCAGGATCACCGGCAAGCTGTTGTTCCCGCGCGCCGAGCTGATGGACTGGGCCGGGCTCGCGGCCGAGGGCGCGCTGTCGGAGCGGCCGATGGTGCTGGCCGGCTCGCACGATCCGCTGCTCGAATGGGCGGTGCGCGAGTCGGGCTCGGGGCTGGCGACGATCCTCAACGGCAGCGCCGACGGGCTGCGGCGCTTCGTCGACCGGGAGGCGGCGCTCGCCGGCATCCATTTCCACGAGGCCGGCGAGTGGAACGTCGGCACCGTCGGGAAATGGCGGCTGGTGGGCTGCGTGCTGCTCGAATGGGCGGTGCGCGCGCGCGGGCTGATCCTGTCGGAGCGGGTCCATGACCGGGTGACGGGCGTGGCCGATCTCGGGGGCATGCGGGTCGCGATGCGCCAGGAAGGCGCGGCGGCGGCGGCGCTGTTCGACGAGCTCCTGCGGGAGGCGGGCATGAGGGAGACCGACATCGACCGCCTCGCCACCCCGGTCTGGACCGAGACCGACGCCGCGGCGGCGGTCGCGGCGGGCGAGGCGGACGCCGCGCTCGGCATCGAGGCGATGGCGCGGCAGTTCGACCTGCCGTTCCGGCTGCTGGTGCAGGAGCGCTTCGACCTGGTGGTGGACCGCCGCGCCTATTTCACCCGGCCGGTGCGCGCGCTGCTCGACTTCGCCGGCGGCGGGGCGATGCGGGAAAAGGCGAAGGCGATGGGCGGCTACACGCTGTCCGGCACCGGCAAGGTGCGCTGGCTCTCGCCCTGAGGTCAGAGCTTGATGGCCGCGAGGAGGGCCGCCAGATAGACCGCCGCGGTGCCGATCTGCGACCCGGTGACCCACCTGATCGTGTCGGCCGACGACTGCGTGATCTTCGTTTCGAGCGCGGAGCGCTGGACGTTGAGTTTGTGATCGAGGGATTCGTATCGCGCATCGATCCTCTGTTCGAGCCCCTCGCGCAGGTGGTCCATGTCCTTCGCGATGGCCGCGCCCTGGGCCTCGAGCTTTTGATCGAATTCCTCGCGCAGCTGGCCCAACTGCCCTCCGAATTCCTGGCGCAGGCGGCCGATCTCCGCTTGAAGCCGATCGATGTCCTCGCCGGTCGCGAAATCGCGGTCGATCCAGCGCGCCTGTTGCCGCACGATGACTCTCGCCTGCTCCGGCGGCATCCCGGCGGCGACCAGCTCCTCGACTGCCTGCTGGGTATCGAACAGAAGAACGGAATGGGCGTCGGCCATGCACCCGTACTATATCGAACACGCTATGGTTGTAAACCCCTCGGGCATACGCTACGCGGCATCGCGCGCGAGCGAGGGGACGCAGACTGTCCTGCCGTCGGCCAGCGCCTCGACCTGCACGTCGACGCCATAGACCGCCGACAGCGCCTCCCCGGTGAGCGCGTCGCGGGGCGCCCCGGTCGCCCGCACCCGCCCCTCGTGCAGCAGCGCGACGCCGGTGCCGACGGCGAAGGCGTGGTCCGGGTCGTGGGTCGACAGGATCACCGTCAGCCCGTCGGCGGCGAGCCCGGCGATCTCCCGCAGCACCAGGGTCTGGTTGCCGAAATCGAGGCTGGCGGTGGGCTCGTCCATGATCAGTACCGGGGTTTCCTGGGCGAGCGCGCGGGCGACCAGCACCAGCTGGCGTTGCCCGCCGGAGAGCCGCGTGTAGTCGTCCTCGGCGAGGTCCTCGATGCGGAGCCTGGCGAGCGCCCGCAGCGCCGCCGCGCGGTCCGCCTCGCCGGGCTGCGAGAACAGGCCGAGCCTGGCCGTCCGCCCCATCGTCACGACCTCCAGCACGGGATAGGCGAAGGGTGCGGCGTGCGCCTGCGGGACGTAGGCCGCGCGGGTCGCGATCTCGGCCCGGGCGAGCGCCGCGAGCGGCCGGCCGCCGAGCAGCACCTCGCCGCCGCGCGCGGGGATCAGCCCGAGCAGGGTCTTGAACAGCGTCGTCTTGCCGGACCCGTTGGGACCCAACAGGCACAGCACCTCTCCCGGCCCGGCGCCGAGCGCGATCCCGCTCCCCACCTCGTGCCCGGGATAGCCGATCGCGAGCCGCCGGGTCTCGACCGTCATGCCCATACCCGACGCCCCCGCCCGAGCAGCCAGAGGAAGAACGGCGCGCCGACCACCGCGGTGAGGATCCCGAGCGGCACCTCGACGGCGGAGATCGTGCGCGCGAGCGTGTCGACGGCGAGCATGTAGCCCGCGCCGAGGAGCGCCGCGGCCGGCAGAAGCCGCCCGAAGCCGGGTCCCACGATCATCCGCGCGATATGCGGGATCACCAGCCCGACCCAGCCGACCACGCCAGCGACCGCGACGACGCTCGCCGTGATCAGCGTGGCGCAGACGATGACCACCGGGCGGAGCCTGCCCGCCTCTACGCCGAGCGCGCGCGCCTCCTCGTCGCCGAGCGCCAGCACGTTGATCCGCCAGCGCAGCAGCACCAGCGGGACCAGCCCGGCCAGCACGACCGGCGCGGCGGGCAGGATGTCCTCGGTCTTCACGCCGGCCAGGCTGCCGAGCAGCCAGAAGGTGATCGCGGGCAGCTGGTCGTAGGGATCGGCGAGAACCTTGAGGAGCGAGGTCGCGGCGCCCGTCAGCGCGCCCACCACCACCCCGGCGAGCACCAGGATCAGCGTGCGGTCGCCGACCCGCACCGAGGCCGCGACGAATCCCACCAGCGCCACCGCCCCGAGCCCGCCCGCGAACCCCATGAGCTGGATCGCGACGACCGGCAGCGACAGGAAGATCCCGAGCACCGCGCCGAGGCCCGCGCCCGCCGAGACGCCGAGGATGTCGGGCGAGACCAGCGGGTTGCGGAACAGCGTCTGGTAGCACGCCCCGGCCGCGGCGAGCGCCGCGCCCACCAGCAGCGCGGCCGTCACCCGGGGAAGCCGGATCGAGAGCAGCACGGTCTCCGCCCTCCCCTCCCCCCCGCCGCCCGCGAGAATCGAAATCGCCTCGCCCAGCCCGAGCGGATAGGGCCCGACCGTCAACGCCCCGAACGAGCCGGCGACCAGGGCGGCAACGAGCCAGAGCGACGTCCGCGACCGGCCCGTCGTCAACGCCGCCGCCTCCTCATCCGATCCCCTCCATCGCCGCCGCCGCGCATTGCCCTACCCTACCCCGTCCAGCCTGAATTTCTCACCAAGCGTCGAGGATGAGCCCGCGCCGCCGCTGTCCCCAAGCGTGTCACCCCGGCCCTGTGCCGGGGTCCAGACTGTCAGCGACCGCTCTCGCCCGGCTTCCCCCGGATCACGGTCCGGGGCAGGCCTGGACCCCGGCACAAGGCCGGGGTGACAGCGGGGGGTGACGACCGGGGAGACCGGGGCGACCCCGGTGATGGCGACGGGCGATGCCGGCGCTCGTAAGTCCGCGTCCCGACTCGCGCGAACCGTCGGAAACCCGCCTGTACTCAAGCCTCGCGCCCCGGCGCGCTCAGGGCGCGCGGCCCCCGGCCCATTCGAGCAGGCGGTCGAGCTCGGCGTCGCCGAGGTCGACGCGGTACCAGAGCCGGTAGAACGCCGCGGTATCGGCGCGCAAATCGCCCGTCCAGCGATCCGGGTAGAACAGGCCCGCGAGCCACTTCAGTCCCATCAGCCGGTTGACCGAGGGCGGCCGGTCGATCCAGCCGAAAGGCGCGGTCGGCGAGAGATAGACCCGCCCCCGCCGGACTGCCTCGATCCCCCGCCACAAGCGGTCGCGCCAGACGCGGGCGTAGAAGATGCGGTCCCAGGTCACGATGGTGTCGGGATCGGCGACGATCACCTGCTCGGGCGAGGCCTGGACGAGGCCGTAACGGCCTTGCACCTCGGCCACGTTGCGCCCGCCGGCGCGCTCGATGATCTCGGTGTTGATCGAGCCCTTGAGCCCGGTCTCGAGCCCGTCAGGCCCGCGCGCGAGGTAGACGCGGGGGCGCCTGGAGACCGGCACCGCGCCGAGCGCGCGATCGAGCGCGGCGAAGGTCTCTTCCACGTCGCGCGCCAGCGCCTCGCCGCGTTGCGGCACGCCGAGCGCCCGGCCGACCAGGCGGAGCGACTTCGCGGTCTCGGCGAAACGCCCGTTCACCAGGATGTAGGGGATGCCGGTCTGTTCCTGCACCCGGTCGGCGAGGTCGATATAGGTGCCGCGCACCGAGCCGAAATCGACGATCAGGTCGGGCTTCAGCGCCAGCACGCGCTCCAGGTTCGCCTCTCCGCCCCGCCCGGTGAGCCGCCCGGTCTCCGGCAGCTCGCGGTAGGGCGCCGCGATATAGGGCTTCTCGTAGTCCCTGAGCGCCCGCGGCCAGCCGAGCAGCACCTCGGGCCTCACCGCATAGAGCATGATCGCCGCCGGCGGGCCGGACGCGAAGACGCGGGAGACCGTGTCGGGGATCTCGACCGTGCGCCCGGCCGAATCGGTCACCGTGAGGGCCTCCGCCCGCGCGGCGAGAAGCGCGAGGCAGGCGAGCGCGGCGAAAAGGGTGCGGGCGGTCATCCGGGCTCCGTTGTCGTATCCCCTTTGTGCATTACCCCGGCGGGCGGGGGAAGGGCGAAAAAAAGCGGCCGGCGGGTGGGAACCCGCCGGCCGCGCCGCCGGACGACAAGGGAGAAAACCGCCGCTAGCAGGGGATACCGGGGAACAGGCACGCCTGCGCCGGTTCCGGGTTGCCGGTGAGCGCGAAGGCCGCCACGACCGCGACCGCCACCGCCAGCCCCGTCGCGGCCAGGATGCGGCGTCCCCGCCCGTTCCCCGCCGCGCGGTCGCGCCTGTCGACATTTGCCTGTTTCCGAATGCTCATATCTGTGCTCCTTGAAATGACTACGCGTTGCTGGGTTATCACTCGCCCGGTGTGGCCGAATGCCGACCGGACGGGTGGAATCTGGCACCGAGGCGTCATAAGTTCCAATGCCGTTTTTCTCTGGTAATCATTAATTTGTCTACTCGGCATCGTTTCGCCGCCTCGCGTTGGGGAAGAACAGCTGCCGCCCGCCGATCCGGTGGGACGCGATGGCGGCCTGACCCTCGGCCGACAGGATCCAGTCGACGAATTGCCGGGCGAGCGCCGCCTTCGCGCGGGGGTGGCGCGCCGGGCTGACGGCGACGACGCCGTACTGGTTGAACAGCCTGGCGTCGCCCTCGACCGCGATCCGGTGGCGCCGCCGGTTGCCGAAGGCGATCCAGGTCGCGCGGTCGCTCAGCACGTAGGCGCCCATGCCGATGCCGACGTTGAGCGTCGCCCCCATGCCGGAGCCGGTCTCGCGGTACCAGGTGCCGGAATGCGCCGCCGGGTCGATCCCGGCCGCCCGCCACAGGCGGAGCTCGGCCTTGTGGGTGCCGCTGTCGTCGCCGCGCGACGCGAACGCCGCCCGGGCCCGGGCGATGGCGGAGAGCGCGGCGGCGGCGTCCCGGGTGCCGGCGATGCGGGCCGGGTCGGCGGGCGGGCCGACGATCACGAAGTCGTTGTACATCACGTCGTGGCGCGCGGTGCCGTGGCCCTCGGCGACGAACCTTTCCTCGGCGCCGGTGTCGTGCACCAGGAGCACGTCGCCGTCGCCCCGGGAGGCGTTGCGGATCGCCTGGCCGGTGCCGACCGCGACGACGCGCGCCTCGATCCCGGTCGTCTCGCGGAAGATCGGCAGGATGCGGTCGAACAGGCCCGAGTTCCGGGTCGACGTGGTCGACTGGACGACGATGAACCGCTCCGCCGCGGCCGGGGCGGCGAGCCCGAGCGCGAGGAGCAGGGCCAGCGCGCGCCGGATCATCCCGCCTCCCCGAGCCAGATCCGGCCCTCCAGCCAGGCGCGCGCGGCCTCGGAGCGCGGCGCCTCGAGCACCCGCGCGACGCTCCCCGCCTCGGCCACCCGGCCGGCGTGGAGGAACACCAGCTCGTCGGCGAGCCGGCGCGCCTGGCCCGCGTCGTGGGTCACCGTGACCACCGCGACGCCGCTCTCCTGCGCCTCCAGGACCAGCCGCTCCACCGCCTGGGTCGAGGCCGGGTCGAGGCTCGCCGTCGGCTCGTCGAGGAACAGGAGGTCGGGGCCGCAGGCGAGCGCGCGGGCGACCGCGAGGCGCTGCTGCTCGCCGGCCGAGAGCACCCGGGCCGGGCGGCGCGCGAGCCCTCCGAGCCGCGCGCGGGCCACCGCCTGCTCTT
>JAJEHI010000082.1 GCA_022823775.1 Defluviicoccus sp. | reverse complement strand
AAATTTTGAAAAAATCTGCATTCGTTTTGATGACTGATTTGGATTCATCGGCTACATGCCATCTAATGCGGTATAATTTATTACATAAAACCAATGATTTGTATGATATTCGCCGAAAATTCTATAGACTTGTTCCGGGCATCCACGCGGTTCCGCCGTCTCGCTCGTACCCGCTCATCCCGCCACGCCGCGAGACGTGGATGCCCGGAACAAGTCCGGGCATGACGGAAGAAATGACGCGAGCTTCCCACCCGCCAACCTTTCTGGGTAAGCGCCCTTCGATACGCCGCTTCGCGGCTACTCGGGACGAGGGCGCTCCCGGGGCGGTGGAGACGGCGTCACGGGCTTCCATGTCCCGGGCTCCTGCCCGGCGAGATTGAACATCCTGGCGGCGTTGCGCCGCAGGATGTCGGCGCCGGCGGGGTCGTCTCCGAACGCGCGCTGGACGAACCCCACCGGGTCCGGCTCGCCGAGAGGGAACGGACCGTCGCTGCCCAGCACCAGCCGGTCCGGCCCGACCAGTTCCGAGGCGTAGGCAAGGTAGCCGTCCTCGAAACACACCGTGTCGTAATAGAGGCGCCCCAGGTAATCGTCGACCGTGCCCGAGACGGTTTCGGCGAGGCCGGGGTTGGTGTCCGCCTCCCTCTGCATCCTGGCCCGGAGCAGGAGGGCGTAGCCGCCGGCATGGGCGCAGCACAACTTCAGCGTCGGGTATCGGTCGAGCATCCCGCCGAAGATCATGTGGAAGATGTTGATCGTGGTGTCGAACAGGTAGGCGCTGACTACCGTGAGCTCGAAGCGCCCGGTGCGGTCGGCACCCGCGGGGTTGCTTGGGTGGACGAAGAGGGGCACGTCGAGATCGACCGCGGCCTCGAACACCGGGGCGAATTCCGGGCTGTCGAGATAGCGGCCGCCGACGTTGGACGCGATGTGCCCACCGCGCAAACCCAGCTCGGCCACTGCGCGCCGGAGTTCCCGCGCCGCCCGCGCGGGATCCTGCATCGGCAGGAAGGCCCAGCCGTCGAAGCGGTCGGGGTGCCGGTCCCTGAGCAGTGCGAGCTCGTCGTTGAAGATCCGGGCGGCGGCGAGCGCCGCGTCCGCCCGCGCGGCGTAGTCGATGAGCGGCGTCGCGAGCGACAGGACGCTGAGGTCGATCCCGAGCCCGTCCATCCGGCGCAGCTGCCGCCCGGGGTCGAAGAACGTCCTGTTCATGGCGAAACCGGCGCGCCCGATCTCCACCTCTACCGCTTCGTCGCCGGTCGTGGAACGGCGAACGTCGAAAGCCTCCTCGCGTTCGATGAAACGGAAATAGGCCTCCGGGACGTAGTGGCAGTGAATGTCGACGATCATCGATACGCCGCCTGGACGGGACGGCCGCCGGCTATGGTGGTGCGGTGCATGTGCCGCGTATGGGCCGGATCGTACGACGTTGCCCGGTGCATGACGGTGCGGTTGTCCCAGCACAGCAGGTCGCGGGGCCGCCACCGGTGGGTATAGACAAACGCCTCCCGGGTGCTGTGCTCGAAGAGCGCGGCAAGAAGCGCTTCGCCTTCGGCCTCGTCCATGTCCTCGACGGCGAAGGTGAACCCGGGGTTTACGAACAACGCCTCTTCGCCGGTGTCCTCGTTCCCGCGGACCATGGGATGGGAGACCTCGCGCAGCCTGTCCCGCTGCTCGGCGCTGACGGCCGGCCGGCCGCCTTCGACCGTCTCGTTCCTGCGCCAGTTCCGCGTATAGGAATGGCGCGCCCACCGTCCGTCGACGCGCCGGCGGAGGTCGTCCGGCAGGGTCGCCAGCGCATGCCGCATGTCGGCGAACACGGTGTCGCCGCCCGCGGGCGGGATATCCACCGCGTAGAGATGCGATCCCATCGCCGGGCGTTCGTCGTAGGAGATGTCCGAATGCCAGTACCGGCCGGCGTCCTCGAAACCCACCGGCGTGCCGTCCGGGTGCCTCTTGTTGGAGAGCAGCAGGATCTCCGGGTGACCGGGCAGCAGGAACTGGCTCATGACATGCACGATCGGCTTTCCGAACCGGCGGCTGAAGGCGACCTGTTCGGCAGGGGTGAGGTGCTGGTCGCGGAAGACCGCGACGCCGGCGTCGAACCACGCCTCGCGGACCGCCGCGAACTCCTCGTCGGACAGCGGTCGCGAGAGATCGATGCCGACGATTTCCGCCGCGAACCGGTCCCCGAGCCGATTAACCTCGAAAGCCATGTGCCCGAAGTCCCTAATCCGCCGGACGATAGGCGGCAAGCGCCTGCTCGAGGATCTCGCGCGCGGGCGGCGATCCGTCGAGCGGGCGCAGCTTACGGCTCTCGATCTTCCACCCTCCGGGCGTTCGCGCCAGTATCCACCGGTTGGCGGCGACGCGATGGATGCGAAAGCCCGGCGAATACCCGTGATTTGGCAGCTCCCGGGGCTCGCCCGATGCGTCCGGATGGAGCAGCAGAAGATACGACGTCACATACGCCGCGTCTCCGTCGATCTCGATATGCGGCAACCCGGCGAAATGCGCGAGCCCGCCCTCGATGGCGCGCCGGTGCCCTTGCGTCTGGGTCATCGCGGCGATCGCCTCGTTGCCGACGGCGCCGGTGAGACCTTCGCCGCGGTCGAAACTGCCGTCCTCGGCGTAGACGACGCGCGTGTAATAGTCCGCCCCGGTATCGGCGCTCGGCGGGTGGGACGCGATCAGGTTGTAGATCTCGAGCCTGTCCTCGACGTCCCGCAACCGCGCTTCCAGCGACTTGCCGTTCCCGCTTCGGTCCATGTCCTGTCCTCCATGCCGTGACCCGCCAGGCGCGAGCGATCGACGACTATCGCGCAAACCGGCGGCTGCGGGGAGACGAAATCGTGTGCGAAGCGAGACGGAAGCGGAGGCCGGACGGGCAGGCCGAGGAGGCTTCCGTCCGAACCCCGTTCGCGACTCCGGGGCCGCGGGCTCGAATTTTCCTCGCCGGAAGCGTAATACGGGTCGGTCTTCGGAGGTCGCGCCGCCATCGGTGCCGGCCGCGGCGGAGAAACAGGGAGAGGGAAGAGCATGGCGGAGTCGTCGTTCGAAACCGACGCCACCTGGCGTCACGTCCAGTTCAACGAGGTCTCGAAATTCACCGAGACATACGGGTTTGCCGGCTCGGTCGGCAACGTGAACCTGGAAGGCGTCCACTACACGCCCCGGGGCCGGGACTCGAAGACGCTGATGATCTTCATGCATCCGGCGTCGACGCTGCAACTGCTTCCCGTGACCCGGGCGCTGCCGACCTACGGCGTGCATGTGCTGTGCGCCGGCAGCCGCTATCCCAAGAACGACTCCGCGCTGATCTTCGAGAAGGTGCTGCTCGACATGGGCGCCTGGATCCGTGCCGCAAAGGAGGAATGGGGCTACGAGAAGATCGTGCTGGGCGGCTGGTCCGGCGGGGGCGCCCTCTCCCTCTTCTACCAGGCCCAGGCGGAGAACCCGACGATCGTCGACACGCCGGCGGGCGACCCGGTGGACGTGGCGGGCGCCGGTCTGATCCCGGTGGACGCCATAACCTTCCAAGCGGCGCACCTGTCGCGCGCCAGAACCATGACCGAGTGGATCGACCCCTCGGTCCGCGACGAGCAGAATCCGGACGACCGCGACCCCGAACTCGACATGTACAATCGGGAGAACGGCCCGCCTTTCGACGCCGGGTTCGTGGAGCGCTACCGCGCCGCCCAGATCGCCCGGAACCGCAAGATTACCGCCCGGGTGCGCGAGACGCTTGAGGAGCTGAAAGCCAGGGGCGGCAAGGAGCTGGAGCGCGGCTTTATCGTCCACCGCACCATGGCCGACCCGCGCTTCCTCGACCCCCTGATCGACCCCAACGACCGCAAGCCGAACTGGTGTTATCTGGGCGATCCGGAGACCGTCAACAGCGGGCCGGTGGGCATCGGCCGCTTCTCGACCCTGCGCTCGTGGCTCAGCCAATGGAGCTATGACGAGAGCCGCGCGGACGGACCGGAGAACGCGGCGAAGATCGGCGTGCCGTTGCTGGCCATCGAGAACAGCGCCGACGACGCCGTCCCCCAGCCGCATAGCCGCATGATCTTCGATGCCACGGCCAGCGCCGACAAGGAGCATCGCGTCGTCAAGGGCGCGACGCACTATTACCAGAATCAGCCGGAACAGATGGACGAGGCAATCGGCCTGACCGTCGAATGGCTGCGCAAGCGGAACCTGCTCGAAGGGTGAAACCCGGCCGGGCGCCGACAAGAGGAAAACGCCCAGGGGAGAAAACGATGTCATCGCGCGCCGGAAGCGTCCTTCTCGTGGGCAGCGTGCCCTTCGAAACGGTCGACGACGTCCTCGAAACCTGTTCCGCCTCGCTGGGCGCCCGCGCCTTTGCGCTGCCGGACGGCGAGATCGGGCATCGCAGGAACTGGGTCCAGGCGCTGCCGCACCTGACCTACTCGAAAAACCCGGACCTCGACCCGATCCGCGTCGTGCCGCCGGACCGGGTGAAGAGCCCGGAGAGCCACGACCCGGAACTGATGAAGGCGACGCGCAGCACCTACAGGCTGAAGCCCGGCGTCACCGAAACCGCGCTCGACCTGCCCTACGCCCGGGAGGCCGTCGCATCGTACGGCATCTATCGGCGGCTGCGGGAAGAGGGCAGGGTCGAGCCCGGCATCCCCTTCCAGGTTTCGCTGCCCTGCACGATCGACGCGACGGTCGGTTTCTTTCCCGACCCCGCCGACCATCCGGTCGCGATCCGCGCATACGAAAAGGCGATCCGGGCGGATATCGCGAAAATCCTCGAGCGCATTCCGGCGGACGATCTGGTGGTCCAGTGGGACTACTGTTCGGAGGTGCTCGACATCATGGGCGCGCGCGGGAACTATCTCGACGGCCGATCGGGCGTGGACGATCTCGCCACCGAGGAGCGGATACGTCGATATACGTCCCGGGACTACCTCGCGCCGATGACGGAGACGATTCCCGAAACGGTCCCGATGGGCTACCACCTTTGCTACGGCACCTGGGGCGGCTGGCCAATGGCCGAGGTGGAGGACCTTTCGCTCTGCGTCCGGCTCGCCAACGCGCTCAGCGCCAACACGCCCCGGCGGGTCGACTTCTTCCATCTGCCGTCCATGCGGGACGCGGACAAAGATTTCTTTCGCCCGCTCCGGGACCTGGAGGCGGGCGAGGCCAGGATCTTCCTCGGCATCGAGCTGGCGGACGGCGTCGACGCGATGATGCGGCGTGCGGACGCCGCCAAGGAGTTTCTGCCGGACTTCGGTCTGGCGCACTATTGCGGCTATGGCCGCGAGACGCCGGAAAGGGTGCGCGAGCTGCTGACCGATATCGCCGCGGGCGCCGACCGGCTGGCGGGTTAGGACCGGGGGCGCGGGGCCATGGACGTCGCGATCGTCGGCGGCGGCATCGGCGGCCTTGCCACCGCCCTGACGCTGCATCAGCTGGGCATCGGCTGTACGGTCTACGAGTCGGTGCGCAAGATCGAACCGTTGGGCCTCGGCATCAATCTACAGCCCTATTGCGTGCGAGAGCTGTTTCAGCTCGGGCTGGAGGATCGGGTGCGGGACCTGGGCATCCCGGCCCGGGGCCTCGCCTACTACACCCGGCGCGGCCAGCACGTGCTGACCGAAAAGCTGGGTACCGAAGCCGGTTTCGACTGGCCCCAGTTCCACATGCACCGGGGCGCCTTCCACGCGATGCTGGCGGACGAGGTCCGGCGCCGCCTCGGCGACGATGCGTTGAAGCTCGGCCACCGCCTCGACCGGATCGAACGGGCCGGCGGAAAGACCGTCGCGCATCTGGTGGACCGCGATACGGGCGAGGCCCTCGATCCCGTCAGCCCCGGCGTTCTGATCGGCGCCGACGGCGTGCACTCGACCGTGCGCGCCCACTTCTATCCCGACGAGAGACCGCCGCACTGGAACCGCGTCATCATGTGGCGGGGCGCGACCGACGACGTCCGGATTCTGGACGGGCGGACCATGGTGGTCGCGGGCACCTACCGGCAGAAATTCGTCGCCTACCAGGTGAAGAAGCCACCGGCCGGCCGCGGGCCCGGCGAGCCGGACATCATGCTCAACTGGATCTGCGAGCTGATCGTGCCGGAAGGGACGGATTACCGCGAAGAGGACTGGAATCGTTCCGGTTCGATGGACGATTTCGCCGGCGCGTTCGTCGATTGGAAGTTCGATTAGGCGAACGTGCCGGATATCGTCGCCCGCAACGTCGGCATCTGGGAATATCCGATGGTCGACCGCGATCCTCTGCCGCGATGGGTCTTCGGCAACGTGGCGCTCCTGGGAGACGCGGCCCACCCCATCACGCCGCTCGGCTCCAACGGCGCGTCGCTCGCCATCGTCGACGCACGGACGCTGGGCCGCGAGCTGGCCGCGCATCCCGGCGACCCCGAGGCCGCGCTCAAGGCCTACGAGGCGGAGCGTCTGCCCGCCATGACCAGGGTTCTGGGAGGCAATCGAAAGGGCGGGCCGGAACATTTCATGCCGCTGGTCGAGGAACGCGCGCCGGACGGTTTCGATGACATACGGGACGTGCTGAGCGAGGAGGAGCTCGACATCGCCCGCGACTACCGGGCGCTTACCGGCCTCACGACGGACATCGTCAACAACGTCCGCTCGCTGATTCCGCCCGACCGGTACGTGAACCGAGGATAGGCCCGCGTCGCCGACCGGTTCGATTTCTGCCGGCCTTACCCTTCCGCGGCTTCCAGGTGCTGGCGGAACAGGTCGGGGATGGTATCGGCGGGCCGGCGTCCGAACCCGCATTCGGTGGCGATGCCGAAATCGCGCACGAATTTTTCCGCGGCGGCGATGCGGCGGCGCGTGCCCGCTATGCCGCCGGTCATGTGAACCAGGCCGAGATAGAGCTCGCAACCGGGCTTCAGCCGGAGATCGGCCAACGGAGCGAAATATGCGTCGTCGTCGCGCTCTTTCGGCACCGGCATGTGAATCCAGCCGATCGGGCGGCGCGCCCGGGCGGAGACGCCGTTGGCCACATCGGCCAGGTGACGGGCATCGGCCGGTTCGCAGAAATGCCTGTGTCCGGAATCGCCGTAGCACAGATGGATGCCGGCTTCGACATCGGCCGGCACCAGGTCGACCAGCCCGGCCAGCCGATCCGCGATCCCGCCGAGCATGTCGTCGCCCAGGTGGCCGGGAAAGACCTCCTCGATCAGCGCGAACTCGACCGCCGCCTCCCACTGGATGGCGAGCTTCGCCGCCGGGACCGCGGCCAGGATCCGCTCCAGCTCGCCGGCCAGCGCGCGGGCGTAAGCCCGTTCGAACGTAGCGCGCGATGCGGGCACGATATAGGCGCTCGCGACCGAGAGCGGCGTCGGCAGTCCGACCTGGAAGCGGGTATCGGGCGGGATCGCGCCATCCTCCGTCAGCTCCCGGAAGGTTCCGTACGATGCGATCGCCGCCTCGGCGTAGCCGAGATCGGGCAACTCGATCGCGTCGGCCGAGGTCACGCCCTCGACGAGCTCGTAGGGCGGCGCCGGCACGTAGACCGGAACGATATCCGCGAGCCGGAACTGGGGGCTCCGGCCGATCCGCGCATGCTGCCATTTGATCCAGCTGTCCCGTTCGCCGACTTCGCCGTCGGGCAGGCGTTTCAGACGCGGACCGAGATGACGCGCGGCGGCGCGAAACATCTCTTCGGCGGTGGCGAAGGGAGCGCTGCCGACAAGGTGGATATTCCGCATCTCGTCCGTTCCTCTCATGGATAAGTCAGGGCGCCCCGGCCGAGCAGCGTCTCGGACTCGAGCGCATCGAAGATCGTCTCCACTTCGGTGAACGGCACGCGCATGCCGACGACGGGTTCCACGGGACCGCGTGTCATCATTTCCATCGTCTCGATCGTCTCCGCGCGGGTCGAATGGCGCGAGCCGGTGATCACTCGCTCGGTCCGGACCAGGACGGACGGATCGACGCGCGCCTCGCCGGTGCCGACGCCGATGACCACCGCCCGGCCCGACGTCGCGAGACTGTCGATCGCCGCCGTGAAAGTTTCGCCGTGACCCACATAGTCGACCGCGGCGTCGACGCCCCTTCCCCCGGTCAGGCGCCGCGCTTCCCCGGCCACGTCCTCGACCGCTCGGACGTTTATCGTCTGCTCCGCCCCCCATCGCCGCGCGAGATCGAGCTTTTCCTCGGAGACGTCCGCCGCGATGACGCGCGCGCCGAACAGCCTCGCCACCTGCACGCCGTGAATGCCGACACCGCCGCCCGCCCCGATCAGCAGGACCGTACCGTCGGGGCCGATACGCGCGCGTTCGCGCATGCAATGCCAGTTGGTGTTGACCGCATCGGCCGCGACCGCCGCGGCCTCGTCGCTCAACCCCTCCGGAATCGGCAGGAAGTTCTCCGCCGGCAGGCAGACATATTCGGCGAAACCGCCGTCCCGGTGACCGCCGACATAGCCCGCGAAATTCTCGCACAGCGTCTCGCGCCCGCCGCGGCACCAGCGGCAGCGCCCGCAGGTGAGATAGAAATAGACCGCGCAGCGATCGCCTTCCGAGAGCGCGGATACGCCTTCCCCGGTCTCGACGATCTCTCCCGCCAGCTCGTGGCCCATGACGCGCGGCAGGGAGCCGCCCATCCGACCGAGCCGCATGTTGACCAGCGTGAGCCCCACCCCGGCCGCGCGCACGCGCATCACCGCCTCGCCCAGGCCGGGGCGGGGATCGGGGCGCTCTTCCAGCCGGAACCGTTCCTTCCGGTCGTAAAGGACCATGGCCTTCATCGCCGCTCCCCCCGGTTAACGGCCCAGCCGGGCCGCCGCCCGGCGGACCGCGGCCTCGCGCTCGCCCTGACGCGCCGCCGAGGCCTCGCGCACCGCCGCCACCAGGGAGGCATCCGCCCGCGCCGGGCCCCCGGCATCGTAAGGCGGCCGGGGATCGTATTCGAGCGCGAGCTGGATCCGTTGCGCCGTTTCCGGCCCGAACAGTTCCGCGGCGACCGTCAGGGCGAAATCGATCCCCGCGGTCACCCCGCCGCCGGTTATCGTGCCGCCGTCGACGACGACGCGCTCGGCCACCGGCTCGCAGCCGAAGGCGGCGAGCATCGGATGCGACATCCAGTGCGTCGTCGCCCGTTTGCCGCTGAGCAGCCCGGCCGCGCCGAGCACCAGGGAGCCGGTGCATACCGACGTGACGTAACGCGCGCCCTCCGCCTGTCGGCGCACGAAGTCGAGCGTCTCCTCGTCGTTCAGAAGCGGGTTCATGCCCGCGCCGCCCGGCACGCAAATCAGGTCGAGCCGGGGGCAGTCGGCGAATGTCTCGGTAGGCAAAAGACGCATGCCGCCGGCGGCCCGGACCGGATCGAGCGTCTTCCAAACCAGGTGCACGTCCGTTTCCGGGAACTTGGTGAAGACCTCATACGGCCCCGTCAGATCCAGCTGGGTGATGTCCGGGAACAGCAGGAGACCAATCTGGAACCGCATCGAATCGCTCCCTGGGCGTTCCCGACCAGCCTACCGTGGAGCGGTATTATGGAACATCCCCGTCACCCGGGTGATGCCCGGATGATGCCGTGGCGGTCTCCAAATGCACCCCATATGATGCCCGCCAAGGAGGGCCGGCCGCTTTGAGTTCCGTCCATGTCGAAATCGCGGACAGTCCCCGCGGCGGGCGGGTCGCGACGGTCCGCCATGACAATTCGGCCAGGCTCAACGTCATCGACAGCGGGGGCGCGGAGGCGCTGAGCGCCGCCATCCGCGAGGCGGCCGGGAGCCCGGGCGTGCGGGCCGTCGTGCTGCGCGGCGCAGGCGAGCGCGCCTTCATCGGCGGGGCGGACATCCGGGAGATGGTGGACCTGACGCCCGAAACCGCCCGCCCGTTCATCGCCTCGATCCACGGAGTCTGCACCGCGATCCGGGGTGCGCCGGTCCCGGTGGTGGCACGGCTGGCCGGATACTGCCTCGGGGCGGGGCTGGAGATCGCGGCATCCTGCGATCTCCGGGTGGCGGATACCACGGCGAAATTCGCAATGCCGGAGGTGCAGGTCGGCATCCCTTCGGTCATCGAGGCGGCACTCCTCCCGCGCCTGGTCGGTTGGGGCCGCGCCTCCCGGCTGATCTACACCGGCGAGACGATCGGGGCGGAACGGGCGCACGACTGGGGCCTCGTCGACTCGCTCGTCGCGGAAGGCGGGCTCGACGACGAAATCGCGCGGACGGTGGACGCGATCTGCGCCGCCGGACCCGCCGCGATCCGCCTCCAGAAGGCGCTGATGCGCGAATGGGAGGAGCTGCCGCTGTCGGAAGCGGTCGCCCGCGGCATCGACTGCCTCGCCGATGGGTTCGCAAGCGGCGAAGCCCGCGAGCGCATGCAGGCGTTTCTCGACCGGAAGCGGTAAAGGCTTACGCTACCGCCCGGTCGAGGACGGCCCGGAGCAGCACCTCGGCGCCGGCGGCGCAGTCTTCCCGCGTCGCGTTTTCCACCTCGTTGTGGCTGATTCCGTCCTCGCAGGGGATGAAGATCATGGCGGCGGGGGCGACGCGGGCGATGTAGACGGCGTCGTGGCCCGCGCCCGAGACGATGTCGCGCCAGCCGTGGCCGCCCTGCTCGGCCGCTCCGCGCACCGCCGAAACGCAGCCCTCGTCGAACGGCGTCGCGGGGAAGTCCCAGAAATCCACGATCTCGACAGAGCATCCGGCGGCTTCCGCGATCCCGGCGAGGTCGGCGCGCAGCCGGTCGTTCATCGCGGCCAGCGTCGCGTCGTCGGGATTGCGCAGATCGACGGTGAAGAAGACCCGTCCGGGGATCGTGTTGCGCGAATTGGGGCTCGATTCGACGAAGCCGACGGTGGCGCAGGCGTCGGGCGGGAAATCGTGACCGATCCGGTTGACCGCATCGATCATCCGGGCGGCGGCGACCAACGCATCCTTTCGCAGCTTCATCGGGGTCGGGCCGGCATGGGCCTCCTGCCCGGTCACGGTGACCTCGTACCAGCGCTGGCCCTGCGCGCCGGTGACGACGCCGATGGTCCTGCCCTCGTTCTCCAGGATCGGGCCCTGCTCGATATGGGCCTCGAAATAGGCGCCGATCTCGCGCCCCCCGACCGGGGTATCGCCGTCATAGCCGATGCGTTTCAACTCGTCGCCCAGCAGCTCGCCGGTGACGTTGTCCGGCCGGGCGAGCAGTTCCGCCTCGCCGAAAACGCCGGCGAAGGCGCCCGAGCCCATCATCGGCGGCGAAAAGCGGCTGCCTTCCTCGTTGGTCCAGGCGACGATTTCGACCGGTGCGTCGGTCTCGATGCCGAGATCGTTGAGCGTGCGGACGACCTCGAGTCCCGCGAGCACCCCGTACGCGCCGTCGAACTTGCCGCCGGTCGGCTGCGAATCGAGATGGCTGCCCGCCATTACCGGGGGCAGCGCCTCGTTCCTGCCGGGCCGGCGGGCGAAGATGTTGCCGAGCCGGTCGACGCTCACCGTGCAGCCGGCCTCTTCGCACCAGCGGATGAACAGGTTGCGCCCCTCCCGGTCGAGGTCGGTCAGCGCGAGCCGGCACACGCCGCCCTTCTCCGTCGCCCCGATCTCCGCCAGCTCCATCAGCGACGCCCACAGCCGGTCGGAGTCGATCCTCAGGTTCTGCATGGCTAGGGCAGCCCGTCGGCAAGTTCCGGCGGCTCCTCGGCGAGCGCCTTCTCGATCTGCGGCACCAGCCCGTCGACCGCCATCCGGTAGAGCTCCTCGCCGAGCTCGACGGTAGCCCCGCTCGGGTCGCCGCCGTGCCCGGACAGCGAGACCTGGCGCAACAGGTAGTAGAAGAAAAGTCTCTTGCCCTTGCCGCCGACCTTCTTCGCCTTGGACATGTCGACCAGGTCGTCGCGGAAGTAGCGCATGATCGAGGTCTCGACGATGTTGCCGTGCGGCACGCCGTAGCTCTCGTCGCCGTAGAATTTCTCCTGGATCTCGGGCGTGATGTCCCACCAGCTCAGCGCCTGAATCTTGAAGTCCGGTCGGCTCACCCTGAGGTTCACCGCCGCGCAGTTGAGCGGGTGGATGTTGGGCAGGTGGCCGTTGAGGAACAGCAGGCGCCGGAAGCCGGTGGCGTAGAGGCCCTCGGCGATCTCCTCGACCACCTTCTGGAAGGTCTCCGGGCTCAGCGACACCGTGCCCGGAATACCGTCGTGACCGCCCGAATGGCCCACCGGCAGCGGCGGCAACACCGGCACTCCGGTGCGTTCCGAAACGCCGAGCGCGATCCGGTAGGCCACCAGATAGTCCACGTTCATCGGCAGATGCGGACCGTGCTGCTCGGTCGCGCCGGTCGGCACGATCGCCATGTCCATGCCGCCCTCGACCAGCTCCCTGGCCGCCATCCAGGAAAGCTCGTCATAGACGATGGGCTTGCCGGTCCTTCCCATACTGTGGCCTCCTCTTCCCGCCGGCCTCAAGAACGCCGTCCGCTCCTCGAAAATCGTAAGAGCGAACCGCTCGGAAGACCAGCGCTCCCGAAAGACCCGGCCGGGCGTGCGGTCCCGCTTGGCCGCGCAACCGTCGATGCTCTAACCTTCCGGCCTACTGCGGCCTGGCGGGACGGCCGAAGGGAAACGAAGCCATGATTCCGTCGATCGACCTCTCCCGGAGCCGATACGAAGTGGCCGGCGCGCTGGCGGATGCGCTGGAGCATGTCGGTTTCGTCATCGTCGTGAACCATGGCGTGCCCCGGGAGCTCATCCGGCGGACCTTCGCCGAAGCGGAGCGGTTCCACGCCCAGCCGGAGGCCGCCAAGCACGCCCTGCTGATGAACGAGCACAACAACGGCTACATGGCGATGGCGCGGTACAACGTAAGGACCTCGCGGGTCAGCGAGGACGCGCTGCCGGACATGAACGAGGCCTTCTTCATCAAGCGCGAGCGCGGACCGGACGACCCGCTGGCGGGGCGGCGTTTCGCCGGACCCAACCGCTGGCCGGCGGACCTGCCCGGGTTCCGGGAAACCGTTCTGGACTATTGCGCGGCGGTGGACCGGCTGGCGGTGAGCGTGCTTCCGGCACTCGCCTTGTCCCTCGGGCTGCCGGAGGACTGGTTCCTGCCCCATTTCACGCGCGGCCAGTTCTCCTTCCGGCTCTCGCACTATCCGCCCGCCGAGCGCGAGCCGGGGCGCTACGGCATCGCGCCCCACACGGACGTCAATTTCATGACCTTCCTGGCGCAGTCGGGCGTCCCGGGCCTGCAGATCCGGCGCGGAGAAGACGGCTGGGAGGACGTGCCCTTCGTCGAGGACTCCTTCGTCGTCAACACCGGCGACATGCTGCACCGCTGGACCAACGGGCGATACAAGTCGACCCCGCACCGCGCGCTGCCTCCGGCCGGGCGCCGCCGCTACGCGATCCCCTATTTCTTCGGCCCCAATCTCGACGCCGAGATCCGCTGCGCGCCGACCTGCACCGGCCCCGGCAACCCGCCGCGCTGGCCGCCCGTGGAATACGGGGACCACCTCGCCTGGTGGTACGACGCCAACTACAACGCGGCCGACCAGCAGAATCTCGCCACCGGCTGACCCTCAACGGCCCATCGCGCGGCTCATCCGCCTCGGATCCGCTCCGCCTTCCATGATTCCGGACTGGACGTCGAGCTCGATCGCGCACACGGCCCCCATCCTGGCGGAGCGGTCCTCGATCCGCTCGATATCGTGACCGCGCGCGGCGAGCTCCCGGGCGACCGGGTCCGGAATTCCCTCTTCGACGACCAGCCGACCCGGAAATTCCTCATGCGGCTCGAACGAGTTGGGAAAGCTCTGCGTGGCGAAGCGGGGTGCCTCGATCGCGTCCTGGGTGCTCATCCCGAACCGGGTGACGTTGAGCAGGACCTGGAGCATGGCCTGGGTCTGCACGTCGCCGCCGGGAGTTCCGAACGGCATCGCCCAGCGCCCGCGAACCCGCGCGAAGGCGGGGTTGGGGGTAAGCCGCGGCCGCTTGCCGGGCGCGACGCAGGAGGCGTGTCCGGGCACCGCCCAGGACTGCGAGCCCCGCGAGGACGGGCACAGGCCGGTGCCGGGGACGACCGGCGACTGCCACGAGACATCGCTCGGCGTGGCCGAGAAGCAATTGCCGTGGCGATCGACGGCGCAACAATAGGACGTGTCCGGGGAAGCGGGTACCGGGCCGCCGGCGGCATTCGTCTCCGGTCCGGCGGCCCGCAACGCGTCCTCTCCGCCCGCCGGAGGCATGCCGGGCCACGTCCGGTCCTGCCGGATGAGCGCCCGGCGCTCCCGGCTGTAGCCAGGGGAAAGCAGCCGGGCGAGCGGAATGTCCACGAATCGCGGGTCGCCGTAATAGCGTTCGCGATCGGCGAAGCAGAGCTTCATCGCCTCGGCGATCGTGTGCACGTATCGCGCGCTGTTGTGCCCCAGCGACTCGATTTCGATCCCGTCGAGCAGGCCGACCATCTGGGCGAGAACCGGCCCCTGGCACCAGGGCCCGCAGGTGTAGACCTCGATCTCCCCGAGGCGCGCGAGCACGGGCTCCTCTTCCGCGCTCCGGTATTCCGCGAGGTCCTCCATCGTCAGCCAGCCGCCGGCTTCTTCGTGGCAGCGCACCATGGCGCGGGCGAGATCGCCGCGATAAAAGGCATCGCGCGCGGCGGCGAGGCCGGCCTCCCGCCCGCCCCGCGCCGCCGCCTCCTCGTCGATCATGTGTCGGATGGCGCCGGCGAGGTCGGCCTGCACGAAGCGTTCGCCCGGGACGGGCGGCTTTCCCCCGGGGAGAAAGATGTCGCTACTCGACTCCCAGCGACGGTACTCGCCGGCATGGGCGGCGAGGTTCCCGGCCATCAGCGGGTGAACCGAAAACCCTTCGTTCGCATAGCGAAACGCGGCCGATGCGACATCGGCGAACGTCATCGTGCCGTACCGCCCGAGCGCGGCGATCCAGGCATCGGGCGCGGCGGGGACCACGGTCCGCAGGATGCCGTCCGGGATTCGGCCCCCGAATTCGGAGACGAAACGTTCGAGCGATGCGGCCCGCGGCCACCAGCCGAGTCCGCTGATCGTCGTGACCCGGTCCTCGTCGGCAAGGTAGATCATGATCGGCGCGACCCCGGCGAACTGCACCAGATCGCTGTGCAGCACGCCGAGGGCGATCCCCGCCGCGACCCCGGCGTCGACGGCATTGCCGCCCGCTTCGAGCACCTCGTAGCCCGCCTGAGTCGCCAGGTGATGACCGGAGGCGACCATGTGATGGGTGGCATGGATCGGGGGCTGCATCGCCATTGGTGACTCTCCGTGGGACCTCACGCTCCGATGTTGCGCGCGGCCGTCCGTTGGGGGACCTTCCGCGGGAGAGGAAGATACACCGCGCGAGGGAGGATCGATTGCAGTTTCGCGCCGCCCGCCGGCCGACCCGATGAGCGCCGCCCAGGCAGGCGGCCGCAGAAGCATCCGCTACGAGCCCCACGAGCGGCCGGCACCCACGCTTGCCTTCGGTCTCGGGCTGCAGATCGCCGTGCTCACCGTCGCCGGCATCATATTGATCCCGACGATCGTGATGCGGGCCGGCGGCGCCAGCGAGAGCTATCTCTCCTGGGCGGTGTTCGCGACGGTGGCGATCTGCGGCGCGACCACGATGCTGCAGGCGGTCCGGGTCTGGCGGATCGGGACGGGGCACGTGGTGATCATGGGAGCCACCGGGTCCTTCATCGCGGTCTGCATCGCGGCGGTCGCGGAGGGCGGCCCGGCGCTGTTGGCGACGCTCGTTGTCGTCTCGTCTCTCGTGCCGATCGTGCTCGCGGCCAGGCTCTCGGTGTTCCAGCGGCTCTTGACGCCCACGGTTTCGGGAACCGTGATCATGCTGATTCCCGTGACGGTGATGCCGCCGGTCTTCGATCTGCTGACCGCGGTGCCCGCCGGGAGCCCGCCTCCGGCGGCACCGCTGAGCGCGCTGGCGGCCGTGGTCGCGATCGCCGCGGTCGCGCTGAAGGCAACGGGAACGCTGCGCCTCTGGGCGCCGATGATCGGCATCCTCGCCGGCACGGGCGTTGCCGCCGCCTACGGCCTCTACGACGTGGACCGTGTGGCGGATGCGCCCTGGATCGGGCTGCCGACGGGCGAATGGGCGGGCTTCGATCTCGAATTCGGATCGGCTTTCTGGGCGCTCCTGCCCGCCTTCGTGCTCGTCGCCATGATCGCTTCCATCCGGACGGTCAGCGGCGCCGTGGCCATCCAGCGGGTCTCGTGGCGCCGACCGCGGGCGGTGGATTTCCGGGCGGTCCAGGGGGCGATCACCGTGGACGGGCTGGGGAACCTGCTGTCAGGTCTCGCCGGAACGGTGCCGAACGCGGCCACGACGGTGGGCGCATCGGTGACCGAGCTAACCGGCGTGGGTGCCCGCGGCGTCGGCATCGCCACGGGAGCGGTCTTCATCGCCATGGCGTTCCTGCCGAAACTTCTGGCCGTCGTGCTCGCGATACCGGGCCCCGTGGTCGCGGCCTATCTGGGCGTGTTGCTGGCGATGCTCTTCATCGTCGGCATGAAAATCGTCATCCAGGACGGGATCGATTACCGCAAGGGCCTGATCGTCGGTGTGTCCTTCTGGATCGGCGTCGGCTTCCAGCATGACATGATTTTTGCCGGGCAGATCTCCGAATTCGCCGGCGGGCTGTTGCGGAACGGAGTCACCTCGGGCGGCATCGCGGTCATCCTGATGACGCTTTTCGTGGAGATGACGCAACCGCGCCCGAGCCGCATCGAATCTGCGTTCGAACTCTCGGTATTGCCCAGGATCAGGGAATTCCTGGCCGCCTTCGCGACGCGCAACGGGTGGGACGCCGCCATGGCGGATCGGCTCGACGCGGCCTGCGAGGAGACGCTGCTGAGCCTCGTCCGCCAAGAGGAAGCCGCGGAAGAACCCCGTCGGCTCCGCCTCGTCGCACGCCGGGAGGGCGACGGCGCGGTGCTCGAATTCGTCGTGGCCGCGCGCGACGACAACATCCAGGACCGTGTCGCTCTGATCGCCGAGGAACCCGGCGAAGCCCCGGCCGAAAGAGAGGTATCGCTGCGGCTCCTGCGCCGCCTTGCGTCGTCGGTGCGCCATCAGCAATTCCATGGCACGGATATCGTTACCGTCCGCGTGGCGGCACCGGTTTCCGCCGCCGACGGAGGAAAGTGAGCACGCCGCGCGGCCGCGAAACCCTTTCATGCCGCGCGCAAATATGATGAAACGGTCCGATCATAACGGTGCCCCGACCCAGGGAGTGTTGCAATGAACGATCGGGACAGGCCGGGCAACGGCGCCCGCGAAGGAGAGGCTTCCACGTCCGGCGAAGCCATAGCGATCGTCGGCATGGCCTGCCGGTTCCCGGGCGCGGATGGAATTTCCGCCTTCTGGCGTCTGTTGGAGGCGGGCGAGAACGCGGTGCTGGAGGGGCTTCCGGGGTCCGGCGTCGGGCGTGTCGGCGCCATGTTTCCGGACGACACGGGGCAAATCGACGCCTGCCGTTTCGGCGCCTATCTCGACAATCTCGACCGGTTCGACGCCGCTTTCTTCCGTATTTCGCCGGTCGAGGCGCAACTGCTGGACCCGCAGCAACGGCTGATTCTGGAGACCAGCTGGCGGGCGCTCGAAGACGCGGGCATCGATCCCGACCGGCTGAAGGACAGCCGCACCGGCGTCTATGCCGGCATCAGCAACAACGATTACCGGGGGCTGATCCTGGAGGCCAGCGAGAATGCGGGCCCCGCCGAGCCCGCCGCGAGCCTCTACGCGGTCACCGGGACGTCGCTGAACACGGCCATCGGCCGGGTCGCGTTCGCGCTCGGACTGGGGGGACCCGCGATGGCGGTGGACACCGCTTGCTCGTCATCGCTGGTCGCAACGCACCAGGCGGTCACGGGCCTGCAGCGGGGCGATGCGGATCTCGCGCTCGCCGGCGGGGTGAACATCATCCTCTCCGGTCGGCTTCTGGAGTTCCGCGCCAACGCGGGGATGTTGTCGCCGGACGGCCAATGCAAGACCTTCGATGCCTCCGCCAACGGTTATGTCAGGGGCGAAGGCTGCGGCATCGTGGTCCTGAAGCGCCTCGCCGACGCGGAGGCCGACGGCGACCGCATCTGGGGAACGATCCGGGGCTCGGCGCTGAACCAGGACGGAGCGAGCGCGGGTCTGACGGTTCCGAACGGGGCGGCGCAGGAACGTGTGATCCGGGCGGCTCTCCAGCGGGCCGGCGTCCAGGCATCGGACATCGACTATCTGGAGGCGCACGGGACCGGCACCGAGGTGGGCGACCCGATCGAGATCGACGCCACGGCGGCGGTCTACGGGGCCGGGCGGGACATGGACCGCCCGCTGCTGATCGGCTCGGTAAAGACCAACATCGGCCATCTGGAGTCCGCGGCGGGGGTCGCCGGGCTGATCAAGACCGTGCTGGCGATAAATCGCGGGGTCATCCCCAGGCACCTCCATTTCCACAACCCGAATCCGGAGATGGACTGGGAGCGGTTGCCGTTGCAGGTGACGTCCTCGCCGACGCCATGGCCGGCCCGCGACAGCCGCCCGCGGCTGGCGGGTGTGAGCGGGTTCGGATGGTCCGGGACCAACGCCCATGTCGTTCTGGAGGGATACACCTCGCCGGACGGAGCCGCGCCGCGCCTCGACGGGGAACGCTGGATCGCGGGCGCTTCCAGGCCGGTCCCCGTTTCGTTGCCGGTGCCTGTCGCGCCGGCGCGGTCGAAGGACGGGCTCGCCCCGCGCGGGACGCGCCTGCTGCCGCTCTCGGCGAAGACGGGCGCGGCGCTTCGCGACGTGGCGGAAGGCTATCTTCAATGGCTCGATCGGGAAGAGGCGCCGTCCGATTCCCTGCTGTCGGACATGGCCTGGTCCGCCGGCACCGGGCGGAGCCATTTCGGCCACCGGGCGGGAGTGGTGTTCCGGGACGACGAATCGCTGCGCGAGGGTTTGCGGGCGCTCGCCGGGACGGACGAGGAAACGGCGTCGCGCAACGCGGGTACCGTGGCGTTCGCCTACACCGGGCAAGCCAGTCAATGGCCGGGCATGGGCGCGGCGCTCTACGACAGCGAGCCGGTGGTTCGCGCTGTCCTCGACCGGTGCGACGACGTGCTCGGGGAGGAGCGCGGCGCCTCGCTGCTCGACGTGATGTTCGGCCGTCCGGGAGCCGCGGGAGACCTGGACGATCCGCAGTGGAAGCAGCCCGCGATCTACGCGCTCGAATGCGCTCTCACGGCGCTGTGGTCCAGCCTCGGCATCCAGCCGGACGTCGTGCTCGGACACAGCCTCGGCGAGATCGCGGCGGCGCATACCGCGGGCGCGTTCGGCCTGGAGGACGGTGTGCGCCTCGCCGCCGCGCGGGGCGCGCTGATCGGCGCCTTGCCCGGCGAGGGTGCGATGGCGGCGGTATTCGCACCGGCCGCCCGCGTCGCGGAGGCGCTGGACGCGCACAACGCGGCCTCGCGGGGCATCGGCCTCTGCATCGCCGCCGACAACGGCGCCCACCAGGTCATCAGCGGTCCCGCGCCGGAGATCGCCTCGATCCTCGAGCGCCTGGAAGCAGCCGACATTCGGGTAGCGCGGCTGCGCAAGAGCCCGGCCTATCACAGCGCCATGATCGAGCCGGCGATGGACGATCTGGAGGCCGTTCTCTCGCAGCTCCCCCTCGGACCGCCGTCGCTCCCGTTCGTCAGCAATCTCGACGGCCGGCCGGTCGGCCCGGGCGAGGCGCTGGATGCGGCGTACTGGCGGCGGCAGATGCGCGCGCCGGTGGCATTCCGCGCTTGCGTCGAGACCCTGGCGGAGATCGGGGTGGACGCGGTCGTGGAGATCGGCCCCCACGCGGTGCTCGGACCGGCGATCTCGATGGCCTGGCCGGATACGGGCAGGGTCGCGGACCCGGCGGTGGTGTCGAGCCTTAGGCGGCCGGCGACCGGCGAGGACCGTCCGGCGCCGGGGTCGGGAGGCGGTTTCGTGGAGGCGGTCGCGGGAGCCTACGAGGCAGGATTGCAGCTGCGCTTCGAAGGGCTTTTCGCCGGCGAGGAGCGCCGCCGCATCGCGCTGCCGGGCTATCCGTTCCAGCGCGAGCGCTACTGGGTCGAGGCACCCAGGCGGCGGAGATCGGGCACCGGGCACCCCTTGCTGGGCGCGCGTCATGAATCGGCGAGCGGCGAAATCGCCTTCGACACCGAGGTCTTCCCTTCCGACCCGGATTGGCTCAACGACCACCGGGTCTTCGGCCGGCTGATCGCGCCGGGCGCGCTTTACGGCGCCATGGCCGCGGCGGCCGCTCGTGCGGAGGGAAGCGAAACGGCGGTCGTCGAGGACTTCAGGATGCAGAGCGCCCTGATCTTCCCCAACGACGACGCCGACGACGGATCCGCCGGCCCGGGCCGCCGGATGCAGATCCTGGTCGCCGACGACGAGGAGAGCGCATCCCGCCTGGTCCGCGTCCTCAGCAGAAGCGACGACGGGGACGAGTGGACGCTCCATGCGGAAGGTCGGCTCTCGACTGGCTCCTCCGGTCCGACGCAGGAGATCCCGCCGCTCGATATCGAGGGGTTGAAAGCGGGCCTCTCGCCGGTCGACCTCGCGGCGTATTATCGCGCCAAGTCCGCCGTGGGGATCGATCTCGGTCCGTCCTTCCGCACGTTGCAAGCGCTGTGGTCCCGCACGGGCGAGGCGCTCGCCGAAGTGACCCTTCCCGCCGGACCGGAGCGCACCCAGCTGGACGTGCACCCGCTGATCCTCGACGGCTGCTTCCAGGCCGTCGGCGCGGCGCGCAACCCCGACGGCGGCGAAGAGGACGTGACATATCTTCCGTTCGCCTGGGAGCGTCTGTGGCTCCCCGGCCGCTTGCCGGAGCGGCTGCTCTGCCATGTGTGCATGAGGGACGGGCCCGAGGCGGCCCCGGCGGATATCCAGCGCGACGATCCACCCGAAGTCCGGGCAGCGGATTTGCGGCTCTACGACCCCGAGGGGGTCCTCGTCGGGGAGCTGGCCGGTTTCACGGTCAAGCGGGCCACGCGGGCGGCATTGCTTTCCGCCGTGGAAGGGATCGACGAGCTGCTCTACGAAATCGTATGGCGCGACCGCGCCTTGCCGGCGGGCATGCTTCCCGCCGATTTCCTGCCGACCCCTTCGGCCGCGGCGTCGCGCTCGCAGCCCTTCTCGCGGTATCTGAGCGATGAAGGAGTCGAGGTCGGCGACGAGATCGACCTGCAAGGGGAGATGGAGCGGGTTTCGTGGTGCTACGCGCTCTCGGCTCTGGAAACGCTGGGGTGGGAGCGCGGCGCGGGCGCGGCCGTGGACCTGGAAGAGCTGCGCCAGCGCCTGGAGATTCTGCCGGAGCACGCGCATCTTCTCCGCCGGCTGCTGGAAATACTGGCCCGTTCGGGCGTGGTGCGGGAGACGGGCGAAGGCTTCGTCGTAGCGGTGGGAGCCGGCGATCCGCTGCCCGACGACATGCCGGGCGATTCCGAGGCGTTTCTCGCCGGGGTGACGGAGCGCTTTCCGCACGCGGCGAACGAGATCGGGCTGTTCAGGCGCTGCGCAGGCGCCCTGCCCGAGGTGCTGCGGGGCAAGGAGGATCCGCTGTCGCTGCTGTTCGGCGATGCGGAGCCGTCGGCCGGCGGCCTGTATCGGCTGGCGCCCGTCTGGCGGGCGGCCAACCGGATGATCGGCGAGGTGGTCCGGACGCTCGTGGACGAATTGCCGGACGGGCGGCGGCTGCGCGTGCTGGAGGTGGGCGCCGGCATCGGCTCCGCGACCGAATACATCCTCCCCGAGCTTCCGGCCGCACGGTTCGACTATATGTACACCGACATCTCCGCGGGGTTTTTCGCCGATGCGGAGGCGCGTTTCGGCGCCGCCGACGCTTCGATCGACTACCGGGTACTGGATATCGAGAAAGACCCCTTGGACCAGGGTTTCGAGCCCCACGCATACGACATGATCATCGCGGCCAACGTGCTGCACGCCACGCGCCATCTGGACGAAACGCTTGCCCACTGCCGGGCGCTACTGGCGCCGTCGGGGCTGCTGGTGGCGCTGGAGAACCAGCGCGGCCGCGGCTGGATGGACCTGATATTCGGTCAGCTGGACGGGTGGTGGCGCTTCGCCGACCGCTATCGCGCGAACCACGCCCTGGCGGGCCCCGAAGTGTGGTGCGAGGCGCTCGCCGATACGGGCTTCGCGGAATCCGAGGTTCTGGGCGTGGACCGGTCGGAATCGGCCGGCCTGCCGGATCGCGGTGTGATCGTGGCGCAGGGTCCGGCGGAGATCGCCTTGCCGGAGGGCGTATGGCTTCTGGCCGCCGACCGGGGCGGCACGGCGGCGGCGCTGGCGGCGCAGCTCGCGGCACAGAACCAGACGGTGGTGGTGGCGAGCGACGATCCGGAGGGCACCGGCGCGGCGCTGGGGAACGAGGCCGGAATCGTCGTGGCGCCGGTCGAGATGGAGCGGCGCGAGTCATGGCGGGCGCTCGCGGAAAGCCTGCCCCTGGACGTGCCCTTCGCCGGCGCGGTGCATCTCGTCGCACAGGACGGCCACGGGGCTGACGCGGCAACCGCGGACATCGCGGCGGATGCGAAACGGGCCGCGTCGAGCGCG
Source organism: Defluviicoccus sp. (assembly GCA_022823775.1). Lineage (GTDB taxonomy): Bacteria > Pseudomonadota > Alphaproteobacteria > MPNO01 > MPNO01 > MPNO01. The sequence goes on along the minus strand of JAJEHI010000082.1, from coordinate 19,789 downwards.
CTCGCGCTGGTGCAGGGCATCGCGGATGCGGACGCCGCGCCCGAAAAGGGTCTCTGGTTCGTCACCCGTGGCGCGCAGGTACTGGAGCGGGAGCGGACCGGGCAATTGGCCGGTGCCGCGCTTTGGGGCCTGGGCAAGGTAGCGCTGCGGGAAGCGCCCCAACTGCAATTGCGGATGCTCGATCTCGACCCCGAGGCGGCGGAGCCGCGGGCGGTCCTCGTGGACGAGTTGCTGTTCCCCGATTCGGAGAGCCACGTCGCGCATCGCCGGGACCGCCGCCGGGCGGCCCGGCTCGTCCGGACGGGCACCGGCGCGGAGCGTCTCGACCTTCCGCAGGAGACGGGTTGGGTGTTGGCGCCGGACGAGGGAGGGGCGATCGAGACGCTACAGGTGCACCGGCTGGAAGCGCGTGCCCTGGAACCGAAGGAGGTGCGCGTCGCGGTCGAAGCGTGCGGGCTCAACTTTCTGGACGTGTTCCGGGCCATGGGCCTCGTGGAGGAAGGACTGCTCGGCGAGGAATTCTGCGGCCGAATCGTAGAGATCGGTTCGGACGTAACGACCGTCGCGCCGGGCGACCGCGTGGCCGGCTTCGCGTTCGGCACGTTCGGGCCGGAGGCGGTGACGCGCGAGGAGCTGGTGGCGCTCGCGCCGCCGGGCGTTTCGGCGGCGGCCCTCGCCACGGTGCCCTCGGTATTCGTGACATGCGTGCTGTCATACGAGCTTGCCGCGCTGAAGGCCGGCGACCGGGTGTTGGTTCACGCCGGCGCGGGCGGCGTCGGGCTTGCCGCGATCCAGCTGGCCCAGGCGGCGGGCGCGGAGGTGTTCGCTACCGCGAGCGCGCCCAAGCAAGCCTATCTCCGTTCGCTCGGCGTCGAGCATGTGTTCGACAGCCGCTCGACCGCGTTCGGCCGGGAAATCCTCGACGTCACGGACGGTGCCGGGGTCGACGTGGTGCTGAACAGCCTGACCGGCGAAGGCTTCATCGAGGCGAGCCTTTCGTGCCTCGCTCAGGGCGGCCGTTTCGTGGAGCTCGCCAGGCGGGACATTTTGAGCGAGGACGAGATGGCGGCGCTGCGACCGGACGTCGCGTACTCGATCCTCGATCTTTACGTCCTGAAGCAAGAGGATCCGGAGCGGCCCGGCGCGGCTTTGAAGGAGGTGCTGGCGCGAATCGGAACGGGCGAGCTGGCACCGCTCACCCACACCAGATGGCCGTTGGCGGAGACCAGCGCCGCGATGGGCTTCATGCGCGCGGCACGACACATCGGCAAGATCGTGCTGACGACGCCCCCCCTCGGCGCGGAACGGCTGCGGCGGGACGGGACTTACCTGGTGACGGGCGGCCTGGGCGGTATCGGCAGCGCGCTCGCCGAGTGGCTTGCCGAGCGCGGCGCGGGAACGGTCGTCCTCAACGGCCGCAGGCCGCCGGACCCGGCGGCGGAACGGGCGATCGAGTCGTTGCGGGCGCGCGGTTTCAGGATCGAAGTCGAGCTTGCCGACGTGACGGACACCGATGCGGTCGATGCGATGCTGGCGCGGATGGACGAAGCCCTTCCGCCGCTCGCCGGGGTGATCCACAGCGTCGGCGTGCTGTCGGATGCCGCCCTGGGGAACCAGAGCTGGGAGAGCTTCGAGACCGTGCTGTGGCCGAAGATGCTCGGAGCCTGGCACCTCCATCGGGCGACGGCGGAACGCGATCTGGACATGTTCGTCCTGTTCTCAAGCGTCGCAGGCATTCTGGGCAATCCGGGCCAGGCCAACCATGCGGCGGCCAACGCCTTCCTCGACCAGCTCGCCGCCCACCGGCGGGCGCTGGGTCTTCCCGGGCAGGCCATTGCCTGGGGTGCCTGGTCGGAGCTCGGCGAGGCGGAGGAGCAGCGCGAGCGGATCGCCGGGCGGCGGGAAGCATCCGGAACCGGGTGGTTCTCGCCGGAGCAGGGCTTCAAGGCGTTCGAACGGCTGCTGCGGCAGGATGCGACGAGCGCGGTGGTGGCGGCGGTGGACTGGCCGGTATTCGGAGAGGCCATCGGCGGCCGTCCGCCTTTGCTGGAGGATCTGCTGGTCGGCGCGGAGGAGGCGGGCGACGATGCGTCCTCGTCGGAAGACCTGCTCGCGCAGCTCGGTGCGACACCCGCGGCGGGGCGCGAGGACCTGTTGGTATCCTTCCTCCAGCGGGAGGTCCAGGCGGTACTGAGATTGCCGTCCGCCCCGGCGTCCGCGGTCGGTTTCTTCGACCTGGGGATGGACTCCCTGATGGCGGTCGAGTTGCGGAATCGCCTCAATCGAGCCTTTTCGGATACCTACGCGGCGCCGAATACGCTGGTGTTCGACTACCCGACCATCGCCGATCTCGCCCGTCATCTGGTGGACGCGCTCGGCGAGCCCGCTCCGGCACCGGAGGCCGCACCGGAGCCGGACCCGCAACCGGTCGTGCGAAGCGAGGACGATGGCATCGCGATCGTCGGAATGGCGTGCCGGTTTCCCGGCGCTCCCGACATCGGGGCTTTTTGGCGTCAGCTCGAAACCGGCCGCGACGCGGTAACGAACGGGCGACAGGACAACGGAGCCTGGACCGGGATCGCGGGCGACCCCGAAGTCGGGAACGACATCTGGGGCCGTGGCGGGTTCGTCGAGGAGATCGACCGCTTCGACGCGCGCTTCTTCGGGGTGCAGCCGATCGGTGCGCGCATGATGGACCCGCAGCAGCGCCTCCTTCTGGAGACGAGTTGGCGGGCGCTGGAGGACGCGGGTATCGATCCGGAGGGGCTGAAGGGCAGCCGCACCGGGGTCTACGCGGGTATCGCGACCAGCGAGTACCGCGATCTGATGATGGCGAACGGGGGAGGCCCCGACTATCTCGGCACCGCAAGCGGCATGGCGGTCGGCGGCGTCGCATTCAGGCTGGGTCTCATGGGGCCGGCGATGCCGGTCATGCTCAACTGCGCGGCGTCGCTGGTCACGGTGCAACAGGCGGTCGCGGGCTTGCGGACGGGAGAGGTGGACCTGGCCCTGGTCGGGGGCGTGAACGCGATATTTTCGCCCGGGCTGACCAGGGCGATGGCGGCGCTCGGGATGCTCTCGCGGCAGGGGCGCTGCAAGACCTTCGACGCCTCCGCCGACGGTTTCGTACGCAGCGAGGGTTGCGGGATGGTCGTCCTGAAGCGGCTGGCCGATGCGGAAGCCGACGGCGACCGCATCTGGGCGGTGATCCGGGGCGCGGCGGTCAACCAGAACGGGGCGAGTGCCGGCCCGACGGTGCCGAATGGCCCGGCGCAGGAGCGGGTGATCGAGGAGGCCTTGTCGCAGGCTGGCGTGCAGCCGTCGGACGTCGACTATCTCGAGGCGCACGGCGCGGGATCGGAGCTGGGCGACCCGATAGAAGTGCAGGCCGCGGCGGCGGTATACGGCAGGGGGCGCGACAAGGACCGGCCGCTGCTGATCGGCTCGGTCAAGACCAATATCGGGCACCTCGAGTCGGCCGCGGGGGTCGCCGCGCTGATCAAGGTCGTCCTGGCCATGCGTCGCGGTCTGATCCCCAAACACCTGCATTTCAAGGACCCGAGCCCGCATCTGGACTGGGACCGGCTGCCGGTACGCGTGGTGTCCGAGGCGACGGATTGGCCGCCGCGGGCGGACCGGCCGCCGCGGGCGGGCATCAGCGCGTTCGGCATATCGGGAACGAACGCGCACGTCCTTGTGGAAGGGTATGACGCAGCGAACGGCACGGCCCTCGACGGTGCCGACGGGGGTTCGCCCGTCGGGTCCGCCCTGCGCGTCGCGGCGCCGCTGCCGGATGCGGCCACCGAGCTGCCGCGGGACGGGGGCGCGCTCCCGGCGCGCGAAACGCGTCTCCTGCCGCTCTCGGGCAAGTCGGAGGATGCCCTCAGGGCGCTCGCCGACCGATATCTGGCGTGGCTCGACGAGCGGGCCGACGACTTGGCGCCGGAGGCCACCGCGTCCGGTCCGTTGCTTTCCGACATGGCATGGACGGCCGGCGTAGGGCGCAGCCATTTCTCGCGCCGCGCGGGCCTGGCGTTCCGCGATGCCGCGTCGCTCCGGACCCGCCTGACGGAGGTCTCCGCGGCGGAAACCCTCCCGAAACCGGCGACGGGGGCGAAGGTCGCTTTCGCCTATCCGGACGATGTCGGGGGCTGGGCGGACCTGGCCGAACCGCTCTACAAAAGCGAGCCGGCGATCCGGGCGGTGCTCGACCGCTGCGAGGCAGCGTTTCGCGACCAGCGGGGCGCGTCGCTGCTCGACGCGATGTTCGGCCGGGCGGGGGCGGAGACGGACCTTGACGATCCGGCATGGGCAAGGCCCGTGAGCTATGCGCTGGCCTGCGCGCTCACGACGCTCTGGTCGAGCGTCGGTATCCGACCGAGCGTGGTATTCGGGTGCGGTGCGGGCGAGATTGCGGCGGCACAGGCGGCGGGCGCGTTCACGCTGGAAGACGGTTTGCGGCTGGCGGCCGCCCCCGGCGACCCGGAAACCGTATTGAAAGACGTCGCGATCGCTCCGCCGTCGATCGCTCTCGTGAGCAGCATCTCCGGTCGTCCCCTCGATCCGGGCAAATCGCCCGATGGGGCGTACTGGGCTCGCCAGGCTCGGGAAACCGCGCCGATGGAGCGTTGCGCGGACACCCTGGCGGAACTCGGGGTCCACGCGATCGTCGAGGTCGGTCCGGGGACCGCGCTTGGGTCCGCCCTCGTGCGAGGCCCGACCGCGAACGGCGCGGACGCGGCTGTGGCGATCGGGAGCGTGACGCGTCCGTCGGCCGACGGTAACCGACCGGCGGCGGACGCCGACGGCGGCTTAGTCAACGCCGTCGCGGCAGCCTATGAGGCAGGCCTCCCGGTTTCCTTCGCGGGACTGTTCGCGGGCGAAAACCGACGTCGGATCGCGCTCCCCGGCTACCCGTTCCAGCGCCGAAGCTTCTGGTTCACGAAACGCGAACGCTAGGCGGGGAGACGCTTGCGCGCGGCTTAGCGAATTCCGTGGCCGGCCAGATATTCCCGGACCATCGCGGCACAATGCTCCGGCTGCTCCAGCTGAAGGAAGTGCGAGGCCTCCGGCACGAAGTCGTAGTCGACGGCCGACGCGTGGCTCAGGTCGAAGGTGGGGAGGTACGCGTAGGGCTGCGTGGGATCTGCGCCGATGACCTTCGTCGGGCAATTCAGCGTCGACAGATCCAGCAAGGGCGAGAAGCTCCTGACATATTCCGCGATCTGGGCCTCGTAGTCGCGGGGGCAGCGGAGTTCGTAAGCCCCCCCGTCGGCGCTTTCGCGAAGGGTCGACCGGGCCATGAGGTCGCGCACCCCAGGTACGACGCGACCGAATCCGGGAACGAAGACCAGGACTTCGGCAAATTGCTCCCGGGACTTGAACCGTTCCGTCCGGTGCCTGGTCCTTTCGGCCGTCCGTTCCGCCGCCTCGATGAATTCCATTTCGCTCGCGGCGGGCTTGCACAGCGGCGGATCGAACAGAACCAGCGCCGAATAGAGATCGTTGAAGGAGAGGAGCGTCACGAGCGTAGACAGGGAGTGGAAGACGCCCACGGTGGTCTTTTCGCCGTATTCCCGGACGATGGCGTCCAGTATGAGGTCATGGTCGGAGATCAGCGTTGGAATGTTGTGGTCCCGCTGGGAGCCGACGCTGTTCCAGCCATGGTTCCTCAGGTCGTAGATCGTCAGGTCGAAATCGTCGGCGAGCAACGACCAGAACGGATAGTAGAGATCGGCGGCGAGACCGTTACCGTGGCTCAGGACCACCCGCGGACCGGACGGATTGCCGTGCCGCCGTACCGTGACGACGGTGCGTTCGTCGAGTCGGACGTCGCAGGTCGAAAGGGGTTGGGGTAGCGTCCATGTCGCGTCTTCTGTCATGGCTGGGGTCCGGTTTCGTCCCGATGCGTCGCTAGGAACAGGAGCCGGGGCGCGGCACTGGAGAAATCGTCGCACACCCGGCGGCGATGGTGCCGACCGCCCCCGGGTTCGGAGGCGATCGGACTTCGTTCACGTTGGGTAGAGGACCGGTTTTCGAATTCGTACAAGAGTCCTCCGATCCCAGCAAGACCCCACACCGAAGATCCGGAGCACGCCCCGCGTCCCGCACGCCCCGTCCGACATCGTCCGGAAAGCCTTCGCGAGTGTGGTCATAACTTATCGGCCGCGCGAACCGAAGAAGAATATCAAATTATCATGTCGGCATGGCAATTTTGCTATGAAATGCGGAAGGCGCGGTGCGGAAGCGACATCCTCACCGCGGTTCGCCCCGGGTTCGGGGCATCGAACGGGACGGGTGACGGGGCGCGTTCACCCGCCGCACGGCAGCTTGTAGGCAAGCGCGGCGGCGAACCGCCGTTCTCCCAGATCGAGCAGCCGCCACTCCTGCGACGGCAAATGCGGAAATCGAAACACGCCCGACCGGGCTCCCCGCAACATCGGCCCGGGAATCTCAAAGCGGGAGGGGCTCAGCGAGAAGCCCGTCCCGAGGGCCTTTATCAGCGCTTCCTTCATGCTCCAGAGCCGATAGAAGAGCCGCACCCTGTCCCCGCCGGCGGCGGTCCCGAGCAAGCGCCGTTCCAACGGGCCGTAGACCATACTTCCGATCCCCTCGAGGTCGCGCTGCGCGACCCGCTCCTCGACATCGACGCCGAGACAGCCATGCTCGGCTATCGCGATCAAGCCGTGCCGGCCGCTGTGACTGACGTTGAACGCCGCCTCCACGCGCCGGCCGTCCACTCGGGCGAATGGCTTGCCGTGCTCCAGACAGTCGAACGAAAGTGCCCGGCCGGCACAACCCAGGCGCTGGGAGAGGCTTATGCGCAGCGCGGCCCGGCAGAGAGCGAATTCGCGCCGCGCACGCGCGGACAGGAAGCGGTTCCGGCGCGATTTCTCGGCATCGTCGAGCAGGGAGACCGCGCGCGCCTCGCGGTCGGGATCTGGCGTGAGGTCCACATGCAGGACCGACGCGCCTTCCGTCTCGCTCCAGGGTGCCCACCACCGGTCGTTCGTCATCGCCACGGTCGACTCCGGATGGCGGCGCGCACGTCGTTTGCCCAAGCCGTATTCGCCGGCAGTCGAAATCCTGTCCCTTGCGCCGAACGAGCGCTATTCCGCCGCGACCGCCGGGGACGCGTTCTCCGCATCCAGCAGGCGCTGCAGGTGCCGGCGTGCGGCGACGAGGGCGTTGTCGGCGCGGATCGCCACCAGATCGCGGTCGGGCTCCCGCGCGATGCGCAGTTGCTGGGCTTCCATGATCGCCTTGTCCTCGAGGAAGGTCGCGTGGACCTCCTCGAAGAATTCCTCCACCGCCCGCGGGTCGTCGGTCCGGTAGCCGGTCGCCGACGACCAGAAATAGTGAAAGCTCGACTCGGTCTCCGGCGTCGCCCCGTGGAACAGCCGGATCCGAAAGGCGCCCGGGTCGCTTTCGTCCTTGACGTCCTTGCCGGTATCGACCGCGCCCGCCCACTGGAGGACCGAGGCCGGGGCGACGTATTCGAACTCCTGGCGCCGGTCGATCGGCCCCTCGAAACCGACCGCCCTGACGAAGCTGGGCGGCGGCGGCATGTCGCGCATCTCGCGGATCAGCATCACGCCCGTCGGTCTCCGCTCGACTTTCATTTCGGCCGTCGAATGGACCAGCGGGGAGCCGCCGATGGTCCGGGCGTGGAGATAGCCCAGATGCGACAGGTCCATCAGATTGTCCATCATCATCATGTAGTTGGCGGCGATGCGGAACATCGCGCGCCGGTGCGGCCAGCGATCCGGCCGGTCGTGGTACGGGTAATCGAGGATCGCGTCCTCGTCGGCGAACGCCGGATCGCCCATCCAGATCCAGACGAATTGCTGCCGCTCCACCACCGGGTAGCTGCGCACATGCGCCTCGCCGGCGATACGCTCCTGACCCGGGACGCGGACGCAGCGCCCGGCCCGGTCGTAGACCAGCCCGTGATAGCCGCACTGGATTCCCTCCGCCACGACGCTTCCGTGGGTGAGCGGCGCGCCGCGGTGGCAGCACCGGTCCTCCAGCGCCGCCGCCCGGCCGTCCGCGTCGCGGAACAGCACGATCGGCTCGTTCATGATCGTCCGGGCGAGCGGCTCGTCGCCGACCTCCTCCGGCCAGGCGGCCACATACCAGGCATTCCTCAGAAACGGCGCGATCGTCTCGGCGCTCATGGCGGTCGTCCTTCCCGTCGACGGCGGTTCCTTAGCCTAAAGCCTATCCGGTCCAGGTGGAACCGCTCGCCCGGGCATGACGAAGCGGGCGTCAGCCAATATCCTTGCCCGTCCAACATGGAGCGACCCATGAAAGTCTGGCAAATCGTCGGCGAGGGCGGCATCGACGCCCTCGAACCCGCCGAACGGCCCTCCCCCGCACCCGGTCCCGGGCAGGTCGGGATCCGGGTGCGGGCCAACTCGATCAACTACCGCGATCTCAGCACCGTGCGGGCGCCGGCGCAGAGGGGCTTCGCCTATCCGCGCGTGCCGAACTCGGACGGCGCGGGCGACGTGACGGCGGTCGGGCCGGGCGTTTCCGGCATCGCCGAGGGCGACCGGGTCGCGGGGTGCTTCTTCCAGGACTGGGCGGCGGGCGACATCTCGGCGGCAGCCATGGCGAGCGCGCTCGGCGGAGCGCTCGATGGCATGCTCGCGGAAGAGGTCGTGCTGAACGCCCGGGGCGTGGTTCCGGTTCCGGCGCATCTCGACTACGCGGAGGCGGCGACCCTGCCCTGCGCCGCGCTTACGGCGTGGAACGCGCTGGTCGAGAAGGGCGGCCTTAAGGCGGGCGAGACGGTGCTGTTGCTGGGGACCGGCGGCGTTTCGATCTTCGCGCTGCAGTTCTGCGCCCTCATGGGTGCGCGGGCGATCGTCACGTCGAAGAGCGACGAGAAGCTCGACCGCGCCCGCGACATGGGCGCATGGCGGACGATCAACTATGCCCGGACGCCGGACTGGGCTTCGGCGGCAACCGAGATGACCGGCGGGACCGGCGTGGACCATGTCGTCGAGGTCGGCGGCGGCGGCACGCTCGCGCAATCCGTCGAAGCGGTCCGCATCGGCGGCCACATCGCGATGATCGGCGTACTGACGCAGGGTACGGTCGATCCGACGCAGATCCTGCGCAAGTCGATCCGCTTCAACGGAGTCTATGTGGGCAGCCAGGCGATGTTTCTCGACATGAACGCCGCCATGGAGGCGGGCGGGGTGAAGCCCGCGATCGACCGGCGGTTCGCCTTCGCCGATTCCCGGGAGGCCTACCGCTGGATGGAAGCGGCGGGTCACTTCGGCAAGATCGTTATCGAGTTCTAGCGCGAGATAGCCGAGATATGGATTTTGTCCTTGGGCGCCCCAGCGGTATCCGTGATCGGGCTGCATTACTGCTTCAAGACGTTCCGTGAGCTTTTGTCCCGTACGGGGAGAGGTCGCCATCATGACGCTCGCCCCAAGCTCTCCAGCCATGTTCCAGATACGAGAGGCGAATCTGTCGACGTCCGCCTCGGCGAAGTCCCGCCGGCGCGTTGCCCCACCAACGAGAACCGCGATACGCGGCGACGCCAGCTTTGCCAATCTCGGACTCCATTCGGCCGCGGCATCAGCAAGGCGAGCTGCCGTCACCCTATGCACCGCGCCGACAGTCGCCACAATTTTGACGTTCGTCGGTGGCCTGTCGTGCTCCAGGACAGCGATCAAATCGAAGTCGGCCGCGGCAACCCCGGGCCACATGCACTGCACGAGACGTGCCTTCCCGCCGCTCCTGGACTTTATCGCACTCGCGACGGGTGCCGTCCGGCGCCCCGCATCGATCGGGAGATCCGGCCATGGCGGGAACGTCGTGCATATGTCGCCACATGGCGGTCGGACGCACCCAGCACTAAATTGGGCAGACAAGAGAGGCGGTTATAGCGGAGCGCAAACACCTCGAACGGCATCTCCAAGGCCTCCGCGACGCCGAGTGCCTGGTTGGCATGACCGATCCTGTCATCGGCAATAACCCATGTCTGCCGCGCAATGTCCGACATTCGCTCTCCCGGATCAACCGACCTGCGGTTACCGATTCATTGACTTCCCGATAAACGACCGGCGTAGGCAGCGCCGATTTCTTCCGATGCTATTGAGAAAACGTAGCATAGCGAAACCGCGGAGCATATTCCAGAGCCAGCTGCGGTCAAAAAAAGGAATCGCGACCGCCTTGTACGGCCTGTAAGCTATCGAGGCAGTGGAGCATAGCGTTGAAGACGAAAAGCCGGCGTCTGAGAGCGTCGCATTGGGTACTGGCGCCCAATCGTTCCGTTCACGATGAATCGAGTGCACGAGTTTTGCTTCGGAATCGACACGTACGGGAGCGCGACATCGCCGCTGTCCCTACTACCGACAATTCCCAGAGGCTGATGGATTTGGCGGAAGTAAGAGCGAGCGTTCTATATTGCTCTACTACCCGATGAATTGTACGGTCATCAAGAGAGGACCACATGATCCGTAAACTGAAGCGTGCGTGCGGCATTCGCTTCTCGATCAAGGCGCTTTGCCGAAACCCCGGCGTTTATCTCCGACAAATGACCCGACGGTTCCGCAGCTTCCGAGACCTCTTGGACGAAATAACGGACCAAACTCGAATCACCATCGTTCAAGTCGGAGCCAATGACGGCAGCGACGTACTCGGGAATCTGATTCGAGACCGCCGGGATCGCATCGAACGAGCGTTACTGATCGAACCTCAACGGACCGCATTTGACCGGTTGGTCGAGCGAACCGGGAAATTCGAAAATGTGGTTTGTCTCAACGCCGCTATAGACGTACAATCGGGCGTACGCGTGCTTTATTCGCTCAGGCCCGAGGCCGGTAGACGGCTTGGTGACGGCATCGCCTCGTTCGAGCGCAAGCACGTCGAATATGAGATCAGATCGAGAATGAACGTTCGCTTCGATTGCCAGCTCGAGTCACTCATCAAGGAGGAAAATGTACCGCTCCTGACGCTGAAGGACGCTACCACCGGGGCAGGTATCCAGGTGCCCGACGTGCTGATGGTCGATACTGAATCCTTCGACGCTGAAATTGTACGAATGGCTCTTCAAGCCGGATGGCGCCCCGCTGTCATTCAATACGAGCACAAGCATCTTGCACAGGGCGATCGCGACGACATAACGAGAAAACTGAGACAATGCGATTATTGCCTTTGGGCAGATCACGCGGATGTCTGGGGTCGGCTACTCGACCGCGACCCCGATATCGGCTGAAAGGCGATGGAGAGGAACTCAGGGAGTATGTCGCTTAAGAAGACGAATGCCCGTCGTTCGATCGCCGGTTTGTTCGACCGCGTTTCCTCGCCGGATCGGCAATAGTCATTCTTCAACTATTCGCGACCGCCGGACTGACACCAACTGGGATGTCGCAGTTTTGATGTCAAAGATACCGAAACATACGCCAATTAGCATTATGACGCTGAAATGGGGCGACCGGTACGGCGCACATTTCGTCAACCGGCTGTATGGCGGCGTGCGGGCGAATCTCGACCTGCCGTTCAGATTTTTCTGTTTCACCGATGACGAGTCGGGTCTTGTCCCGGAAATCGAGACGCGCCCGCTGCCGCAGATCCAGCTCCCGGCGAGGCATGCGAGAACCACGTGGCTGAAGCTAGGCTTGTTCGCGGACGATCAGCCGGGTATCGAGGGCGACTGCATGTTTCTTGATCTCGATATCCTGATTGTCGGGAACATCGATCGCTTCTTCGATTTCATGCCGGGGAAGCGATGCATTATCCACAACTGGGTGCAGCGTCATCTCATCTTCAAGAAACGGCCGGATATCGGCAATTCTTCAATCGTCCGTTGGCGCGCGAATACAATGCAATTTGTGATCGACAAGTTTCATTCCGAGCGCGACTGGGCGCTGGAGAATTTCAGGCCGCCGCAAACCTATCTGACCTACGCGCTCGGCGAGAAGTACTGGTGGCCGGAGACCTGGGTACGGAGCTTCAAGCGACATTCCGTGCCGGCGTTTCCCCTTAACCTGGTGCGGAGGCCGTCTCTTCCGCCGGGTACCCGGATCTTGGTGTTCCACGGCCGGCCCGATCCGGATGAGGCGTTGGCGGGCTATCGGCCTCCGAGATTGCACCGCCGAACGCGTCCGGCATCCTGGATCGGCGATTGGTGGGGCGATCCAGCGGAATACTGAATCGACCGCCAGGCGCTTTCGATTCGGAGAATCCCTAGATCAGCTCTTCATACACCGCGAGCGTCCCTGCACACATCTTGGATCTGGTGAAGCGATCCTCTATATGCGCGCGCGCTCGGGCAGCGAGTGCGGGACCCGCAGCCGTTAGCGCCATGCGGATGCCGTTGGCCAGCGCTTCCGGGTCGGCCGGGGCAATCAGCCATCCGGTATCGCCATGGCATACGATCTCTTGTGCACCGCCGTGGCCGGTTGCCACCGCAGGCAGGCCCATGGCACCCGCTTCTGCCAGCACCCTGCCGAAAGACTCCGGCCTGACTGAAGCCGATACTACGACGTCGCTCGCGGCGTAAACGGTTGCCATGTCATCCGAATGGCCGGCAAACCGCACGCACATATCTCGGGCCTGCGCTTCCAACTCGCGCCGGTACCCGGCTTGCCCCTCGTCCGCCCCGACGAACACCGCGGCCAGTTTTTCGTCGGAGAGCGCGCGCATCGCCTCGATCAGCACCGCGTGGCCCTTGAGCCGCGTCAGCCGGCCAGGCAACAGCACGACGCGAACCCCGTCCGGAATTCCCCAAGCTGCCCGTAGCGCGGTCTTGCTAGCGGGCGTTACGGCGCACGGGTCGAACGTCCCCGTGTCGATTCCCTGGTGTACGACCCTGATACGTGCTCGCGGGCAGTCATAGACCGTCCTTATGTGTTCGGCGACATAATTCGAGGGGGCGATCACGCGGTCGGCGCGCACCATGATTCGGTTGTAGGCGCGCTTGACGGTGCTGCGTGCACTGTAAACGCCGTGAAATGTCGTGACGAACGGTCTTCGCCGGCGCCGGGCTGCGGACCGGGCGCTCCATGCTGGCGCGCGCGAGTGGGCATGAACGAGATCCACACTCTCCCGTTCGATCAAGGCCTTCAGCCGGATCGAGTTGCGCCAGAGGGAGAAGGGGCTCTTCGTGTCGATCGGCAAGGATACATGGTCCGTGCCGAGGGGTACGGCCATGCGCCCACCGGCGGAAGCTACCAGCGGTCGCGCGCCGGCATCGCGGAGCGCGGCGGCAATTTCCAGTGTGTTGAGCTCGGCACCGCCGGCTTCCAGCGCGGGTAGCACCTGAAGAACGGTCTTGCCCTTCAACGGGTTGGCGGAAAATCGGGTCGAAACCATCTGGAAAGCTTCCATACATTGGGAACTGGCCGCGGGCACGAGGCGCCATGCAGTCTCATCGGACACCGTTCCGCGGCCGAATCACCTCGGACAGACCGTCGAACGGACCCTTCGACCTGCACACCCGCGCGGTAAGGGAGACCTTCTTTCGCGCTCCCTCCCTGATATGATACCAAGTTCGGCGAGCTTTCCACAATCTGTCCGAGCATTCAACGGTGGGACACTGACCGATGAACGAAACATTACCGTCTTCCGGAAGACGGTGCGACACTACGGCGGGGCGCACACAATAAGTTATCAGACCGTGATGCCAAAAACGTGCAAGAGCGCGATCTATACCCATTCGGATCGATGGTGTCTTTTCCAAAAACCGCTTTGCGGCGCTCCGTTTGATTATATAGCCCTGACAACCGAAATGAGACCAGCGCACGCAGCCCAATTTGTGACCGGTGTTGAGTCGAGCGAAAGGGATAAAGGAACGTCTGGGACCATGATGAAGAAATACAATATCGAATGCGTCGGCCGTTTCTTCAAGAGCATCGATTACACTTGGGAAGTCGGCGGAAAACGTCACATCGTCTTCGAGAATAGCCATGATTTCAGGACCGTTCTCAACCATGCGAAGGAGAACTTGCCGTTGTGAAAGCCAGGCTCCGATGGCTCCTGTGGAAATGTGACGACCGTCCCACCAAAAACCATCCCTGTCGATCAATGAATCGTATTTCGAAGGGATATTCAGCCCATCCACCGCTTCAAATAACTCGAAGTCCATTCCAAGGGATTGCAAGCCGGCGACAATATTCTTGCGTCGCTCCGTCGCTCTGGCAAGGTTGATCACCACAATTTTCATATTTCGCCTTTCACCTTGTCAGATTTCCTTTTATGCAGTGCCAATTGACCTTGACATTCATGGGTTGAATTCCGTCGAGTGCGGATTCCCCGATATCGGTGCCACGATTTGTTTCCAAGGAGGAGCCTACGTTGAGTCGGCTCTTTATGGCAAACGCGTATAGGCGACCTGATGGAGATGGATGACGTTTGATCGAGCTGCGTTGCAATTCCTTTCTATTCATCGGCTCAAAACGTGCTCGAATAGCTCCCGATACCGTGCCACGATCGTATCGCGCCCAAAATTCTTCTGATAATTTTCCCATGCCCGGTTAACCATCGACGCGGTGACTTCTCGGTTTGAGGTCGCGAACGCAATCTGGGTTGCCAGCGCCTGGGCGTCGTCAACCGGTACCAATAACCCGGTTTCGCCATCTGTTATCAATTCGGCGGGTCCTTCACTTTCTGTAGCGACCAGTGGAACACGATGTGCCCAAGCCTCCAAAACCACGTTTCCCAAGGGTTCGTGCCGCGATGGGACGACCAAGACGTCTGCCGTCGCAAGCAGAGCGGCGACATTTTGCTGCCATCCCATGAAGCGTATACGGTCTTCGACACCCAATTCTGACGCCAGGGCACGAAGATTTTGCGCCTGACCGCCATCGCCGGCCAACCACAACCAAGTATCCTCCGGTAGCTTGGCCAAGGCCGAAATGAGGGTATCGAAAGCTTTGTCCGGGTGCAAACGGCCAAGCGCGAGAAGTAACTTTACGTTCTCGGGCGTGCTGAATTCGTTGCGAGCAGCTGGAGATTCAAAAGCGGTGTCCACGAAATTCGAGATATGGTGAACACGGTCCGCCGGCCATCCTTTCGAGAGAATGTAATTCACTATTCCCTTACTATTTCCGACTAGATGCTTGCAGCGGCGATAATATTTGAGATTATAGTAACCGCCCAATCGTCCGATCTGGACATGGCGTCCGCTTGAAGAAAGACCCGAGGCACGGTTCATCCATGTCATCAATATGTCTGGGTTGACGTTACGAACTGCTCGATTGAAGCGATAGCGCGTCACAGGGTCGTGAACGCTGCCGAATCTCATTTTTTTCACGGGGATCCCGGCCATCTCAAGGTCTCGTTCGCGTCCGGAACCAATGCGAACGATCGCTGTCTGCTTAATCCCGGCTCCTTGAAGTGCTGGAACCAGACGTGAAAAAAAATTCTCCGCACCACCGTTGCCTGCGCTCCCCAGAGCTTGTAGAATCTGCATCTTCCGATCTTCTGCAGTGACCTTGGTTTGTGCTACAGAATCGATTTGTAACGAATTGTTCGAGGACCTAACGGTACGCGTTTGTCGCTGTGAACAGCGCAAACACGCTAACCTGCACAGTTTAGCACGCAGCGAGGACATCGTGGCGAACGTAGCGTAAATCGTTGCCAGCGCATTTCTGCCAAAGCCACGAAAGCGCCACGCTACAAAAACCGAAGATACCCTCCTTTCGTGCGTTCTTCCAGCCGTCATTCGCAAGAAAGTGGCTGCCGATTTCACGGGAGGGGGTCGATCTGGTCCGACAGCGGGCTGGTGCTGCTGCGCCCCACGGAAAGCCGGTTGGGCCTTGTCGCGACGCTGGCGGGCTGCATCCGGGAATGGCGCGACCCGTCGTGGACGCTCCGCACCTGCGCGCCGATCCGCTGTTCAAGCTGGCCGTCGGGCGGGCGCCAGAGAGCGGGCGCGATTTCTGCTCGCAGCCCACCATGGTCCGGCTGGGGAACACGCCCCCGCGTAGCTAGTGTTCTGTTCGCAAAGTTCGTATGGTTAAGAAGGCGACGGGGTATGCGCCGTCGACCATCCACCGGATGTGGCAGGCCTTTTCCCTGCAACCCCACCGCTCGGAGACCTTCAAATTGTCGGCGGACCCGTACTTCGTGGACAAGGTGCGCGACATTGTCGGGCTGTACGTGGACCCGCCGCTGCATGCCCTGGTTCTCTGTGTGGACGAGAAGTCCCAGGTTCAGGCCCTCGATCGCACCCAGCCCCTGCTGCCGCTGCGGCCCGGCCAGGTCGAGCGGCGCACCCATGATTACAAGCGCAATGGCACGACCTCGCTGTTCGCCGCCCTCGACGTGGCCACGGGCAGGGTCATCGGACAGTGCTACCGGCGCCACCGCAGCGCGGAGTTCCGCAGGTTCCTGGATCGCGTCGAGGCCAACGTTCCGCCCGATCTCGAGATCCACATCGTCATGGACAACTATTCGACCCACAAGACCAAGACGGTCCGCGACTGGTTCGCCCGGCGTCCGCGCTGGCATGTCCATTTCACGCCGACATCCGCCTCCTGGCTCAACCAGGTCGAGCGCTTCTTCGCCGATCTGACGGACAAGCAGATCCGGCGCGGCGTTCACCGCTCGACCGTCGAACTGGAGCGGACCATCACCGAGTACATCGAGACCGTCAACGAGGCCCCCAAGCCGTTCCGATGGCACAAATCCGCCGACGACATCCTCGCAGCCATCAAGCGCTTCTGCCTCAGAACCCTCAAAACCACTGGCGCAACCGCTTCATAACGATACGAACTTAGGAATCACAACACTAGCTGGGGTAACCTGCCGGCCGGCCGCATGCCGGAATACAGGAGCACGCCATGGCGCTGAACAGATACATCATCGAACGCGACATTCCCGAGGTCGGGACCCTGGAACGCCAGCAGCTCGCGGAGGCCGCCGCCGGGTCGAACGAAGCCCTGGCCCAGCTCGCTCCCGACATCCAGTGGGTCGAGAGCTACGTCGCGGCGGACAAGACGTTCTGCGTGTATCTGGCGAAGGACGAGGACACCATTCGCAAGCACGCGGAAATCAGCGGATTCCCGGCAACCAGGGTGACCGCCATAGGCAAGACGATCGATCCAACCACCGAGAAGAACGGCTGAGCGGATCCTCCGCCGTCCGACCGTGCGGTTGCCGGTCTGACACGGATGGCGTCGTGAAGGCGGAGCATTCGGGGTCGAGGTGACACCGGCGCGCTATTCGATATTCAGCCTTGCCCGGAACGCCCTCGGTTATCACCGGAACTGGCCGCGGGCTTGGCGCAGCCCGGAGCCGCGCCCGTCCTACGACGTGGCGATCGTGGGGGGCGGAGGCCACGGGCTGGCGACGGCCTATTACCTGGCCAGGGAGCACGGAATCCACAACGTCGCGGTCCTGGAGAAGGGCTGGCTGGGGGGCGGGAATACCGGGCGCAACACGACCATCATCCGATCGAACTATCTGTGGGACGAAAGCGCGCATCTCTACGAGAAGTCGCTCAAGCTTTACGAGGGTCTCAGCCGCGAGCTCAACTTCAACATCATGCTGAGCCAGCGCGGGGTGCTGAACCTCGCCCACAACCGGCACGACCTGAAGGAGCTCTCCCGCCGGGTACGGGCAATCCGGCTGAACGGCATCGATTCGGAGATCCTCGACCCGGAGGGGGTGAAGGCCGAAGTGCCGATCCTCAATACCTCGCCCTCGCCGCGCTACCCGATCCTCGGGGCGTCCCTGCAAAGACGGGGCGGAATCGCCCGGCACGATGCGGTCGCCTGGGGCTTCGCCCGGGCGGCCGACGCGCGAGGCGTCGACATCGTCCAGAACTGCGAGGTGACCGGGATCGACGTGGCCGGCGGCCGGGTGACGGGCTTGGAGACGACGCGAGGCAGGATCGCCGCGAAGAAGATCGGTCTCGTCGCCGCCGGGCATTCGAGCGTGCTGGCGGCGATGGCGGGCCTCCGGCTTCCGATCGAGAGCCATACCCTCCAGGCGATGGTGTCGGAGCCGATCAAGCCGGTGCTGCACAGCGTGGTGATGTCGAACGCCGTCCACGTCTATGTCAGCCAATCCGACAAGGGCGAATTGGTGATCGGCGCCGGAATGGACGGCTACAACTCGTACTCCCAGCGCGGCAGCTTCCGGATCGTGGAGGCGCAGATCGGCGCGCTGGTCGAGCTGTTCCCGATCTTCTCGCGACTCCGGATGCTGCGCCAGTGGGGCGGCATCGTCGACGTGTGCCCGGATGCCAGCCCGATCGTGGGCAAGACGCCGGTGGAGGGTCTCTATATCAACTGCGGCTGGGGCACCGGCGGTTTCAAGGCGACGCCGGGGTCCGGCTGGGCGTTCGCCCACACCATCGCCCAGGACCGACCGCATGCGCTTAACGCGCCGTTCGCGCTGGAACGTTTCGCGAGCGGCCGGCTGATCGACGAGCACGGCGCCGCGGCGGTGGCGCACTGAGCCGGCGATGCTTCTTATCCCCTGTCCCTGGTGCGGCGAGCGCGACGAGAGCGAGTTCACCTGCGGCGGCGAAGCGCATATCCGCCGCCCTCCCGATCCGGACGCGCTCGGCGACGCCGAGTGGGCGGACTACCTGTTCATGCGCGCCAATCCAAAGGGCGCGCTTCGCGAGCGATGGTGCCACGCCCACGGTTGCGGCCGCTGGTTCAATGTGGAGCGGGACACCGTCACCCACGAGATCGCCACGGTCTACCGCATGGGCGACCCGCCCCCAGGCGAGGACGGGTCATGACCGGGCAACCCTTCCGACTGCCCGAAGGCGGCGCGATAGACCGGTCGCAGCCGATCGGGTTCTCCTTCGACGGGCGCCGGTTCGAGGGATATGCGGGAGATACGCTGGCCTCCGCCCTGCTGGCGAACGGCGTGCACCTGATCGGGCGCAGCTTCAAGTATCACCGTCCCCGCGGCATCCTGTCGGCCGGCACGGAAGAACCAAACGCGATCGTGCAGCTCGCGTCCGGGCGTCGCACCGTGCCCAACCTCAAGGCCACAACGGTGGAGCTTTACGAGGGGCTCGCGGCAAGCAGCGTCAATTGCTGGCCGAGCGTCGGGTTCGACCTCATGGCGGTCAACGACCTCGCGCACCGCCTGATCCCCGCCGGGTTCTACTACAAGACCTTCATGTGGCCGCATGGCGGCTGGCATGTCTACGAGCGGCCGATCCGCCGGATGGCGGGGCTTGGGCGGGCGCCGGACGGCCCGGACCCCGACCGCTACGAACGCATGAACGCGCATTGCGACGTGCTCGTCGTCGGCGCGGGGCCGGCCGGGCTCGCGGCGGCGCGGGAGGCGGGGCGAAGCGGTGCGCGGGTCGTTCTCGCCGACGAGGACAGCCTGCCCGGCGGCACGCTCCTGGGCTCGGCCGATACCGGATGGCTCGGCGAGACGACGGCCGAACTGGAAGCTCTCGAAAATGTCCGCGTGCTCACCCGGACGACGGTCGCCGGGTATTTCGACCACAATTTCCTGATCGCCCTCGAGCGGGTGACCGATCGTCTCGGGCCGCACGCACCGGCGCACCTGCCGCGCCAGCGATTGTGGCGCATCCGAGCCGGTCGGGTGGTGCTGGCGACGGGCGCCCTGGAACGGCCGCTGGCGTTCGCCAACAACGACCGGCCCGGAGTAATGCTGGCGGGCGCCGTCCGCGCCTATGTCAATCGCTTTGCCGTGCTCCCGGGAAAGCGCGCGGTGGTGGTCACCGATAACGACAGCGCCTATGCGACGGCCCTCGATCTCCACCGGCATGGCGTTGAGATAGCCGCGGTCGTCGATCTCCGTCCCGAATCGGAGGAGCCGCCCGGGT
>JAJEHI010000076.1 GCA_022823775.1 Defluviicoccus sp. | reverse complement strand
AACGGCTTTCCGGATGCATGGCGGGTTCTCCAAATACCGGGCGAAGTTCGAGGCGCTGCTTTCGGCCCATTACGTCGCGGCGGTCTATCTGCGGGACCGGACGTTGACGCTCGACCGGTTCGAGCCCGACTGCTACGACGACCCCGCGCTCCGCCGCTTCGCCGCCGAACGGGTGGAAGTCGTGCACGCCCCCGATCTGAAGGGCGGCGCCATCGCGGAAGTCGAGACCGTCCGGGGCGCACGATATTCCGCCCGTTGTGAGCACCCGCTGGGCAGCCCGGAAAATCCCCTGTCGTCCGCCCAGGTGCGGGAGAAGTTCAGAACCTATGCCGGGGCGGCGCTGGGCGAGGCCGAGGTGGAACGGACGATCGCCGCGATAGACGATCTCGAAACCTTCGGCTCGGCGCGCGAGCTGGTGTCCTGGCTGGGCGCCGGAGAGCGACCGGGCTAGCGGGTAACCGGGCTGTACCCCGACAATCCACCCTCCCCCGGCTCCTCCCGCAAGCGGGAGGGGAGAAGGTAAGGAGGTGTGGGCACGCAATTCCCCTCTCCCCCACGGGGAGAGGGTCAGGGTGAGGGGGTCGCCGGCCGGCCGTGCCCGGTCGAAAAACGCGCTACCGCCGCACCTCGCATTCGATGGTCCAGCTCACCGCGCCCGTCCGTTCGCGGCGCGCGAAATCGAGCCGGGACTTCGCCTTGAGTGCTGCCTCCGCAGCCTCCCGCAGTTCGTCCCGTACCGTCTCCGGCAGATCGTCGAAGTCCAGCGTGAGCCGAATCGGCGATTTCGCCTTCGCCGGGCCCGATGCGGGTCTCTTCCGCCGCGCCCCGTTGGTCTCGCCGTTGCCCCAGATGCTGTCCCAGCCGGAACGGTATTCGGGCGTCTTGACGTTGCTGAAATAGCCGTAATGGACTTCGCTCTTGCCGCCCACCGAATCGCGGGCCGATTTCTCCGTCGCGGAGGTCGAAGACTCGCTCGAAGTCGATGCCTTCGCGCTGTCGGCGGAACTCTTGGTCTCTTTCTTTTCGGCGGCCGGTTTCGCGGTCGTAGCTTCGCTCATCGTTGCACCAATCTCCCGGTCGAAAAAAGGCGCAATCTGTTACATCGGCGGGCCCGGTCTTGCAATACCGGGAAACGCTGTAAGATGGACCCGCGGCGAAGGGGAGGACGCGATCATGGACGGAACCGGGGTGCAGAAATTCAACGTCGGCGGCGTCCTGCTCGACCGGCCGTTCAAAATCCGCAGGCTCGGCCATTTCGGCTTCAACGTCCGGAATTTCGACGCCTGCATGCGCTTCTATTCCGATCTGCTCGGCTTCGCGCTCTCCGATTCCCTCGATTTCGGCCCCCGGCTGAAGAACAAGGAAGACGCCGGGAAATTCGATACGACAACCGGCTGGTTCATGCGCCACGGCGGCGACCACCATTCCTTCGTGCTGTTCCCCAAGCCCGTCCTCGACCATATCGGCGGGCGGACGACACGCCAGGACATGACGGTCAACCAGATCACCTGGCAGGTCGGCAGCCTGCGCGAGGTCGCCGAGGCCGAAAACTGGCTGCGCGAGGGCGACATCCGGATCAGGCGGTCCGGCCGCGACACGCCGGGCTCCAACTGGCATGTCTACCCCTTCGATCCCGACGAGCACATCAACGAGCTCTATTACGGGATCGAGCAAATCGGATGGGACGGGCGATCCAAGCCCGGCGCGCTGCACGAAGAGGAGTTCCACGAGCAACCGGGACTGCCGCAGATCCCCGAATACGCCGAGGTCGACAGGGCGCGGGCGAATGGCACCGACATCGCGTCCGGCTACCGGCACGAGCAGACCCTCGAAGCGACCTACGACGTGGGCGGCGTCCTGCTGCCCCGGCCGTTCAAGGCGGTGCGGATCGGGCCGGTCCGGCTTTTCTCCGACGACCTCGACGCGTCGCTCGCCTTCTACCGCGACCGGCTGGGCATGACGGTGACCGAGGAAATCCGCTGGAACGGACACCGCTGCGTGTTCCTGCGGGTCAACACGGAGCACCACTCTTTGGCGCTCTATCCGATCGCGCTCCGGTCCGAGCTGGGCTTGAGCGAGCACACGTCCTGCATGTCCTTCGGCGTGCAGGTCGGCGACTACGCCCAGCTCAGGGCCGCCCTGGGCTTCCTTGAAGAGCGCGAAGTCCAGATCGTCCACCTGCCGCCCGAGCTGTCGCCGGGGATCGACTATTCCGCGTTCGCCATCGACCCTGACGGCCACGCCATTCAACTTTACTACTACATGGAGCAGATCGGCTGGGACGGCCGTCCGCGCGAGGCGTCCGAGCGGCGCCGGACGGGCGACGAATGGCCCGAGGCGCTCGACCCGCTGCCCGACACCTTCGCCGGAGAGCCGTTCCTCGGCCCGCTGGGATAAGAAGCTTGAGCGTATCGATACGCCTGAACGAAGGGAGACTTCCATGAGCGTTTCGAAGGAAACCGCACTTGCCTTTTATCACGCCTGCGAAAGCGGCGCGGGCTGGGCGGGGTGCGCCGAATTCTGTCACCCCGACGCGGGTTTTTCCGCGCAGGCCCGGGCCATCGCGGAGATGGACACCCTCGAAGCCTATTGCGACTGGATGAAGGGGGTCGTCACGATCCTGCCGGACGCCGATTACGACCTCAAGGCGGCGGGGACCGACGAAGAGAACGACAGGGTCGCGATCTTCGGGGTTTTCACCGGAACCCATACCGGCGAGGGCGGACCGGTTCCGCCGACCGGGAAGAAGACGGAATCCGATTACGTCTACGTGGCGGACATGCGCGACGGCAAGATCGCCCACGTCACCAAGATCTGGAACGACGGATGGGCCTTCAACCAGTTGGGATGGGGGTAGCCGTCATCCCGACGTCCCGCCGCTCGCCGCCCCGGTAGTCACGCCGGGTCGGCCAGCAACGCGTCGGAGATCTTCTCCGCGCACATGATGGTCGGGATATTGGTGTTGGCGCGCGGCACGCAGGGGAAGATCGAGGCGTCGCACACCGTGAGCCCTTCGACGCCGTAAACGGCCCCCGACGGGTCGGTAACGGCCATCGGGTCGTCGGCCGCACCCATCCGGCAGGTCCCCGACGGGTGCCAGCATCCCGTGACGTTCTCGCGCACATAGTCCTCCATCCGCTTCTCGTCGCCGAGCAGATCCTGGAGGGTGTCGCCCATGGTTATGAGGTTTCTGATCGCCGAGCGCCGGACCGGGCCGGGAAGGTCGAGGATGCCGGCCAGTATGGTGGTCAGGATGCGGTTCTTCGTCGTGACGGCGCCGATCTTCTTCACCCGTTCGGAATAGGCGCTGGGGAAGGGGTCGCGGGCGATCCGCCGCAGAGCCGGATGATCGAAATAGCCCGCCAGCCGGCGAATGTCCTGGCTCAGCCGGTCGTAGTCGCGGCGGTCCGACAGCATGTTGAAATCGACGTCGGGCTCGGCCGCCGGGTCGGCGCTCGCCAGCCGCAGCCGGCCGCGCGAATAGGGCTTGTTGCACCACATCAGGAAGGATCCGAGGCGGATCCCCACCGGGTGCCACCCCGACTTGGCGGTCACCGAAACGTACATGTCGCCCGGCCCGCAATCGGCCACGCCCGAGGAGTAGCGGAAGGCTATGTGGGCATGCCGCCGGTCCGGCGTGCGGAGCCGGGCGCCGTTGGAGAGATAGGCGGAGACGGCCAGCGTCGGATGCTCGTTCAGGTTGGCGCCGACGCCGGGGCGGTCGGCGATCACCTCGATGCCGAGATCGCGCAGGTCGCTCGCCGGCCCCACGCCGGAGCGCATCAGAAGGGGCGGGGTGTGCAGCGCTCCCGAAGACACGACGATGCGCCCGCCGCGGATGTCGTGCGTTTCTCCCCGCCGCCTGACCCGCGCGCCGACGACGCGCCGGCCTTCGAAGATCAGCCGTTCGACCGTGGTTTCCGGCACGATGTGGAGGTTGGGCCGCTTGCGCGCCTCGGCGTCGAGGAACCCCATCGCCGCCGACGCCCGCCGCTCGTCCTTGTTGGAGATCGCGCAGGAGAACCAGCCGTCCTCGAAATACCCGTTCTGATCGGGTAGCGGTTTGAGGCCCGAATCGGTCAGCATGCTGGAGACCGCGCGGGAGAAATCGGTCCATTCGGGCTCGGGCACGCGGCGCACCGGGATCGGGCCGTCCCTGCCGTGGAAGTCGTCGTCGATGTCCTGGTCGGTTTCGAGCTTCTTGAAATAGGGCAGCACGCTGTCCCAGTTCCAGCCCCGCGCGCCGAGCGACTCCCACTCGTCGTAGTCGAGCGGCGAGCCGCGATTGGCCATCTGGGCGTTGATCGACGAGCCGCCCCCGACCACCCGGGCCTGCTCCATGAAGCGGGGCGTGCGCCGGTCCGGCTCGTTGGTCGGGGTGTGCGACAGCCGGACCTTGAGATCGCTCCAGTGATAGGCGGGGTTGAAGGCGGCGCCCAGCGCGTAGGAGCTGCGGATGTCGGCGGGCTCGGTGCCGGGCGGATAGTCCTTGCCGGCCTCGATCAGTGCGACCTCGTGCCGCCCGTCCGCCGACAGGCGGTTGGCGAGCGCGCAGCCGGCCGAGCCGCCGCCGAGGATCACGTAATCGAAACGCTTCGAGAAAAGTTCGGACACCGCGCAAGCTCCTCCGTTCACCTCCGGCGCATCGCCGATGCTCAGCCCATGAAATCGGTCGGATCGACGTCCGCCAGGTTGAGCGGCATCGCTGGCTCGAACCGGCCGCGCGCCGCCGCGTCAGCGGGCATGGTCGCGTCGATGACGGTCTTGGTGCCGATCCGGTACATCGCGCTCATCCCCGGCACGATGTCCGATACGTTGTCGAGCGACCAGATGCGCGTGTTGGGAACCCTGATCACGTCCCGCTCCGCGTGGACCCTCGTCGTCAGCGACCAGAACACCTGCCGGAGGTCGCCCGCGTCGATGTCCTCGTCGACCGCGATCGCGAGCTTGGGGTGGAGATAGGGGCTCGACAGCGCCGCCATCAGTGCCGTCTTGGCCTGGCCCTCCACGCGGGGGCGGAGCTTGAGGACGACCGCCATCAGCCCGGAGATGCCGAGGAGGCGCACGTCGCGCAGATCGAGTCCGCCCTCGACCGACCTCAGATGGTCGGTCACGACGGTCTCGATGCAGGTGCCGGTGATCGACTGGGTATCGGTCATCGGGATGCCGCACTGCATCGAATAGAACATCGGCTCGCTGCGGTGGGTGATCGCCTTGACCCGGAAGATCTCGGTCGAGCCTTCCATGGCGTAGGTTCCGGTCGCCTCGCCGAACGGTCCTTCGGGCGTCATGCCGGTCGGCGCGACCTCGCCTTCGAGAACGATCTCGGCTTCGGCCGGGACCTCCATGTCGATGGTTTCGCACTTCACCATGCGGACCGGATCGCCGAGCAGCGCTCCGGCTACGGTCAGCTCGTCGAGGCCGTAGGACGAGGTGAAGCCGGCCGCGTAGTAGAGCGCCGGGTGCGCCCCGATCACCATCGCCACGGGCATCGGCTCGTTCCGCGCCTGGTACATCTGGTAGATACGGAGCGCGTGGCGCGGGCAGATCAGGAACCCGGTCGTATCCGGGCCCAGGATCTGCATCCGGTGGATCGACATGTTGCGGATCCCGGTCTCGGGGTCCTTGACGATCGCCATGCCGGACGCGATGTAGGGCCCCGGGTCGCGCTCCGAATGCCAGACCGCCGGCAGCTTCGTGAGATCGACCTCGCCGCCGAGCCTGATGTTTTCCTTGACGGGCGTGCCGGCGGCGGCGACCTCCACCGGTTCCACCGGCTGCTTGATCCGCTCTATCAGCGTAGGGATGAGCGCATCGGTCTCGATGCCGAGGGCGATCGACCATTTGCGCCGGTCGGCGATGACCTGGCTGCAGATCCGCCAGCCCGGGAACCCTTCGAGGTTGGAGAAGAGCGCCGACTTGCCGAGCTCGTCATAGGTCTTCCACGACAGCGCCGAGACGTTTCCGTGGGGCTCCACCGGTTTGGTGAAATGGACCAGCTCGCCCTGCTGCTCGAGGTTCCGGACATGGCCTCTGATCGACTGGTCGCGCATACGGACTCCCGCTGGACGCCCGATCCTAGAGCATTTGCCGGGCGAGGCGAACGGGTGGGCCCGTATGTCGGTCCCGTCCTCGATGACACGGACGCCGAGGTTCGGAGTCAGCGCGCCGGAAGCCGTTGACCGCGCCGCCAGGCCGACGGCTCGACGAAGGCACCGCGATGCAGGCCGCGACGGCCTGCACGGGCTTCCCGTTCCTCCGGCACGTATTTCTTCGAATATTTCCGGTGGGCGAGGGCGTGGCCGAGGCGGACCATCTCTGCGTTGATGTCGGTGCCGTCCGCTGCGTAGCACGTGCCGATCTTGCGGCCGTATCGATCGGTACCGGGCTGCATCCTGCATCGGATGCCGCCGCTGGCGAGTCGAACGAGGGCCGCCGTGGCTACCCGGCCGCACCGGTAGCGCCGGTCGTGGGTATCGCGGCAGGACTGTTTCGCCTCGGGTGCATCGATACCGTACAGCCGGACCCGGATCCCGGACAGCACCACGGTGTCTCCGTCGACGATGCGCGCCGCCACGGCGCGGGGGCGCGATACGCCCTCTCTCTTCCCGGTCTCGGTCGGCAGAGGAGAGGCGTCAACCCGGCCGCAATCGCCCTGACCGCGCCCGGGATGACGGCCGCCGCTGGCCAGGCATTCCGCGACGGTGCGGTGAGCCGTGAATTTCTTCGTTCGGTCGTAGTATCGCCCGCCCGGACAGTGACAAATTCCGGACGCAGATTTCTTGACAAACGCCCGCGACTCCGCCCGGAGCATGTCGGCGCCAAGAAACTGAGCCGCGAAGACGAGCGCGACAAGGATCGGTATCGCGCCCGATCCATACCGCTTTGGAAATTTGCGATGAGCGCTCGGTCGCCGAGGATCGGGTGTGTTCCGAATCAACGGTGAGACGAGGAAAAAATAAAATATTCTACTAAACATAGAATTCATCTCCGACATCGAAGATGAAATATATCGAATACTTAGCGCCTACCCTACTTTGTCTTCCAAAAGAAGGTCACGCTTTGCAATATCGCCAAAGAGAGTTGAGGTCGCGGCGCGGGGATTCGTAGCCGGCGGTCGTTTCCCGGCGGGCCACCGCTGTCGTATAGTCGGGGGAGTTCGGATGGGGGAGGCGTCGTGGAGCCGAGGATTTTGCCGACGACCGTGGTCGGGAGTTATGTCCAGCCGGACTGGCTGGTCGACCGGGACAATCTGAAGGGCAGGCTGCCGCCCCGGGTGCGCGCGCGCGAGATCTGGAAGGTGCCGGAGGAGGTGCTGGAAGAGGCGCAGGACACCGCGACGCTCGCCGCGATCCACGACTTCGAGCATGCCGGCGTCGACATCATCACCGACGGCGAGATCCGCCGCGAAAGCTATTCCAACCGGGTCGCGACGGCGCTCGGCGGGGTCGACATCGACAACCCGGGGACGGCGATCGACCGCACCGGGCATCCCAACCCGGTGCCCCGCATCGCCGGTCCGATCCACCGCGCCCGCCCCATAGAGGTCCGCGACGCCGAGTTCCTTGTCGCCAACACCGACCGGATGACCAAGATCACCGTGCCCGGGCCGTTCACCATGACCCAGCAGGCGCAGAACGACCATTACGACACCGACGAAGCGGCGGCGATGGACTACGCGGCCGCGATGAACGAGGAGATCAAGGCGCTGTTCGCGGCCGGGGTGGACGTGGTCCAGCTCGACGAGCCCTACATGCAGGCGCGTCCCGAGATCGCCAAATCCTACGCGGTCAAGGCGATAAACCGCGCGCTCGAAGGCGTCGAGGGGACGACGGCGATCCATCTCTGCTTCGGCTACGCGCACATCGTGCACGAAAGGCCGAGCGCATACTCGTTCTTGCCCGAGCTCGAGAACGCGGCGGTCGACCAGGTCTCCATCGAGGCGGCCCAGCCCGATCTCGATCTCGCTATCCTGGAGCAGTTGCCGTCGAAGACCGTGATTCTCGGGGTGCTCAATCTGGGCGATCCCGGGATCGAGACCGCCGAGACGGTGGCGGCGCGCATCCGCCGGGCGCTCGAAGCGCTGCCGCCGGAGCGGATCGTCGTGGCGCCCGATTGCGGGATGAAGTATCTCGACCGCGACACCGCGTTCGGCAAGCTGAAGGCGATGGTCGCCGGCGCGGATATCGTGCGGAAAGAGATCGAAGGCCGGACGGCGGGAAGGTGAGGACGATGCAGAGACAACACGACATGGGCGGCATGCCGGCGGGACCGGTCGAGCCGGACAGCCCGCCGACAAAGCCGTGGGCCAAGCTGATCACGGCCACGGTCGGCGCGCTGCGCGAGAAGAAGCTGATGACGGTCGACGAGATGCGGCGCGCGCTCGAGGACCTGCCTTCGGAACAGTACGACCGGGATTATTTCGAGCGCTGGGCCGAGGCCCTGACCGATCTCCTGGAGGAGAAGGGCCTTGCCACGCATGGCGAGATCGCGAGTCGGATGGACGAAGTCCGGCGGCGGCTGGAGGGCGGAACATGAGTGCGGAGACCCCGGAAGAACGCCGCTTCGAGGTCGGCGACGAGGTGCGGGTCGCGCTCAGCCATCCGCCCGGCCACCGGAGGACGCCGTTCTACATCCGCGGCAAGACCGGGGTAGTGGAACGCTATTGCGGTGCCTTCCGCAACCCCGAGGAGCTCGCCTACGGCTTCGACGGCGAGCCCCGCAGGCATCTCTACCGCGTGCGGTTCCGGCAGCACGACATCTGGGACGGGTACGACGGTCCGGAACAAGACACGCTCGATCTGGAAATCTACCAGCACTGGCTGGAAAGGGCTTAGGAGACAGAGGATGGCGGAAGAAGAACGCGGGCACGTAGAGGCCCATCATCATGACCACCACCACGAAGTCGCACCGGAGAATCGCGACGTCGAGGAGACCGGCCATTACGAGCTGATGGCGACAGCGATCCGAGAATTGCTGGTGGAAAAGGGCGTGGTCACGCCCGAGCAAATCCGCGAGCAACTCGAATTCATGGATTCGCGCGGACCCGCGCTGGGGGCTGAAATCGTCGCCAAGGCCTGGACCGATCCGGCGTTCAGGGAACGCCTGCTCGACGACGGCACAGCGGCGGTCGGCGAGCTCGGGATCCCCATGGCCGGAACCGAGCTGGTCGTGGTCGAGAACACGCCGGATACGCACAACATGATCGTGTGCACGCTGTGCTCGTGCTATCCGCGCACCATCCTCGGCCTGCCGCCGGACTGGTACAAGTCGAAGTCCTACCGTTCCCGCGCGGTGATCGAGCCGCGCGCGGTGCTGGAGGAGTTCGGGACGACCGTTGCCGACGACGTCACCGTCCGGGTGCACGACAGCAACGCCGACATGCGCTACCTCGTCCTGCCCATGCAGCCGGAGGGGACGGAATCGTGGGACGCGGAACGGCTCGCCGGCATCGTCACCCGCGATTGCATGGTGGGCGTGGCGCTACCCGACGCTTCCGGCTGACCGGGCTGTGGGACGGCGCCGGAGCGCGCCCGGCGGAACCGTCGCGAGGTAGATCCCGCCGAGCACCAGCATGCCGCCCAGCGCGTGGTACCAGGCGATCGCCTCGCCCAGGAAAATCACCGCCAGCAGCGCGCTGAACACCGGGAACAGGTTGCCGAAATATCCGGCGCTCGCCGAACCCACGCGCACCACGCCGGCGTTGTAGAGGCTGAACGCGATGACGCTCGCGAACAGCCCGAGATAGCCCACCAGCAGCACCGTTTCCCGGTCGAAACGCATGGCGCCGCCCAACGCGGTTTCCACCGCGTAGGCGGGGACGAGGGCGAGCCAGCCGAGCCCGATGGAGGCCACGACCAGCGCCATGATGTCCATCTCCGGCGGCTTGTAGCGCAGCATGAAGGTCTGCACCGCCCAGCATAGGACCGCGGCGAGGCACCAGAAATCGCCCGGATTCAACGTCAGTGTCCGCAACACGGCGTATTCGCCGCGGACGACGACCAGAACCGCGCCGCCGATGGAGAGCACGAGTCCGCCCATCTGCCGCCCGCTGATGCCCGTGCCCGCGTAGACCGCGCCGAGGACGAGAATCAGGAGGGGGAGGAGCGCCGCGATCAGCGATCCCTGGACCGCGGTCGTGCTCTGCAGACCCACGTAATAGAAGGAGTTGAAGCAGGTCACCCCGACCAGCCCCAGGAAGAAGCAATAGATCCGGTGCCGCCAGAGAAGCCGGCGCTGACGCCACAGCGTCGGGACGTAGAGCGGCAGGAGGATCGCGAACGCCATCGTCCAGCGCCAGAAATTGACGCCGATGGGCGGCAGGTCCGTCGTCATCGCGAAGCGGCCGACCGTGGTATTGCCGCCCCAGAACAGCATGGCGACCACGATGAAGCCGGCCCCGAGAAGGGCGTGGCGGTTCATGGGGTGCCCTGACCGGCCGGTGACGTGTGCGTGCCGTCTTGCGCCCCGCTGTCACCCCGGCCTCGAGCCGGGGTCCAGGGAAGCCGAGCGAAAGTGGTGCCTGTTGCTCTGGACCCCGGCTCAAGGCCGGGGTGACAGTCTCGCCGGTGTCGATAGCGAGGAATTCCCCCGGGCACCGGGGCAAACACGTGTAAAGAAACCAGGCTAACCGCCAGCCGGCGCGGCGGCGAGGGGCGCCGGGCTCCGCTCGCCGAGATGGCGGAGCTTCGGCATCACCTCGTTCGCGAACAGCGTCATGCTCTTTTCGGTCAGATCGCGCGGCAGGGTGCCGAACTGGAGCATGCAGACCAGGTTGCCGTAGCCCATCTCGTCGAAGCGACGGGCGAGGATTTCGGTCACCGTCTCCGGGCCGCCGCAGACGAACATCCCGTTCCCGGTCAGGGTTTCGTGGGTGAGGAACTGCTCGCGGACCTTGAACTTGGTCTCCATGACATATTTGTAGGACGCCATCGACGAATAGCCCGGTGGCAGCTTGTACTCCGCCGGCGAGTTGATGAACTTGTTGAAAAAGACCTCGATATGGTTCGCCGCCTCGCGGTTGGCGACCTCGTCCGTCTCGGCAACGTAGATCGGGAGCGCCCAGCCGAGCTGGCCGGGGCCGCATTCGTAGCCATAGGTCTCGCACTGGCGGGCATAGGCGTCGAGGTTGCGCTTCACCGCCTCGGCCGGATTGAAGGTGATCAGGTAAGTGTATTTCCGGTCCGGGTGCGCCGCCCACTCGTAAGTTTCGCGCGAGCCCTGGGACGGGATCCAGATCGGCGGGTGCGGAGTCTGGTAGGGGCGCGGCCAGAGATTGACGTACTGGTAGCGGTAATGCTTGCCGTCGAAGGCGAAGGGGCCGGTCTCGGTCCACGCCCGGACGATCAGGTTGTGCGCCTCGTGAAACCGCTCGTGGCTGAAGGACGGGTTGGCCATCGATGCGTGGTACTCGGTGCCGAGCCCGCGGACGAAACCGGCGATGAAGCGGCCCTCGGCGAGGTTGTCGAGCATCGCGAATTCTTCCGCGATGGCGATCGGGTTGTCGGTGATCGGAAGCGCCCGGCCGAGCACGCAGATCGTCGCGTTCTTCACGCTCCGGGTCAGAGCGCCGGCCAGCAGGTTAGGCGCCGGCATCATCCCGTAGGCGGTCTGGTGGTGTTCGTTCACGCACACCCCGTCGAAGCCGAGCCGGTCGGCAAGCTCCAGCTCGTCGAGATAGCGGTGGTAGAGCGGCGCGCCCTTCTTCGGGTCGTAATAGCTGTTGGGAAGGGTGAGGTACGCCCCCGGATAGGTCTTGTCGTAGTCGAGGTCGAGATGCGCGTAGGGCATCAGGTGGAAAAAGAAGAATTTCATGGGGCGGCTTCCTCCGCGATGGCCGTCACGGCGTCGAGGAACGCGTCGGTCTTTTCCTGATGGGGCAGGTGGCCGCACTCGGGGACGATCCGGAGCCGCGAGCCCGGAATCGACGCGGCGTAGGCTTCGCCGTAGGCGGGCGGGAACACCTTGTCCTCGGCGCCCCAGAGAATCATCGTCGGTATCCGGATCCGGTGCAGCCACTTGGCGAGGTCCGGGTTGCAAAAGCGCGGGCTCCAGGCCAGCCGCGAGGTGGTGAAGTAGTTCTTGAGCGCGATGTCGGCCTCTTCCTCGCTCGGGTTCCGGGCAAGGCGGGCCTCGGCGACGGTCCGGTCGTGATAGACGTTGCGCACCCGGTCTTCCGGGTTCCACAGAAAGATGTCGCCCATCGGCACGCCGTCGACCGGTATCCCGGCCGCGCCCACCAGGGTGAGCGAGCGCATCCTCTCGGTGGAGCGGACCGCGATCTCGCAGGCAAGCCAGCCGCCGAGCGAGTTGCCGACGACATGAACGTCGTCGAGCCCCATCGCCTCGAACGCATCGAGGTAGAAATAGGCGAGGTCGGACATGCTATCGAGCCAGCCCGGCGTGTCGGACCGTCCGAATCCGGGATGGCTCGGCACCGCTATCTCAAAGCGTTCGGCGAGGCGGTCCATATAGGGCGCCCAGTCGCTCGCGCCGCCCGCGCCATGGAGGAACAGGAGCCCGGGCCCGGTTCCTCCGCGCAGAACCTCGATGGCGCAGCCGTTGACGTGGATCGTTTCGCGCGTGTGGTCGACCATGGCCGGATTGTTGGCGGGCGTCGCGCGCGCGTCAACGGGACCCCGGCCGCGCCATGTCTTTTCAATCCGACGCCGATCGCCGTACCATCCCCGACACACCCAAGCGACGCGCCAGGGAGGATTCGATGAAGACGATCGAGATCGCACGGGACGAGATGGAGAGCAGGATTTCGCGCTACGGCGCGCTGAAGCCGCTGCCGATCCAGGAGGACCCGGAAATTCCGCAGGAGGCGAACGACGTCGTCTACGCCCGCAAGCTGCTTTCGGTCATCGGTCTCGGCGGCGATGTGGAGACGCCGATCAATACCGGAGCGCCCATCGTGGACGCCGCCGGCATGACGATGACCATCGCCGTTTGCCCGCCGGGCCAAGGCCCGTCGCTGCACGCCCATCTCCAGACCTACGAGACCTTCACCGTGCTCAAGGGCCGCTTCGAGGTCACATGGAACGACGACGGCGGCGAGCGGGTCGAGCTGGGCGAGTTCGACACCATCTCGGTGCCGCCCAGGGTCAACCGGGCCTTCCGCAATATCGGCGAAGGGGAGGGCGTGCTGCAGGTTCTGATCACCGGCGGTGTGCACGACATGACGGATATCGATCTGGCACCGTCCATCGCGGCCAGGCTCGACGCCATCAAGCCGGGAGTCAGGGAGAAGTTCGAAGCCAGGGGCATCACCTTCACCGCCCAAAAGGATGCCGCCGCCTGAGCCGGGCCCGCGTCACTCCGCTTCCGCGAAGAACAGCCAGCGCTCGATAACGACCCCGGCGGAACCCGACAGCGCCGCGGCGAGAGCGGCGAGCGCTCCCGGCCCGGGCTCCGCTTCCATGCCCGCCATGGCGAGCAACAGCGGCAGGGCGAACAGGAGCAGGAAGGCGTAGCGACGGAGCCTTGCCGCGCGCTCGCGGGCGATCCGATGGCCCGACTCCCCCCACTCGGCTTCCGGCGTCGAGACCGCCCGGACGGCGTCGATGAACCGCCAGTACTTGCGCTTCAGGTAGAAGCAGAGGAACAGGGCCACTACGACGATCAGCGAGCTGTCGGGGCTCGCGCGGCCGAACAGGGCGAGCAGCGCGTGCAGCCAGAGGCCGCCCGCATAGAGCGCGAGCGCGAGATGGAGCGGCACCGTCCAGCGGTTGCTCCACGCGTAAACCCGCTCCCGCGTCGCGTAAGTCATGGCGGTGGCGTGGACCGTGAACCCGGCCAGGACGGCGGCGGCGAGGCCGCACACCCTCCAGATGCCGTCGACTTCCCCGTAGCCGATCCAGCCGACGCCGAATAGCCCCGCCGGGACGCAGGCCCCGGTCGCCAGAACCGCCGCGCGGGAATGCCAGCTCGACCGCCACCGGGAAAGCGTGTGCAGGAAGCGTTCGGAGCGTCCGGGGTCGTAGGCCGAGGATACGAGTCCGATGCCCATCGCGCCCAGCGCGGTGCCCATCGCCGCCAACCCGAACCAGCGGTCGGAAGGGATCGTCTCCCCGCTCGCAAAGACGCCGAGCAGGACCAGCAAGCCGCAACCCGTGCCCGAGGCGGCGGTGGACAGGATGGCCGAGCTGTCGGGTCGCACGAAACCGGCCCTACGGCGGACGCGCCGTGCCGCGCCCGCCTGGCGTTCCGTTCACCGGTTCCGAACCGGCGCCGATGCCGCCCTCCGCCTCAGGCGAGAGCGGTCTTGAACAGCGCCAGCATCCGGCTCCACGCCCGCTCCGCCTGAGCTTCGTTGTAGACGGCCGAATCCGGCGGGCACCAGCCGTGCAGGGTCCCGGCGTAGACCTCGATCTCGGCCGGAAGTTTCGCGGCGCCGAACGCTTCCCGCAGCGCGGTCTTGGCGTTCGGTTCCTTCTTGTCGTCGTTCTCCGCGATCGCGAACAGGTAATGCGCGCGGATTCTGGGCACCAGCAGATGGGGGCTGTCGGGCCGGTCGGTCACGAGCCGGCCGCCATGGAACGAGGCGCCGGCACCGATTCGCTCGGGGAACGCCGCCGCGGTCCGCATCGTCATCGAACCGCCCATGCAGTAGCCCGTCGTCCCCATTTTGCGGTCCCTCGCCACCGATTTCTGGGCGTCGAGGAAGCTGACGAAGGCCTTGGCGTCCGCCACGGTGACCTCGGGGGTCAGCGAACGCATCAGGGGAAAGACCTTGTTGCGCGTCGCCTCGTCGCGGAACGTGGCGCCCTCCGGCAGGATCGGCGCCTTTACCTTGCGGTAATAGGGGTTGACGACCAGAACCGAATATCCCGATTCGGCCAGCCGCCGCCCCATCCGTTCGAACGCGGGCCTGAGACCGAGCGCATCCGGCCAGATCAGTACGCCCGGATGGGAACCGCTCGCGGGGTGCACGAAGTGGCAATCGGCCGTGCCGTCCGGCGTCGAAATCTCGACGTTCCGGGCCGTCACATCGACCGCGCCCGCGGTCCGCGGCAACAGCATGGCCACGCCCGTTCCGACCGACAGCGTCCCGAATCCGCGCCGGGTCAGGTTTCCGGATCCGCGCAGGAATTCATCCTCGTCGCGGGCAGTCGTTTCGTCGCACATGTGTGGCTCCTCGATCCTTGCGATTTGGGTCCCAGCATAACACCGTGGTAGTTTCCCGCGTCCATGATCTTCGCCCATATTTCCGACATACACCTCCGGCCCGAGGGCGATCTCGCCCACGACGTGGCGGATACCGCCGTTGGCCTTGCCAGCGCCGTCGAACGCCTGTCCGCTCTCGATCCTCCGGCCGACGCGGTGTTCGTGACGGGCGATCTCGTCGACTCCCCTGACGCCGAATCCTATGCCCAGCTTCGTCGCCTGCTCGACCCTCTTCCGGTGCCCGTCTACCTGATCCCCGGCAATCGCGACGACCGCGCAAACTTCCGCGCCGCCTTCGCCGATACCGGCTACCTGCCGAAGAACGGCGCGTTCCTCCACTACGCCGTCGAGGACCTGCCGGTGCGCTTCCTCGCGCTCGACACGCTCAAGGAAGGCGCCAAGACCGGCGAGATGTGTGCCGAGCGCCTGGCGTGGCTGGAGGATCGCCTGGACGAGGCGCCGGACCGCCCGACCGTGATCCTGATGCACCACCCGCCATTCAAGACGGGCGTGCCCTTCATGGACGGCCAGGACTTCGAGGGGGCCGATGCGTTCACCGGGATCGTCGGCAGGCACGAGAACGTCGAGCGGGTGTTGTGCGGGCATCTGCACCGGGCCATCCAGCGCCGTTTCGCCGGTACGCTCGCCTGCGTGGCGCCGTCGACGGCGTTTCACATGCCGCTCGACCTGCGTCCCGACAGCGACCTCAATCTCGTGCTCGAACCGGCCGCCGGATTCCTTCATGTGTGGAGCCCCGGGATCGGCATGGTTACCCATACCCTGCCCCTGGTCGAGCATCCGGGCCCCTTTCCGTTCCGCCGCCGCCCGGCGCCCGGCTCGGCTTGACATTTCCTCGGATCGAAAGATGGTATCCCTGCCGGCGGCGCAGCGAAAACGCCGCTTCGGGAACGATCGCAACAGGCTGACATCGGGGGCAATCGCGTGTTGACCAGCAATCCCTTCGCCGCGCTCTCGGCGTCCGTATCGCCCGCCGTCATGCAGGCCTATGTCGTGGTGATGATCGTCTTCGTCGTGGGCGGCACCCTGTTCGATATCTGGCACAAGGGCAGCGCCACCTATTTCTTCGCCGCCTGGCGGAAATCGAAGAACCAGGGCGCGCGGCGGGTCGGCGGCGGGCAGATCGCCGGGATCGCGATCCAGACCGCGTTGTCGGAGGGGCTGACGTCCGCCGAATTCGGCCCCGGACGCCGCCGGGTCGCCCATCTGCTGACGATGTACGGCTTCCTGGCCTATGTGATTGCCACCTTCGTCATGGTGTTCTGGTACCCGACGCCGGCCACGCAGACCCCCGCCATCCTGCCTCTCTTGTGGGTCGTCGGCGCCCTGCTGGTCTGCGCCGGCGGCTACTGGTTCTGGTTCTTCATCCGGGTGGATGTGGCGGCCGAGGGCCATACGCCGCTCCGGCTCGTGCGCGCGGACCTTTTCATCCTCTCGCTTCTCGCCAGCACGACGCTGGGGCTGATCTGGGCGGGGCTGCAGGCGGCGGAGAGCTCGTGGATGATCGTGTTCCTGGGCCTCTACGTCGCCGCGACGACGGTGCTGTTCGGATCCGTCCCGTGGTCCAAGTTCTCGCACATGTTCTTCAAGCCCGCGGCGGCGTTCGAGAAACGGGTATCCGAGGCGACCGGCTCCAGGAGCAATCTGCCGGCTCCCGCTGACAAGCCCGAGACGTTCGGCAGCGCCCGCGAACGGCCCAGCCACTACTGATCGGCGCGCCGTCGGTCTGCGAAAGAGGAGTCAAGCGAACCCCATGCCGACATTCGTCTACATGACCCGATGCGACGGCTGCGGATACTGCGTCGACATCTGCCCGTCCGACATCATGCACATCGATACCACCTATCGGCGGGCCTACAACATCGAGCCCAATATGTGCTGGGAATGCTATTCCTGCGTGAAGGCCTGCCCGCAGAACGCGATCGACGCCCGCGGCTACGCGGACTTCGCTCCCCTCGGCCACAGCGTCCGGGCGCTGCGCGAAGAGACGAAGGGCACCATCTCCTGGAAGATCAAGTTCCGCGACGGCACCGAGAAGAATTTCGTCTCCCCGATCCGCACCACGCCATGGGGATCGATCAAGGCGCCGGCCGATTACGACGCGCCCACCGAGGACGCGATGAAATCCCAGGAACTCGCGCACGAGCCGGACGCGCTCCACATCGAGGCGCTGCCCGTGCTGACGCCGGACAAGTTCAAGCAGGGAGTCGTCTAGTGCGTTCGTTCTCCCGTCGGAAAACGGTTTTCGTGGACGCCGATATCCTGGTCGTCGGCGGCGGTATGGCCGGCTGCGGAGCGACCTACGAAGCCGGATACTGGGGCCGCGACCTGAAGGTGGTCTGTGTCGAGAAGGCCAACATCGAGCGCAGCGGCGCCGTGGCCCAGGGTCTCTACGCGATCAACTGCTACATGGGCATGCAGTGGGACGAGAACCGGCCCGAGGACCATGTCCGTTACTGCCGCAACGACCTGATGGGTCTGGTGCGGGAGGATCTCGGCTACGACA
The DNA here is from genome assembly GCA_022823775.1 of Defluviicoccus sp. Taxonomy (GTDB): domain Bacteria; phylum Pseudomonadota; class Alphaproteobacteria; order MPNO01; family MPNO01; genus MPNO01. The sequence goes on along the minus strand of JAJEHI010000076.1, from coordinate 16,507 downwards.
TCGCCCGGCATGTCGATTCCACGGTGCACAAGTTCGAGGAATGGGGCCTTCCGATCATGAAGGACCCGGAGACCGGGCGCTATCTGCGCGAAGGCAAGTGGCAGATCATGATCCACGGCGAGAGCTACAAGCCGATCGTCGCGGAGGCCGCGCGCAAGGCGGCCACCGAGGTCTACAACCGGATCATGGTCACCCACCTGTTGACGGACGCAACGAAGCCCAACCGCGTGGCGGGCGCCGTCGGCTTCAGCGTGCGCACGGGGGAGTTCTACGTCTTCCGGGCCAAGGCGGTGATCGTCTCCGCCGGCGGCGCGTCGCATATCTTCAAGCCGCGCGCGGTCGGCGAGGGCATGGGCCGGACCTGGTACGCGCCCTGGAGCAGCGCCTCCGCCTATGCGCTGCCCATCCTTGCCGGCGCGAAGATGACCCAAATGGAAAACCGCATCGTCCTGACCCGGTTCAAGGACGGTTACGGCCCGGTCGGCGCGTATTTCCTCCACCTCAAGACCTACACTCAGAACGCCTACGGCGAGGAATACGAATCCAGGTGGTACGACCACACCAAGGAGCTGGTGGGCGATTATGTCGACCGGCATCCGGTGCCGACCTGTCTCCGCAACCACGCGCTTCTGGAGGAGGTCAAGGCCGGCCGCGGGCCGATCCGCATGGTCACCACCGAGGCCTTCCAGGACCCGCACAAGGAGCAGGTGGGCTGGGAGAATTTCCTCGGCATGACGATCGGGCAGGCCGTCGTCTGGGCGTCCCAGAACATCGATCCCAAGCACACCAATCCGGAGCTGACCACGTCGGAGCCCTATGTGATGGGCTCGCATGCCACCTGCTCCGGCGCCTGGGCGAGCGGGCCGGAGGATTACGCGCCGGACGGGTACCAGTGGGGCTACAACCGGATGATGACGGTCGACGGCCTGTTCGGCGCGGGCGACACGATCGGCGGCACGGCCCACAAGTTCTCGTCGGGTTCCTTCACCGAGGGGCGGATCGCCGGCAAGGCGGCGGTCAACTACGTCAATGACCTTAAGACCGAGCGGCCCCAGGTCAGCGAGAAGGAGTACGAGGACCTCAGGAAGACGGTCTTCCAGCCGTTGGAGAACTACCGGGTCGGCCGCAACGAGATCGTCGAGGGCACGGTGTCGCCGAGCTACATACTGCCCATCCACGGGCTTCAGCGTCTCGAAAAGATAATGGACGAGTATGTCGGCGGGATCGGCGCCCACTACACGACGAACGAGCCCATGCTCACCCGCGGGCTGGAATTGCTCGGCATGCTGAAGGAGGACCTCGACTGTCTCGGGGCGGAAGACCTTCACCAGCTCCAGCGGGCGTGGGAGCTGCAACACCGGGTCCTGGCGTCGGAGGCGGTGACCCATCACACGATGTTCAGGACGGAAACGCGGTGGCCGGGATACTACTATCGGGCCGATCATCCCAGGCTGGACGACACCGACTGGCACTGCTTCACCCTGTCCAGGTACGACCGGGAATCGAAGGAGTGGGCCATGGAGAAGGCCCCCGTCTATCACATCGTCGACTAGCCCCGTTTCTCGCCGCAACGACGACCCATGTCGACACTGATTGCCCCGCACGGCAACGCCGGCCTCAATCCGCTGCTGCTCGCCGAGGAGGAGCGGGCGGATGCGCTCGAGAAGGCGCGGGGCCTGAAGAAACTGTCTTTGTCGAGCCGCGAGGTTTCGGACCTTTTCATGCTCGCGATGGGGGCGTATTCCCCGCTCGAGGGCTTCATGGGCGAGGCCGACTGGCGCGGCGCGTGCCTCGACATGCGTCTGGAGAACGGGCTGTTCTGGCCGCTGCCCATCACCCTTTCCTGCGGCGGGGACTTCGCCGTGGCGGTCGGCGACGAAGTCGCGCTGACGGGCGGGGACGGAGAGATCCTCGGCATCCTCGCGGTGACCGAGAAATACGCCATCGACAAGGACCTCGAATGCCGCGAGGTCTACCGCACGACCGACGAGGCCCACCCCGGCGTCGCCAAGGTCCTGGCGCAGGGCGCGGTCAACCTGGCCGGTCCGGTCTCGGTCCTCTCCGAGGGCCACTTCCCGGAGACCTACAGGGGGCTTTACTTCCGTCCCGACGAGACCCGTGCGCTGTTCGCGGACAAGGGTTGGTCGACCGTCGCTGCCTTCCAGACCCGCAACCCCATGCACCGCAGCCACGAGTTTCTCGCCAAGGTCGCCATCGAGGTTTGCGACGGGGTGCTCATCCACCAGGTGCTCGGTGCGCTCAAGGAAGGCGACATCCCGGCCCACGTTCGGGTTCGCGCGATCGACTGGCTGGTCGCCAACCACTTCGCGGAAGGAAGGGTGATTCAGGCCGGTTACCCCATCGAGATGCGCTATGCCGGACCTCGCGAAGCGCTCCTCCATGCGCTTTTCCGTCAGAATTTCGGCTGCTCGCACCTGGTGGTGGGACGCGACCATGCCGGGGTCGGCGCCTATTACGGCCCCTACGATGCCCACCGTATCTTCGACGAGATCGGCGCCGACAGCCTCGCCATCCGGCCTCTTAAGATCGACGACACGTTCTATTGCTTCGACTGCGGGGGCATGGCGACCGGAAACGTGTGCTTCGCCGACGGCGGGGAGGATGCGCTGCCCGAGGAGGAGCGTTATCGCGGCGTGGCCGCGGTGGCGACGGGCGACACCGCGGGGCGGGACTGTCCGAAAGGCGACGGCGGAAAGCTCCGCATCTCCGGCACGAGGCTGCGCGAGATGTTCGCCAACCGTGAGACGATTCCGCCGGAGTACAGCCGCGACGGCGTGGTCGCCATCCTGCAGGCGTATTACGACGGCGCCGTAGACTAGCGTCCTGTTTCCGGCGTCTTTTGTCCGTCTGCACGGCGCCCTGACGCGTCACGGCCGGAAAGACGGCGCACCGGCCCGCCTGCATACGAATGAACCGAAGAAATGGGACGCCGGGGCTCAAGCCCGGCGACGGATGTTGTAGACTTTCCCTTCGGCCGGCTCGCATCGGAAGGGGAGGACGCATGACGCCGAAGGTCGACGGGTTTTTCGATCCAGCCACCAATTCGATCTCCTATGTCGTCTCGGATCCCGAAACCGGCCGCGCGGCGGTCATCGATCCGGTGCTCGATTTCGATCCCGCTTCGGGCCGCACCGCGACCGGGTCCGCCGACACGCTGATCGCGGCCGTCCAGCGGGAGGGCCTTGTCGTCGACTGGATCCTGGAAACCCACGTCCACGCCGATCACATCACGGCCGCGCCCCATGTTCAGAAGCGCCTCGGCGGCAAGACCGGGATCGGCGCGGGCGTTTCGGAGGTGCAGAGGACTTTCGGCGCGTTGTTCAATATCGGGGACGAGCTGGCCGGCGGCGCTTCGCATTTCGACCGGCTGTTCGAGGACGGGGATACGGTTTCGATCGGAGGCATCGACGGAAGGGTCATGTTTACTCCCGGCCATACCCCGGCTTGCGCCTGCTACGTGTTCGGCGATGCGGCATTCGTGGGGGACACGATGTTCATGCCGGATTCGGGCACCGCGCGCGCCGATTTCCCGGGCGGCTGCGCGGAGACCCTGTACGACTCGCTCCGCCGGATCCTCTCCCTGCCGGTGGATACCCGCCTGTTCATGTGCCACGACTACGGCGCCGGCGGATCACGCGAATTCGCCTGGGAGACGACCGTCGACGAACAGCGCCGAAGCAACATCCATTGCCGCGACGGTGTGAGTCGGAAGAGCTATGTCGCCATGCGCTCCGGCCGCGATGCGGAGCTTTCCCTGCCGCGGCTGATCGTTCCCGCGGTCCAGGTCAATATCCGGGGAGGGCGCATGCCGCCGCCGGAGAGCAACGGAACCTCCTATCTCAAGGTTCCCGTCGATACGCTGTAGGCGCGTCCGGTCTTGGGACGGAAGGGGTAAGGGATGACGACACTGCTGCTCCACCATGACAGCTCGGCCAGGCACGACACGGGCCGGGGCCATCCCGAGCGCCCGGACCGGATTCGCGCGGTGATGGAGGCGCTGTCCGCCGAGACCTTCGCCGCCCTCGATCGCCGCGAGGCGCCGGAGGCGGAGCCCGACCAGCTGGCGCGCGCCCATTCCGCCTCCTTCGTCGAGGCGCTGCTGGATGCGGTGCCGGCGGAGGGTAGGGTGAGAGTCGATCCGGACACCGTGATGTCGGCCGATTCCGGCGAGGCCTCGCGCCGGGCGGCGGGAGCGATGGTGGCCGCGGTGGAAGCCGTGATGGCCGGCGATGCGGACAATGCGTTCTGCGCCGTCCGCCCGCCCGGACACCACGCCGAGGCAGAGCGGAGCATGGGCTTTTGCCTGTTCAACAACGTTGCCGTCGGGGCCTTCCATGCGCGGGAGGAACTCGGCGCGGACCGGGTCGCGGTGGTCGATTTCGACGTGCATCACGGCAACGGAACGCAGGCCATGTTCGAGGCCGACCCTTCGCTCTTCTTCGCCTCCACCCATGAATTTCCGCTCTACCCGGGCACCGGCCGGGCCGAGGAGACGGGCTGCGGCAACGTCGTCAACGTGCCGCTGCGACCGGGATCGGGCTCGGCCGAGTTCCGCGCTGGAATGGAGCGCGGCGTATTCCCGGCGCTGAAGGACTTCGCCCCGGATCTGATCCTGGTCTCGGCCGGGTTCGACGCCCACGAACGCGACCCCCTGGCGACGCTCCGCCTGGTGGAGGACGACTACTCCTGGGTGACGGAACGGCTGTGCGGGATCGCGGACGAGGTATGCGGAGGCCGTCTCGTGGCGACGCTGGAAGGCGGCTACGATCTCGATGCCCTGGCGGCGAGCGTCGCCGCCCATGTCGGTGTCCTGATGACAGCCTGATCCCATAAGTTTTTGTTAGATATGGGGAAAGGAAGTCTCGTCTTGTCGGACAACCGGCGTAGGGCTAGGGTTTGCGACGGAGCGCAGACGAATCAGCGGACCGACGAAACTTGACCGACGACATATCCAGTCTTTCGTTCGAGGACGCCCTGGAGCAGCTCGAGGCGATCGTTCGCACGCTCGAAAGCGGCGAGGCGAAGCTCGACGATGCCATCGGCGCCTACGAGCGCGGCATCGCCCTGAAGACCCATTGCGAGAAGAAGCTGGGCGAAGCCAAGGCGCGAATCGAGAAGATCGCCTTCGAAGGCTCGGAACCCGCCGGTCTGGAGCCTGCCGACCTTGGCTGAGGTGCTGATCGATACCGACCTTGCTGGTGCGATGGCGGACACCGCCATGGCGGTGGAAGACGTGCTGCGCCGGGAGCTGCCGGAGCCCGAGGGCCCGGCGGCGCGGCTCTACGAGGCGATGCGCTACGGCGCGCTGGGCGGCGGCAAGCGGTTGCGGGCGTTTCTGGTCAGGACCGGTGCCGGGCTCGCCCGCGCCGACGATTCGGGCGCGCTCCGGGTCGCGGCCGCGGTCGAGATGATCCACGCCTATTCCCTGCTCCATGACGACCTGCCCGCGATGGACGACGACGACATGCGGCGCGGCAAGCCGTCCTGTCACGTCGCCTTCGACGAGGCGACGGCGATTCTCGCCGGGGATGCCCTGCTGACCGGCGCCTTCGAGGTTCTCGCGGACGAAGCCACCCACCCGTCCGCCGCGACGAGGACCGAGCTCGTGCGCGCGCTTTCCGAAGCGTCGGGAGGGCGTGGCATGGTCGGCGGCCAGATGATCGACCTCGCGGCGCAGCATGGGGCAACCGATTTCGACCTGATCGCCCTGCTGGAGCGCATGAAGACGGGCGCGCTCATCGCCTTCAGCTGCGAAGCGGGCGCGATCCTGGGCGGGTGCTCCGAAGCGGTGCGGGACACGTTCCGGTCATACGGCTACGACATCGGGCTGGCGTTTCAGATCGTCGACGACCTGCTCGACGTGACCGGGGACGAGGCGGCGCTCGGCAAGAAGGTCGGAAAGGATGCGGCGGCGGGCAAGGCGACGTTCGTGGCCGCCCTGGGCGTCAAGGGAGCGAAGGGCGAAGCACGCAAGCTGGTCGACCGGGCAATTGCCCGTCTCGACGGCTTCGGCCCCGAGGCGGAGCCTCTGCGTGCGTTCGGGACGTTCGTGCTCCAGCGCAGGAACTGAGCGGCGAGGGACTGACAATGGCTGTTGACACTCCCCATCTGGACGAGGTCCGCTGGCCGCGCGACCTCCGGGACATGTCCGCCCGAGAATTGCGGGCGGTGGCCGACGAGTTGCGGGCCGAGATGGTCGATGCGGTATCGACCACCGGCGGACATCTCGGCGCCGGGCTTGGCGTCGTGGAGCTCACGGTCGCGCTCCATCACTTGTTCGATACGCCGGAAGACATCCTGATCTGGGATGTCGGCCACCAGTGCTATCCGCACAAGATCCTCACCGGTCGGCGCGACCGCATTCGCACGATCCGGCAGGGCGGCGGGCTGTCCGGCTTTACCAAGCGGTCGGAGAGCGTATACGACCCGTTCGGCGCCGCGCACGCCTCGACATCCGTGTCGGCCGGTCTCGGCTTCGCGGTCGGCCGCGATCTCCAGGGCAGAAACAACCGTGTCGTCGCCGTGATCGGAGATGGCGCGTTGACCGGCGGGATGTCCTACGAGGGGCTCAATCACGCCGGCTCGCTGGACAGCCGGCTGATCGTGATCCTCAACGACAACGACATGTCGATAGCGCCGCCGGTCGGCGCGATGAGCGGCTATCTGTCGCGGCTGATCTCGTCGAAGAGCTATCGCGGCCTGCGCGACGTGGCCCATCATATCGCCGAGAGGTTCCCGCGCGCGGTCGAGCGCGGCGTGAAGCGGGCGGAGGAGTACGCCCGCGGTCTGGTGACCGGGGGGACGCTGTTCGAGGAGCTCGGCTTCTTCTATGTCGGGCCCGTGGACGGCCACAATCTCGACCATTTGCTGCCGGTGCTGCGCAACGTCCGCGACGACCAGGCCGAGGGGCCGATCCTGGTCCACGTGGTCACGGTAAAGGGCAAGGGCTATGCCCCGGCGGAGGAATCGGCCGACCGGTATCACGGCGTTTCCAAGTTCGAGGTCGTCACCGGCGTCCAGGACAAGCCCAAGACCAACGTCCCGTCCTTCACGAAGGTGTTCGCAAACAGCCTGATCGCCGAGGCGGAGAAGGACGACAAGATCGTCGCCATCACCGCCGCGATGCCCTCCGGCACCGGCGTCGACGCGTTCGAGAAGGCGTTTCCGCATCGCGCGTTCGACGTTGGGCTCGCCGAACAGCATGCCGTGACGTTCGCCGCGGGACTCGCCGCCGACGGCATGAAGCCCTTCGCGGCGATCTATTCGACCTTCCTCCAGCGCGCCTTCGACCAGATCGTCCATGACGTGGCGATCCAGAGCCTGCCGGTGCGGTTCGCGATGGATCGCGCCGGGCTCGTCGGCGCCGACGGCCAGACCCACGCCGGCGCGTTCGACATCGCCTATCTTGGCTGCCTGCCCGGGATGGTGCTGATGGCCGCGGCGGACGAGGCCGAGCTGGTCCATATGGTCAAGACGGCGGTTGCGATCGACGACCGGCCGTCGGGTCTCCGCTATCCGCGCGGAGATGGATTCGGGGTCGACATGCCCGAAGAGGCCGAGGTGCTGCCCATCGGCAAGGGCCGGGTCATGCGCGAGGGCACGACCATCGCGATCCTTTCCTACGGCGCCCGCTTGTACGAGGCGTTGAAGGCGGCCGAAGAGCTAGCGACAAAGGGCATTTCCACAACCGTCGCCGACGCCCGTTTCGCCAAACCGCTCGACGAAGACCTGGTCCTGCGCCTTGCGCGCGAGCACGAGGTTCTGATCACCATCGAGGAAGGGTCGATCGGCGGCTTCGCATCTCAGGTGCTGCACATGCTGGCGCTCAGGCAGGTGCTGGACGGCGGGCTCAGGATACGCCCGATGGTGCTGCCCGACCTGTTCCTGGACCAGGACAAGCCGCCGCTCCAGTACGAGGCGGCGGGGTTGAACGCGCGGCACATCGTCGCCACGGCTCTGGAGGCGCTGGGACGTGGCGAGACCGTCACGGCGGAAGCCGGGCGCGCCTGACAAGAGCCGGCTCGACGCGCTCGTCGAGGCGCGCGGCCTGGCCGAGAGTCGGACGCAGGCCCAGGCACTCATCCGCGCGGGCCGGATTTGGTCCGGCGACAAGCGGCTCGACAAACCCGGCCATTCCGTTCGATCCGACCTGGACCTCGAACTGAGAGGCGCCGAGAGTCTCTGGGCATCGCGGGGCGGTTTCAAGCTCGATCATGCGCTGCGCCATTTCGACATCGACGCGACCGGCGCGGCCGCGCTCGACGTCGGCGCTTCGACCGGCGGTTTCACCGATGTCCTGCTGGCGCACGGCGCGGCCAGGGTCTATGCGGTGGATGTCGGGCGCGGACAGCTTCTCTGGCGGCTGAGCCAGGACCCCCGCGTGGTCGTGCTGGACCGGTTGAACGCGCGCTATATCGGTCCGGCGCATGTTTCGGAACCCGTCGATATCGTCACCTGCGACGCGAGCTTCATCGGGCTCGAGACCGTGTTGCCGGCGCCGCTCTCGTTGACCGGTCCGGGCGCCCGGCTCGTCGCGCTGATCAAGCCCCAGTTCGAGGTCGGCCGGGACGAGGTCGGGAAAGGAGGAATCGTCAGGAATGCGGCCGCGCGGGCCGCGGCGTGCGAACGGGTTTCCGCCTGGCTTGCGCGGCAGGACGGCTGGCGCGTGCTCGGCATCGTGGAAAGCCCCATCGAGGGCGCCGGCGGCAACCGCGAATACCTGATCGCCGGCGAACGGGGGTAGAGGCGGCGGCCGCCCCGCCTCAGCCGCACTGCGCGCGGTGGTGGAGCAGGTGGTCTGCCAGCACGCAGGCCATCGTCGCTTCGCCGACCGGGACCGCGCGGATGCCGACGCAGGGGTCGTGCCGGCCGCGTGTGGAAATCTCCGTGTTGTTCCCGTCGACCGTCACCGTTCGCCTGGGCGAGAGTATGGAACTCGTCGGTTTGACGGCGAAACGGACCACGATGTCCTGCCCGGTCGAGATACCGCCCAGAATGCCGCCCGCGTTGTTGGACAGGAATACAGGCTTGCCGCGCCGCATCCGCATTTCGTCGGCGTTTTCCTCGCCGCTGAGCGCGGCCGCGTCGAACCCGGCGCCGATTTCGACTCCCTTGACCGCGTTGATGCCCATCATCGCCGCCGCGAGGTCGGCATCGAGCTTGCCGTAGATCGGCGCCCCCAGCCCGGGTCTGACGCCGCTCGCCGTTACCTCGATCACCGCGCCCACCGAGGAGCCGGCGGTGCGGACCGAATCGAGATACTCCGACCAGCTTTCCGCGGCTTCCTCGTCAGGGCACCAGAACGGGTTCTTGTCGACGGTCTTCCAGTCCCAGTTCGACCGGTCGATCGCACGGTCGCCCATCTGGACCATGGCGCCCCGGATCCGCACCCTGCGGCCCAGCACCTTGCGCGCGATGGCGCCGGCGGCGACACGGCAGGCGGTCTCACGCGCCGAGGAACGGCCGCCGCCCCGATAGTCGCGCCGGCCGTACTTCCGCAGATAGGTGAAATCGGCGTGTCCCGGGCGGAACTTGTCCTTGATGTCCGTATAGTCCTTCGACCGTACATCCCGGTTGCGGATGAGGAGGGAGATCGGCGTTCCCGTGGTCCGCCCTTCGAACACGCCCGAGAGGATTTCGACCGCATCGGGTTCCCGCCGCTGGGTGACGAAACGGCTTTGCCCGGGCCGCCGCTTGTCGAGCCAGACCTGGATATCCGCCTCGGCGAGCGCGATCCCGGGCGGCGTCCCGTCCACGATGCAGCCGATCGCCGGCCCGTGGCTTTCACCCCAGGTGGTGAAGCGGAATATCCGTCCCTGCGTGTTGAAAGACATCGATCGAAGCCGACGGCACGGCCCTTAGGTCACGGTCGCGATGTCGGGGGCGTCCGCGGCCTTCATCCCGACGACATGGTAGCCGCAATCGACATGGTGAACCTCGCCGGTCACCCCGCTCGAAAGATCGGACAGGAGATAGACTCCGGCTCCGCCCACATCGTCGATCGTCACGTTTCTCTTGAGCGGCGCGTTGAGCTCGTTCCACTTGAGGATATAGCGGAAATCGCCGATGCCCGACGCGGCGAGGGTCTTGATCGGTCCGGCGGATATCGCGTTCACCCGGATGCTGTCGTTGCCGAAATCGGCCGCGAGGTAGCGCACGCTCGCCTCCAACGCGGCCTTGGCGACGCCCATCACGTTGTAGTGGGGCATCACCCGCTCCGCGCCCGCGTAGGTGAGGGTGAGCAGGCTCCCGCCCTCCGGCATCAGCCGGGAGGCCCGCTGGCAGACCGCGGTGAAGGAATAGCAGGAGACGTTCATCGTCATCGCGAAATTCTCGGGCGAGGTATCGACGTAGCGACCCTTCAACTCCCCCTTGTCCGAGAAAGCGATCGCGTGGACGACGAAATCGAGCGTGCTCCACCGTTGCTCCAGCGCGGAGAAGACATCGTCGAGACTGTCCGGGTCGGCGGCGTCGCATTGCAGGAGAAACGAAGAGCCGGCCGATTCGGCAAGAGGACCCACCCGCTTGGCCAGCGCGTCGTTCTGGTAGGTGAAGGCAAGATCGGCGCCGTGGGACGCGGCCGAGCGAGCGATTCCCCAGGCGATCGAACGCTCGTTGGCGACCCCCATGATCAGCCCCTTTTTGCCGTCCAGCAGGCGCTCGGACCGGGACATTCAACCCTCGCTCGGCAAGTCTCGATACAAAAAACCCCCGCGGCGGTGGGGGTACGGCATGCTACACCAAGCCGTCTGCCCGTCCAACCGCCTCCGCCTTCGCGGCGCGCGCGAAGGCGGTATCGTGGTCCTCAGCTGACGATTCGCCAGGACCCGTCGGGCTGACGGCAGGCGCGTCCGTATCCCGTTTCGGTCTTGCCCCCGACGGTGATCGTCTGCTGGTACTCGCGGCAATACTGTCCGGATTGGGTCCGGTATGTCCGGGTCGGTTTCACCGTCCCCTCGTTCCCCGAATCGGGGTTGCGCCAGGTGCTCGCGCTGCCCGTCTTGTTTTTCTCCAGCGCGGTCTGGGTAGAGCGCTGCATCGCGAGCCGGTCCGCGCGGTCGAGCGATTTGCCGACCTCGCCGCCCAGCGCCGCTCCGGCCAGGGTGCCGACCGCGACGGCGATGAGCTTTCCCTTGCCCTTGCCGACATGGGCGCCGGCGAGAGCGCCCAGCCCCGCGCCGATCATGGTGCCGGCCCTTTCCTTTTCGCCCCCGCTGCAGCCGAGGAGCCCAATGATGGCGACTGCCGCTACCGTGCCCTTGACAATGTCCATTCTTCGTTCCTCTTCCCACCGGGTCCGCGCCGCCTCGCGCGCGACGGACGGTCCGTTGCCTTGCCGCTCCTATATCGGCTAGTTTCGGATTCTCTACAAGAGGGGTTCGCGTGCCCGCCCAGGTCGAGGATCCGATCGTCCTGTTCAATGCCTGGCTCGCGGAGGCCGAGGCGGCCGAGCCCGACGAACCGACGGCAATGACCCTCGCGACAGTGGCGGCGGACGGCACGCCCTCCGCCAGGATGGTGCTTCTCAAGGGCGCCGATTCCGCAGGTTTCGTGTTCTACACCAACGTCGAGAGCCGCAAGGGGATCGAGCTGGACGAGACCCGCCGCGCGGCCCTGGTGTTCCACTGGAAGTCGCTCCGCCGTCAGGTGCGGATCGACGGCACGGCCGAGCGGGTGTCGGACGAAGAGGCGGATGCCTATTTCGCCACCCGCCCCCGGGGCAGCCAGATCGGCGCCTGGGCATCCGACCAGTCGCGTCCCATGGGCGGCGCCTTCGAGTTGCAGAAGCGGGTCGCCCGGTTCACCGCCAGGTTCGGCCTCGGCACCGTTCCGCGCCCGCCGCACTGGACCGGCTACCGCGTCTTGCCGGAGTTGATCGAATTCTGGCGCGACCGGCCGTTCCGCCTTCACGAGCGCAAGCTGTACCGGCGGGACGGGCGGGATGAGTGGAAGATGACGCAGCTGTTCCCCTGACCGGGACGGCGGCACGGAGAATTTGCCGCTATCGGGATCGGGCAGGCTCCGATATAAGGGCTTGCGGAACCTGTGGCCGGGAAACACGAGGTAGTCGATGCGGTACAGGACGGTTCTCGCTCCGATCGGCGCGCCGGAAATCGGCCTTTCGATCCTGCAGACCTCGCTTTACCTGGCGCGGGCCTTCGAAGCCCATATCGACGTGCTTCACGTGCGCCCGGACCCGCGCGGCCTCGTTCCCTATACGGGCGAGGGGATGGATGGCTCCATGATCGAGGAGATCATGGACGTCACCGAGCGCGAAGGCGGCGAGCGCGAGACCCGCTCCCGGGAAATGTTCGACAAGTTCGCGGCCGACAACGGACTCCGCGTCGCCGACGAGCCGAAGAAAGGATCGGGGGTTTCGATTTCGTGGCAGTCCATCGTCGGACGAGAGGACGAGGTGGTCGCGACAAGAGGACGCGTCTACGACATCGTCGCGGTCGGCCGGCCGGTCAAGGACGCCGCGCTGCCCTCGCCGATCACGCTCGAAGCGGCGCTGCTCGACACCGGACGTCCGATTCTCGTGGCGCCGCCCGTGGCGGGAGACAGTTTCGGCAAGTCGATCGCCATCGCCTGGGAAGGAAGTCCGGAGGCGGCGCGCGCGATCGCCGACGCGATCCCGTTGCTGGAAAAGGCCGAGAAGGTGACGGTTCTGTCCGCCAAGGCGGCGCAGGTCTCCCCGATCGACGCCGACGACCTCCGGCATCGTCTCGCCTGGCACGGGGTCGCCTGCGAGATCCAGAGTTTCGAGGCGGCGGCCAGCGAGCTCGGGGCCGCCTTTCTCGAACAGTCCGCCGAAGCCGGCGCGGATCTGCTGATCAAGGGCGCGTATTCGCAGAGCCGGCTGCGCCAGCTCATCCTCGGCGGCAGAACCCGGCACATCCTGGCGCACGCGAAGATTCCCGTCCTGCTGTCGCACTGAACCATGCCGGATGCCGCCGCCTCGCACCGCTCGATGATTCTGACCGGCGCCAGCCGGGGGATCGGCCACGCGACCGTCAAGCGCTTCAGCGAGGCAGGGTGGCGCATTCTCACCTGCTCGCGCGACGAGGTGCCGGAGGCTTGCAAGCGCGATCCCAACTGGTCCCACCATATCCCGACGGATCTCGCGGACCCGGACAGCCTGCGCCGTTTCGTGGACGCGGCGAACGAACATATCGGCGACGGCGCACTCCACGCCCTGGTCAACAACGCCGCCGTCTCGCCCAAGACCGACTACAAGGAACGTCTCGGCTGCCTGAACGGAGACATCGGCGGCTGGCGCGACGTGTTCAACCTGAACCTGTTCGCGCCTCTTCTGCTCGCGCGCGGCTTCGCCGGCGCGCTGAGCCGGGGCAGGGGAACCATCGTCAACATCACCTCGATCGCCGGGCACGCGAGACACCCGTTCGCGGGCTCCGCCTACGCGACCTCGAAGGCGGCGCTGTCGGCGTTGACGCGGGAGCTCGCGGTCGAGTTCGCCGAGCTCGGCGTGCGCGTCAACGCGGTGGCGCCGGGCGAGATCGAGACGGAGATGGTGGGTCCGGAGTACGAGGCTCTGATCCCGCGTATCCCGCTCAATCGGATGGGCAGCGCGGACGAGGTGGCCGCCATCGTTCACCGAATGTGCGACGAGGAGTTCGGCTACGTGACGGGGACGGAGGTCTTCGTCACCGGCGGCCAGCACCTCCTCTGATCGGCCGGTTCCCCGCTAGCCCGATGTCCCCGCATCGCGCCGCGCGGCTCTCCTGCCCTGTCGGCCGGACAGCGCCGCGCAGGCCATGACACCGGTGAGAAATCCGGGCTAGAGTTCCACGCGCAACGATTCCAGCCAGTCCCTGCGGGAGCGGACGAGATCGATGTCGTGACGGAGCCAGCCGGCGAAGTGGCCGGGGTCCGTCGGGTCGGAATCCTCGAGCGCTCGGAGCCGGGCGATTTCCGCCTCGCAGGTCTCGATCATGCTGTCGGTCTGGGTTCGCTGTTCCTCCGCCGACAAACGGTGGAGGAAGCGAATCTTCAGCGCGAACCCGAGTCTGGCGACATCGCAGTTGGGCGCGCGCACCGCGCTCTTCAGCAGGTCGTGAAGATGGGCGCGGCCGGCCTCGGTTATCCGTAGGGGCGAGTCCTCCGCGGAGGTTTCTCCGGCGATCAGCCCCTCGGTCTTCAACAGCTCGATCGAACTTCCCAATAGGTCCAGCGACGGGCCGACGATGCGGCTGGTGAAGTCGCGAACGGCATTGGCGAGCTCGGCGTAGCGTTTCGGTCGTTCGCACACCATGCCGAGGGCCGCCAGCCTGACGGCCTCCTTGGGCAGGAGCGAGTTGTCGTTGAACATCGGGCAAGCCTAGCGCGATGAGTCCGGCCGCGCCATCGATCCAACGCGCGAATCAGGCCGCGAATTTGAGATCCAGCAGGCTCCACACATCCTGGAGCGCGGCGACCAGCCGGTCCATGGCGGCATCGTCGTGAAGCGGCGTCGGCGTGAGCCTGAGGCGCTCCGTGCCCATCGGAACGGTGGGATAGTTGATCGGCTGGACGTAGATCCCGTGCCGCTCCATCAGCGAGTCCGTCACCTGCTTGCAGCGCGCCGGATCGCCCACGAAGACGGGCACGATGTGGGATGGCGAGGGCATCAGGGGCAGCCGCGCGGCCCGCAGCCGGAACTTGAGCGTCCGCGCGCGTTCCTGATGGCGTTCGCGCAGCTCGCCCGCCGTCTTGACGTGGCGGATGCTCGTCCGCGCGCCCGCGGCGATCGCGGGCGGAAGCGATGTCGTGAAGATGAAGCCGGAGGCGTGGCTCCGGATGTAATCCACCATCGCGGAGGAGCCCGCGACGTATCCTCCGACAACACCGAAAGCCTTGGCGAGCGTTCCCTGCACGATGTCGATCCGCTCCATTACCCCATCGCGTTCGGCGACGCCGGCGCCGTGCTCGCCATAGAGCCCGACCGCGTGGACCTCGTCGAGATAGGTCATCGCTCCGTGCTTCCCGGCGACATCGCATATCTCGCCGATCGGCGCGAAGTCTCCGTCCATCGAATAGAGCGATTCGAAGGCGACGATCTTGGGAGCGTCCGGGTCGCATTCGCCGAGCAGCCGGTCGAGATGCTCGACGTCGTTATGGCGGAAAATCTTCTTGTCCGCCCGGCTGTAGCGGATGCCCGCGATCATCGATGCGTGGTTGTGGGCGTCCGACACGATCGTGCAGCCCGGCATGGTCTGGCCGAGCGTGCCGAGCGTCGCCTCGTTCGCGACATAGCCCGACGTGAACAGGAGCGACGCCTCGGCGCGGTGAAGGTCGGCCAGCTCTTCTTCCAGCAGGACGTGGTAGTGGCTGGTCCCCGAGATATTGCGCGTCCCGCCGGCTCCCGCGCCCACCTTGTCCAGCGCCTCCTGCATCGCCGCAACCACCTGGGGATGCTGGCCCATGCCGAGATAATCGTTGCTGCACCAGACGGTGACTTCCTCCACCCTGCCGCCGGCGTGATGGGAAGCCGTCGGGAAATCCCCGGCATGGCGTTCGAGATCCGCGAACACGCGGTAGCGACCGTCGCTCCGCAGCTGTGCGAGGCGGTCGGAAAAGAAACGTTCGTAGTCCATAACCCTTCTACCCGGACAGGGCACGCCCCGGAGAATACGGCGCACCCGTCGGCCTGTGAATGCGTCTTTGCGACGCACTCGGGCGCCGCCCCGCGGACTCGCGTCAGGTCAGACCCTGATCCGCGACCCAGCTTGCGGTGTCGTCCAGCGCGCGGCCGAAGCGCGCCAGCATCTCGCCGATCTCGTCCTCGGCGATGATCAGGGGCGGCGAAAACGCGGCCCGGTCGCCCAGCGCACGGACGATCAGCCCGTGTTCCTCGGCGCGCCCCATCAGATAGGAGCCGACCTTCCCCACGGGATCGAACAGCCGCCCCGTCGTTTTGTCCGCCACGAGCTCGATCACCGCCACCATCCCGATTCCGGCGACCTCGCCGACGAGGGGATGGTCGGCGAACGCCCGAACGCCTCTCTGCAAGTGCGGCGCGGTCCGGGCTACCTGTCCCACCAGGTCCATCTCGTCGTAGATCGCCAGCGTTTCCAGCGCCACCGCCGCCGGCACCGGATGGCCAGAATAGGTGAAGCCGTGGCCCAGCGTGCCGCGGGCATGCGTTCCCTCGGCGATGCCGCGGTAAACCTTCTCGTTGACCTGGACCGCGGCGATGGGCAGGTAGCCGGACGACAGCGCCTTGGCCATCGTCAGCAGATCGGGCTCGAGGTCGAAGGTCTGGGAGCCCCAGAAATTGCCGGTCCTGCCGAAACCGCAGATCACCTCGTCGACCGCGAACAGTACGTCGTAGCGCCTGAGTACCTGCTGAGGCATGTGCGCTGTTTGGAACCGCTTTCTGAGCAAGGGCTCCGGCTGGGCTGAGATTTTTCTTACCCCGTTGGCTTGACGGATTTCCGCGGGTTCGGGTTGGTCCACGAGGAGTGATCGGGGGTTTTTCACCCCACGC